>WJPL01000001.1:556684-870481 GCA_009649675.1 Alphaproteobacteria bacterium HT1-32 | reverse complement strand
GCGGTCATCAGGGTAAGAGCGGCCCAGTAGAGGCGTTTGATCAATCTTGTCTCACGCCCGGCAACCGCCAGGCTGTTGCGCAGAACGATAACCTGTGCCGGGGCGAATAGGGGGCCGTAATTCGCCGGTGACAAGGTTACATCTGCCGACATCGACCGTGCGAGGATGGGCAGGGATGCCTGCTCCCAGTACAACGCGCTGAAGAAACCGCTATTGTAATCCATAAGATGGATATGAATCCGCTCATCAACCAGCCCGAACAGGACATACTGATCCGGGTGCAGAAACAGATGAAGTTCCAGTTCCGGGTCTTCCGCCAGCAACGGCAGGATGTTCTGAAGATAGGTAACACCACCGCCACTTTTGGCGTGAATGCCGTTAATCAGGACGCGGAGTTGTTTGCTTTTTAGAAACTGTTTCTCCATTGCGTCGTACCTGTCCTCCGGTGAGCCGGGATAATCGACCAACGGGGCTTTTCGATCAAACTGTTTGTCCTCTGCCTTGGCGGGAATAGGATCAGCGGCGATATGGGAATCGTGGGTCATTCAAAGCGTATAGTTGTCTTCCGCCGGGGCAGCATCGGTGATGGTGTGGTCAGTTTGCCATTGCTCGCCGCAATACGGGACCGGTGGCCGGACCATGATATTCTGTTGCTGACCAATGAACCGGTTGCCAGAAATGCCGCGCCGATGATGCAGTTGCTGGACGGAGAGCCGGGGATTGCAGGTTCTCTGGCGTTTCCTGCAGGACTCGGACTTGCCTCCGGTTTCGGTCTTCTGGGCCGGTTACGAAGGGCCGGTGCTGACAGGCTTGTCTATCTCAGCGAACCGAATGGCTTCCTGTCTGTTTGCCGGGACTGGTTGTTTTTTCGCATTTGTGCCGGATTGGCCGTTACCGGCCTGCCGGTCTGTTCCTCTGACCGTCTGTATCTGGAACAGGCTGAAGGACGCTGGGAGCGCGAAACCGACAGACTGATGCGGGTTTGTGGATTTTCTGGTCACGAAGAGCAGGGTCTGCATCATCTGAATCTTCACGATGATGAAAAGGAAACTGCTCAGCAGATGCGGAGGGCAGAAATCGGAGCGGAGCGCTTCATCGCCTTTTCTCCCATCGGAAAAACAGCCGATAAAGACTGGGGTAATGACAGATGGCAGGAAGTTCTGTCGGCGCTGACTTCCGCTTCCCCGGATCTCGCGCTTGTTCTCATCGGGGCGGCCTCTGACAGGGAAAAGCTGGCGGAATATGGCCGCCACTGGACGGGCCCGGTTGCCAATCTCTGCGGGAAGTTAAGTCCGCGTCTTTCTGCTGCAGCAATGATGGGGGCGGATTTGTTTCTGGGTGTCGACAGCGGGCCGATGCATCTCGCTGCATCGGTTGATGTGCCTTGTGTTGCTGTCTTTTCTGCCCGTGCCAAACCCGGTGTCTGGTATCCTGCGGGGGCGGGTCACAGAGTTCATTATCCGCAGTCATATGCCGCAGATGTTCCGGCTGTTCCGGGTGCACATGATGGCGGAAAGAGTATCCGCGAGATTGCAGCAGAAGATGTTATCGCCTCAGCGCGCGACCTGTTGGGACATCGGTAGATGCGGGCGGTTTTTGTAAATCACTGCCATCCTGAAAAGCCGCATGTCTGCGCAGTCAGAATGCGTGAATTCGCCCGTGCGATGGCGGGCCGCGGACATCAGGTGGTTTTATTGACGGAAACCCTTTCTGAAGAAGAACGGGGTCAATGCCCGGAGGTGCTTGCGGACAGGCTGGCCGAACATGACTGGTCAGCGCCTTTCTGTCTGAATATAGCCCCTGCCGGATATGAACGGTTGTCTCAAGCGCGACGCGGTGAGTTGCCGGGACTGGCGGGGAAGGCCCTGCTGTCGATGCATTATCTGTTTTATGGCGGGGTGCATCGCGACTGGCAGGAGGGCGTTCGACGCTGTCTTCCCATACTGGCGGAGAGCTTTCAGCCGGATGTTGTCTGGGCGACGTTCGGTAATGCAACAAGCTGGCAGATAGCCCGTGATATTGCCGGGGAATCGGCCTGTCCCTGGGTGGCAGACCTGAAAGATCACTGGCAAAGCTTCATCCCGGCTGTCTTGCGGCGTCCACTGGCGTCACGTTATGGGGATGCCGCCGCTTTCACGGCTTTCTCCGACGACCATGTCGCGACAATTCGTGAATGGTTCCGCCGTCCGGGACAGGTGGTCTACAGCGGTATCGACCCTGCTCTTTATCCGGAACAGGCACTTCCCGCACAGACAATCACGCTGACCGGCGCAGTTTACGATGAGGCAGACCTGGCAGTGCTGATTGGCGGTATCGAAGCCGCCGTCAGGGAGATGGAGGCGCCGGCCCGACAGGAAGTCCGGTTCTGCTATGCCGGTTATGATGCGGATATGGTACGGGCGCAGACGACCGGGCTTGAAAAGCTGATTACCGTGGATATCCGCGAGCAGCAACCACTCGGGGCGTGGCTTGAGGTACTGTCAGGGGCGGCGGTCAATTGCTATGTGAAAAGTAGCCGGACGTTTCATCACAAGATTTTCGATCTGGCTGGCGCGGGGAAGCCTGTGCTCACCGTACCGCCGGAAACAGATGAGGCCCGTAATATTGCCGCGCTGGCGGGGGTAACCTTGTCCGGAGCCGTAACGGCAGGGGAGGTCGCTGAACTGGTGCAGGCTACCCTGTCGAAGAGTGGCGCTGACAGTCCGGTTGACCGGAGGGCGCTGTCATGGGAACAGCGTGCCGGGATACTGGAAGATATCCTGCAATCCGTCATCAGGGGCAGGGAATGAAAGTCGCTGTTGCTGTTCACGGGCGTTTTCACGGATTTGATCTGGCGGATCAGTTGCGGCGCAAAGGCTGTCTGGCCGGAGTCTTTACCACCTATCCGGAGTTCGCTGTGCGCCGGTTTCTGCCTCCGGAGGCAACAGTTCGGGCCTGTCCGTGGCTGGAGCTGATCAGGCGTGGCCATCAGCGGCTTGGACTGCCGGGACGAACGGACAGTTTCATTTCGCGACAGTTCGGACGCTGGCTGGCCGCAAATCTGCCGCCTGATATTGATATTCTGACCGGCTGGAGCTCGGCAATGCTGGAAGCTATCCCGGTCGCTCAGGGGCGTGGTGCCAAAGTCGTCATCGAACGCGGGTCGACCCATATCCTCACCCAGCAGAGAATTCTCAGTGAAGCCTTTGCGGAATGGGGGCTGTCGTTTCGGATGACGCAGGGCGAGATCATCGAACGGGAATGTCGGGAATATGATCTGGCAGACCGGATCGCGGTCCCGACCCGGATTGCCGCAGACAGTTTCATTCGGGAAGGAGTATCTGCGGACAAACTGATCATTAATCCCTACGGTGTTTCGCTGGAGGCGTTCCGGCCGCCATCAGAACCGAGGCCGGTCCGCGACCGTCCGGTTATTCTGTGCGTTGGCCGGGTGGGCGTTCGCAAGGGCCTTCCCGCCTTGTTGCAGGCTTTCGCCCCGTTTGCGGACCGGGCGGCCCTGCATCTGGTTGGCCCGAAAGACCCGGAGGCGGACATATTGCTGAAGCGGCTGCCGGTAAAGTCGGTTCACCTGTCCGGAGCATTACCCAGAGAAGGTGTTGTCAGGGCGTTGCAGGAGGCGGATATTTTCTGTCTGCCAAGTCTTGAGGAAGGATTACCGCTGAGCCTGTTGCAGGCTATGGCAACGGGCCTGCCGGTGATCGCATCGCGGGAGACGGGAATTGAGACGGTTGATCCGTCAGGGGCAGCAGGAATCGCTGTTCCGGCGAGCCAGACTGAACGATTGTCGGAGGCGATAGGCGCATTGCTGGAAAGCCATGAGAGCCGCCTGAAAAAGGGGGCTGCGGCAATGGCGGCGGTTGGAAAAGGTTTTGACTGGTCGGATTATGGGGACAGAACCGATGATGCCTATCAGCAACTGATGACAGCCTGAGCATGCGGAGAACCGATCAGATACTGACACAGTTGCTGATGATACTGGCCTTTGTTCAGCCGGTTCTGGGTGTGTTTTCGTCCAAGGCCATGACGGTCATGATGATACTCGCGGCTGTTCTGGGATGCTGGATCGTCTGGCACCGAAAGCATGAACCCGGCAGCTGGCGTCGTCTGATACTGCCGGTCTTACCCTTTGCCGTCTGGGCGGGGTTGTCCCTGATCTGGACAGTTGATCCGGATCGCAGTCAGTCGACCCTGGCAGGGTTTGCAGTGCTGGCCGGGGTTACAGCCCTGTTGTTCCGGTTTTCCCGTTGCTGTCATCAGGATGAGGCGGACCGAATGCTGTACGGACTTGCAGCAGGGCTGCTGGTCGCCTTGCTGGTCATGCTGTTTGAAGTTCTGTCTGCCTATCAGCTGACCCGTCTGGCGCGTGGATTGTCCTGGAGCGATGTCATCAATATCGGGTTTGGTGGGGTCAATATCGCTTCTTTTGTGAAGAACGGGGTGGTGATTGCCGTTCTTGTGGTCTGGCCCGCCTCAGCCTGGCTCTGGCTACGCGGACAACGCTTTGCGGCACTGCTTGCTGTCGTCCTGCTGACGGCTCTCGTGATCCGGACAGGTCACAGCACGGCGTTCCTTGCCCTGACTGGCGGGATGATCTGTGCTGCGGCAGGCATGTTGCTGCCCAACCTTCTGCCGAGGCTGCTGGTTGCGTTGGCGGCCGTCTGGCTGGTACTGGCCCCGCCGGTTCTGCAGGAGGTTGTGGATCGTATCGACCTGTCGGCGGAATCCGGGAATACCCAGAGGATTCCGGCATCAATGATCGGGCGTCTTGTTATCTGGAACTTTGTTCTGGAGAAAATCGCGGAGCGACCGGTTGCCGGATGGGGTTTGGGAGCGTCGAGGTCTGTTCCCGGAGGCAACGAAAAGGTGGATGTCACCTATCTGACGCCCGAGAAGGATGAACTGGTGCTGTTCACGGATTTCCGGCTGCCGCTGCATCCGCATAACCAGGTGCTGCAACTCTGGCTGGAACTGGGTGGTGTCGGCGTGGCCTGTCTCGTTCTGGCCTGTCTGATACTGTTCCGGCGCATGGCAGGCCGTGCGACATCCCGGATCGTCAGCGGAACAGACTGTGCAGGGCTGGCGGCGGCGATGGTGTTTGCGAATTCAAGTTTCGGCCTCTGGCAGAACTGGTGGATCGGACTGCTGGGTCTGATGATCCTGTGGCATGGATTGTTGGGGTATCTGCCGGGAACAGTGAGCGGCGAACATAAAAAAAGACCGCGGCAGTGATGCCGCGGTCAGGATTTATCGAACTGAAATTGATCGTTTAGAAATTAGCAGCCCGCTGGGCCCGCTGACGTTCACGGTCGCGATCACGCTTCGAGGACGGAGCCTGATAGGCCATCGACATGTGACCTTCACAATAGGACTGGCCGGTTTCTGACGGTTTGCCGCAGAACCGGAAGCCCGGTGTTGCCGGATCACCGATAGGCCATTTGCACATCCGTTCAGTCAGATCGATCAGTTTGACCCCGATGGGCTCCACCGGCGCGGCCTTCGGCTGGCGTTTGATCGGAGACGGACGCGACGCCAGACCGAGACGATGCGCCTTGCCGATAACGGCATTCCGCGTGACATCACCAAGGATGGCCGAAATTTCGCTGGCGCTTTTACCGCTCTGCCAAAGTTGCGTCAGTGTTTCGACTTTCTCGTCGGTCCAGGCCATAGAGTTCCCCCGTGTCGGCAATTTCACAATATCTAGTCTGACTATATCTGCGGACCACTATATAGGCTAGGGTCTGAGAGGCAGAAAGTTGTGGATAATCAGACGGAAAGTTCATTTTTGTGATGGCGCGAAGGGGCTTTATCGCGTCGTAAACGGTACTGTTTCGGAAAGAAACCCGGCTATAACCGGGCAGTTTTCAGATGCCGGAGGAGGCAGGTCATGGCGCAGTTGGTGATTACCTACTGGCGGGATATTCCGTCGATGGTCGAGGTCAAACAGGGGCGGCGGGAGAAGGCCAAACGTATGTTGCCGGAGCGGTTCCAGGAAGCCATTGACCGTGCGGCAATGCGCGCCGGGGCATCGGACACCGACAGCTATCTTGCACAGTGGAGAAAAGCCCCGCCGGTCAGCTGCGGAGATGATCTGGAAAGCGAGGCTGACCGCATCTGTGCAGAAATTGATGCGGCCTATGATGATGAAAAACTGCGCCAGCTGGTTGCGGCCAGCGGTGAGGCCGACCCGGCCGGGTAAGTGTTAATACCAAGTAAATTTTTCTGAATGCCTGTGATAGATAACACATCATGAAGTTCGGGGAGCAGGTACTGTTCACCATGGCAATCAAGGAGGCAGTCATGTTCCCGTCCCGCGAAGAAATCGCGATCACACTGGATAACGTGCTCACAGGCGCCATGAATTTTTCGATTGTTGCTACTGGCGGGTACGTCTTTCTATCACTGCTCGGGGCTATCTAGCCCCGTTTAACGGGAGACGATTATGGACGCCCAGGCAATCAGCGCTTTACAGTCAACAGGCGCAACCAAGGCAAATATTCGCGGCCTCAAGGCACTGAAGATGCAGAAAGAACAGGAAGCGGCCATCGCGAATGCCGTACAGGAAGCTGCCGACCGTGGTGCCGCAGTTTCTGAAGCACGTGTTTCCCGGGCATCGTCAGACGGGTTGCGCGGTACCGTACTGGATATCAGTGCCTGACGGACCCCGATCAGGCATCTTGTAAGAAGGCCTTTTGCGGGCCAATCTAGGGCCATGAAGAAAGAACTTTCAGGCCCGGTTGTGAACAAGATTCCGGATGGCGACAACCGCCACCGGCTTGTGTGCGAAGATTGCGGTTTCATCAATTACGATAACCCGAAGATCGTTGCCGGCGCTGTCTGCGTTGCGTCGGACGACCGGATATTGCTCTGCCGCCGGGCAATCGAGCCGCGTGTCGGCTACTGGACCCTGCCGGCGGGATTCATGGAAAATGAAGAGACCGTGCAGCAGGGCGCGGCGCGGGAAGCCTGGGAAGAAGCCTTCGCAGAAATCGAGATCGATCAGATGCTCGGTATGTACAATATTCCCCGCATCAGCCAGATCCAGATCATGTTCCGGGCGCGGCTGCTGAACGAAAAGACCATCAAGGCCGGGCCGGAATCGCAGGAAGTGGGGCTGTTCCACTGGGATGAAATCCCCTGGGATGAACTGGCTTTCCCGACGGTGAGCTGGACCCTGAATTATTTCCGCGAGACACGAACTCTCGATCACTTCCCCCCGGCGACCAATCCGGAGGGTGAGGGGACAAGGCGCTGATTATGCGTGGTCAGGGCCAGCGGACTTCCGGCGGCATTGACATCAGAATGGCATCGACATTGCCGCCTGTCTTGAGGCCGAACACGGTGCCGCGGTCATGCAGCAGGTTGAATTCGACATAGCGGCCCCGGCGGACAAGCTGATGTTCGCGCTCTGCCTCCGTCCAGCTCCGGCCGCAATGGCGTCGGACCAGCGGTGAATAAGCCAGCAGAAAACCGCGCCCGACATCCTGTGTGAAGGCAAAGTCGGCGTCCCAGTCACCGGTGTTATGGCGATCATAGAAGATGCCGCCGACGCCCCGGGGCTCGTTCCGGTGGGGAAGGAAGAAATATTCATCACACCAGTCTTTGAAGCGCGGGTAATAGGCGGGGTCGTGAGCGTCACAGGCGGCTTTCAGCGCCTGATGGAAGTGGGCTGTGTCGTTAGCGTCCGGAAACATCGGAGTCAGGTCTGCGCCCCCGCCGAACCAGCCTTTTGTGGTTACGATCATTCGCGTGTTCATATGCACCGCAGGCACCAGCGGGGATTGCATATGGGCGACCAGCGAGATGCCGCTGGCCCAGAATCTGGGGTCTTCTTCGGCGCCGGGTATCTGCTTGCGGAATTCTTCTGAGAATTCACCGTAAACGGTCGAGATATTGACGCCGACTTTTTCGAAAATCCGGCCACGCATGATCGACATTTCGCCGCCACCCTGCAGACTTTCCCCGGCGGGTTTTGTCCAGGGGCTGCGCTCAAAGGATCCGGCCGGCCGGTCATCCATCGGTCCCCGATGTTCTGATTCTATGGATTCGAAGTCATTACAGATGGTGTCCCGCAGGTTCCGGAACCAGTTGCTGGCCTGTTGTTTGTGATCGTCATTATAGTCGGTCATTCCGGAAACCCTCCCGTCTGTCGAAGGGCCTCTCCCAACACCATGGCGGCGGCATTTGCAACATTGATGCTGCGCCGGCCTTCAGCCATCGGAATCCGCAGGCGGATGTCCGCACTGTCGTGAACGTCCTGCGGTACACCGGCACTTTCGCGTCCCAGCAACAGGCAGTCACCATCCTGATAGGTGATTGTCTGGTAGGCTGTTGAGCCTTTCGTGGTCATCAGCAACAGGCGCTGACAGACACCGGCTTCCCGGAAAGCCTGCCATGACTGGTGGCGGATCATCCGGGCAAGGTCGGTGTAATCCATGCCGGCCCGGCGAAGACGGCGGTCTTCAAGTACGAAACCGCAGGGCTCAATGATATGCAGATCTGCATTCATGCAGGCACAAAGGCGCAGAATTGCGCCGGTATTCTGAGGAATATCGGGTTGATAGAGCGCCAGTGAGATGGGCATCAGCTTCCGGGAAGTGTGATTGCAGGAGCCGGTCCGCTGACCGGGACAGAAGTGTTTGTATCCGCCATGACCACAAGTCGGGAAGGAAAAATCATGCGGACGGCGGTGCCGGCACCGACCTTGCTCGTGATTTCGAGACGGCCCGCGTTGGCTTCGACGAAGGATCTTGAGATGGCAAGCCCCAGTCCGACACCGCCTTCCCGGCGGGTCATGACGCCATTTACCTGAAAGAAGGCATCGGTGACTTTATCCACATTCTCGGCTGAGATGCCTTTGCCTGAATCCGAGACTGAGACAGTCAGCTTGTCCTGATCCGCCTGCAGGCCGACGTCAACCCAGCCGCCCTCAGTTGTGAACTTGATGGCATTGGTAATGAGATTAAGCAGCGCCTGACGGATCAGCCGGTTATCGGCGTTCAGATGACAGGTTGTCGTTTCGGGTTCCCAGTTACAGTTCAGGCTGACCCGGAGTCGTTTTTCCCAAGCTGTGCGTCTTACCAGATGTATGGTCCGGGCCGCTTCGGCATGGATATCAAAGGGGGCCGGACTGGCCTCGATGACACCGGCTTCGATCCGCGAGAAATCGAGAATGTCATTGACCATTTCGAGCAGCAGATGGCCGCTTCCGTGGATATCTGCTGCATAATCCCTGTACGCAGGGACGCCCAGCTTGCCGAGCATCTCATCCTTCATCACTTCGGAGAATCCGAGTATGGCATTCAGGGGCGTCCGCAGTTCATGACTCATGTTGGCCAGAAAGGTCACCTTGGCCGCATCAGCTTTCTCAATGGTTTTTCTGGCCTGCCGTTCCTGCCGGGTGCGTTTGTGGCTGATCCTGAGTTCAATCAGCAGCAGTGTCAGCGCGACCAGAAAGAAACCGAACATCAGAAAGTTGTTACGCTCGATGTCCTTCAGATTCTGAACCACACGATGGATAAACTGATTCCCAAACAAAGGTACATTCTGGGCCAGGACCGCGTTGTGAACGTAGTCTTCCTGACTGCTGACGATCCGGAGAAGCGCCCTTGCTTCATCCCGGTCGGCATCCGTCAGTTTCTGAATCCGGCCGTCGATCGTTTCAAGTACTCCGACAATCTGGCTGATGAAGGGTCTTTGCCACTGGGAAGTGGGGTCGCCGACCGTGAAGAACTCGCCGTCAAGACTGATGACGCGGCTCCAGAATATGTCAAACCGCAGCCGGACGTTGTCGGCTTGCCCCGTCCCGCCTTCGGCAATCATCCTTAACAGTGAATGCATCAGCCGCTGATGTTCGTATTCAACCTGAGAGATATTCCAGAAGCCGCCCCGTCCCCTGACAATGTCGAGATGAGGTTGTGACCGGAGGGCCTGATGCTGGACATAGAAAATGCCCCCGAATGACAAGGTCAGGGCAACATAGATAATTATTCTCTGAAGCGTTCCACGTCTGGCGAAAGCCGGGAGCATTAATTGACGACCTCAAGTTTTCTCAGCTGCCATACAAGGAAGGCATTCAGCCTGTAGGTCCCGTTAACCGGCTGATTTTTTTCTTCCGGAACGACAATCCACAGCGGTCCATATTTCCGGACGCGCATATAGTCCCCATCCTGGCGATAGGCGATGATGGCATCGGCGTTGACCATGGTATCAACGGGGATCACGACCCTGTAGTCATTCAGCGCCACAGCATTCAGTGTCTTGCCCCGGGCACCGAGATAGCTGAGGAATCTGTCCAGCCTGACCCCGCGATAAACCGAGGCACCTTTGGTCCAGTGGGTTTTCGTGTTGATTTCTGTTGCTTCCAGCGCTTCCAGCATCGCCATGTCAAAATCAGCAGCGCCGTCGCGGTTGGTATGTGCGATCTGACCGGTAACGGTGAGAATGATTTCTCCGGCGGGTTCCGGCAATTGCCCGCTGATTGCCGGGCTGGCAGGAAGAAGCAGCATCAGACCCAGAATACAGGCCGTAACGACCCGGCACTGGCGAAGATGCCGGGATTTATGAAAGTGAAGGTCTGACATGAAGGTTAAAGATACCTTGCCCGGTTTCTGACGAAAACCAGCTTAAAACCTGCGGAATTGTCCGCAATTCGTAGAATCCACATTTGACCCCGAAAGCGGGTCTGGTAAGGCCGTTAACCCTGTGACGGGGATATAATGGGCAGAAATTGCGGATGACGTCTGATCACCGCAGCTATGTGGCAGAATTTTGCTGCAGATGAGGATATCACCTTGAAAGACCGCCAAAATCCTTGGCTTGGCCGAAAAGCTGCGATATACGCTGGCGAGGGAAGGATAGCTGTCGCCGATCCGTCCTGCGTGCCTGTTCTGATTGATTATTTTGACGATGGTCATCTGAACGCAGGTCGCGGAAAATCCGGGCGACATGAGATGCAACCAAGCTAGAGGCACACGACATGGCCGAAATGGCACACGGCGCACATTCTGAAGAGAGCGGGACGCGCCGCGATTTCCTGACACTCGCAACTGCTGCAACCGGCGCTGTTGGCGCAGCTTGCGCTATCTGGCCGTTCGTCGATTCGATGAACCCTGCGGCCGATACGCTGGCGCTGTCGACAACCGAAGCCGCACTGGACAACATCGCTGAAGGTATGGCGGTGAAGGTCATGTGGCGCGGCAAACCGGTGTTTATTCGTCACCGGACGGCTGATGAAATCAACGAGGCACAGTCGGTTGACGTTGCGACGCTGCCAGATCCGGAGCCGGATTCGGCGCGGGTCGAAAAGCCGGAATGGCTGGTTCTGGTCGGTGTCTGCACCCACCTCGGCTGTATTCCGCTCGGCACCTCTTCTGGTGAGAACAAGGGCGACTTTGATGGCTGGTTCTGCCCCTGCCACGGTTCGCATTATGATACGTCCGGACGTATTCGGAAGGGCCCGGCACCGCGGAACCTGGCCGTGCCGACCTATACGTTCCTTGACGACACCCATATTCGCATTGGTTGAGGCAAGTAAAAATGGCTGAAAAGAAGCAATTCGACAGCAAGATCATCCGGTGGGTAGAGTATCGCCTGCCGATCTTCAGCTTCCTCGATCATTCGGTCGGAAGCGGCTATCCGGCACCGAAGAACCTGAACTATTTCTGGAACTTCGGGTCGCTGGCCGGCATCACGCTGGGAATCATGATCCTGTCGGGGATCTTCCTGGTGATGAACTACACCGCTCATACAACAATGGCCTTTGATTCCGTCGAGCGCATCATGCGTGACGTGAATTTCGGCTGGTTGATTCGCTATATTCATATGAACGGTGCGTCGATGTTCTTCATCGTCGTCTTCATTCATATCTTCCGCGGTCTTTATTTCGGTTCCTACAAGGCGCCACGCGAAATTCTCTGGTGGATCGGCATTCTGATCCTGCTGGCGATGATGGCGACAGCCTTCATGGGTTACGTGCTGCCGTGGGGCCAGATGAGCTTCTGGGGTGCGACCGTTATCACCAACCTGTTCTCGGCTTTCCCGATCATCGGTGATCCGATTGTCACCTGGCTCTGGGGCGGTTTCTCGGTTGATAACCCGACCCTGAACCGGTTCTTCAGCCTGCATTATCTTCTGCCCTTCGTGATTGCCGGACTTGTCGTCCTGCATATCTGGGCATTGCATGAGCATGGCTCGAACAACCCGACCGGTATTTCGGTCAAGGGTAAGCAGGACACCATTCCGTTCCATCCGTACTACACCATCAAGGATGTGTTTGGTCTCGGCGTGTTCCTGATCTTCTTCGCCGCCTTTGTGTTCTATGCGCCGAATTATCTCGGTCATCCGGACAACTACATTCCGGCGAACCCGCTTTCGACACCGGCGCATATCGTGCCTGAATGGTACTTCCTGCCGTTCTACGCGATCCTGCGTGCCGTGCCGTCGAAACTCGGCGGCGTGCTGCTGATGTTCGGTTCGATCCTGATCCTGTTTGTTCTGCCCTGGCTGGACACATCACGGGTCCGCTCCGGTCGTTTCCGCCCGGTCTTCAAGCTGGGCTTCTGGGTTTTCGTCGTCGTCTGCATCATTCTCGGAATTTGCGGTGGCAAGTCACCGGATGCACCGGTGCTGGGCCTCAGCTGGTTCCAGTATGTCGACCTGTCCCGTCTCATGACCCTGATGTATTTCGGCTACTTCATTCCGTTCCTGCCGCTGGTTGGCTGGTTCGAACGACCGAAGCCCCTGCCGGAATCAATTTCAGCATCCGTGTTGAAAGGAGGCGGCGCCGGAGCCTCTGCCGCCGCCGCTGCCAAGCCGATGGAGAAAGCATAATGCGTAAATTTGTCACGACACTTGCTTTCGTCGCCGGCGTCAGCCTTGGTGGGAATGCTTATGCAGCCGGTGATGCCGCGCATCCGCCGGCCATGGACTGGTCGTTCAACGGCCTGTTCGGCACCTATGACAAGGCCGCCCTGCAGCGTGGATATCAGGTCTATAAGGAAGTCTGTGCAGCCTGTCATTCGATGCGGCTGGTCAGCTTCCGTCATCTCACGGCTCTCGGATATACGGAAGAAGAAGCCAAGGCTTTCGCTTCCGAATATGAGGTGACCGATGGTCCGAATGACGATGGGGAAATGTTTGACCGGCCGGGCCGTGTCTCGGACCGTTTCCCGTCACCTTATCCCAATCCGCAGACCGCACGGGCCTCCAATGGTGGTGCCCTGCCGCCTGATCTGTCGCTGATCACCAAGGCGCGTGTTGGCGGACCGGATTATATCCATGCTCTGCTGACCGGCTACAAGGACCCGCCGGCAGGTGTCGAGCTGGGTTCCGGTATGCACTACAACAGCTACTTCCCGGGGCAGCAGATTGCCATGGCGCCGCCGCTTTCGGATGAAATCGTCACCTATGCTGACGGTCAGCCGAAGCCGACGCTGGATCAGCTGGCAATGGATGTCAGCCATTTCCTGAACTGGGCCGCGGAACCGGAACTGGAAGTGCGCAAGCAGACCGGCTGGAAGGTGATTCTGTTCCTGATCGTCTTCACGATCCTGGCCTATGTAACGAAGCGCCGTATCTGGGCCGACGTTCACTAATCTGAACCTTTAGAGGTTCCTGCAGAAAACCCCGCTGATACTTCAGCGGGGTTTTTTGTTTGGTCGTCAGGAAAACGCACTATCAGCGGTTATCAGCTAGCGCTGCGCGGCTGATATGCTGCTTAGGGAATCGTTTCACGCTGCTGCCGGTCCGGGCTATGCTGTTTTTCAATAGGGCTATACGACAGGAAGGCAATGTCGCTATCATCTGAGGCCCGCCAGCAGGAGGGATAAGCCCGGAATGAGATGAATGGAATTGACCGGATTGCCTTAATTGCATGCATAGGTGCGAACTTCTGTGCAAAAAACCAACAATTATGGTTTCACGCTATAATAACTGCATGCATAATGTTCAAAATACGTTTGGGAGGACGTCATGACTATCACGCAGACTTTTCGTAAACTGATTACCGCTGGCGCTGCTCTGGTCACCGCTGCCGGGTTGGGAGCGACTGGTGCGAGTGCTGACATGTTGTCAGACCTCGCCAAGGAAGCTGCCGCAAACGAACATCCGGTTGTCTGGTATGAAAGTTCCCAGGAAGACCAGATCGAGAAAGTCATCGCCAAATTCAACGAGCGTTATCCGGATGTGAAGGTTCAGCATCTGCGGGTAGCCGGCGGCAACAAGATGACGGGCCGCATCATTCAGGAAGTTCAGGGGCAGGGTTATACTGGCGACCTGGTGACGACAGGCGCGGCACAGGCCTGGGAGATGAATGACCGTTCATTGCTGCAATCTGCCGACTGGCAGGCGCTTGGTGTGCCGAAGAAACTGACGCCGGTTGATTTCACGGTTGCGATTGCGGCCTCTGTTTATGTGATCATCATCAATACGGACCGGGTAAAACCGGCTGACGAGCCGAAGGGCTGGGACGATATCAATGATCCGAAATGGAAGGGGCGCATGGGCAGCTGGGTTCGCGCCGGGGCACATACCCAGATGGCAAAAGTCTGGGGTGTCGAGAAGGCCCAGGCGGAACTGGAAGAATATGTGAAGCTTCAGCCGCTGCTGTTCAAATCCACTTTCCCTCTGGCTCAGCAGGTCGGTGCCGGTGAAGTCGATATTGCCATCGGCTTTTTCCATACTGCACAGCCGCCGATGGACGCGGGTGCACCGGTAAAGCGCATCGCGCTCGACCCCGCTCCGATGCATACCATCTACACATCAATGACGAAGGGTGCGCGTAATACACCGGGGGCGAAGCTGTTCCTGTCATGGCTGGCGACACCGGAAGGTGCGGCGGCCTATGAAGGGGCAACCAGTCGCGGCAACCACCTGATGGAAGGCACTAAGACCTATGATCTGGTGAAAAATGCCGAGGTTGCGGAATGGCCGGCAGAAGAAACCGACAAATATCAGGAGACTTTTGCTGTGTTCAACAAGATCCTCGGCTCTGCCGGGGCGGCACGGTAAGGGAACCCCTGATCTGCGGCGTCCGGATGTGAAGTGACCAGAAAATGACGGACGCCGTTCTTGTGCCAGACGACCGGGCAGGCCTTTCACTTCGGTGGCGGCTTGCCCGATGGCTCCCCTCGCTCTCGCTGGGGATTCTGCTGGCCTGGCTGGTACTGGTGCCGCTGGCGCTGGTGCTGATTTCCAGTTTCAAGCCGACCGGTTTCCCGTCCGACAAGGGCTGGACGACCGCCAATTACAGCGACGTCTATTTCAGTGCCGAATTCTGGGAACTGGTCGGGAATACGGTTCAGTTTGCCTTCGGTGCCGCCATCATGGCGCTGTCACTTGGGGCGCTGATTGCCTGGCTGGTAGAGCGATCCGATCTGCCCATGAAGGGGCTGGTGCGGGCACTGGTCATTCTGCCGATGGCAACGCCACCGGTGCTGATGGCAATCGGCTGGGTGATGCTGCTCAGTCCGCGTACCGGGGCGATCAATGATCTGCTGATCTATCTGTTCAATCTCGATTCAGCACCGATCAATATCTATTCCATGGGCGGGATGATTTTTGTTGAGGGTCTGGCTCTGGTTCCCTCGACCTTCCTGATTTTGTCACCCGCCTTCCGGAACATGGACCCCAGTCTGGAGGAAGCGGCCTTCACCAGTGGTGCCGGGCTGTTTACCACCATCCGGAAGATTTTCCTGCCTCTGCTGGCCCCGACCATCATGGCGGCGGCGGTATTTCTGCTGATCGTTGGCTTTCTGGTTTTTGATATTCCGGGAACCATCGGTATGCCCGTCGGGATTTTCGTCCTGTCCAGTCAGGTGGTCTATCTTGCCAATGATGCGCCCGGGGGGCTGCCTGAATATGGCCTGATCAGCGCGATGGCGATCTTCTTTCTGGTGATTGTCCTGACACTGGCCTGGAGCTATCAGCGCTATACCCGCCTGCAGGGCCAGTTTGTCACCGTGACCGGCAAGGGCTGGCGGCCCCGGTCCGTGGCGCTGGGCAAATGGCGCTGGCCCGCCTTCACAATGATCGCCATCTATTTCCTGCTGGCGGTGGCCGCCCCTGTCGCAATCCTGATCTGGACCAGCCTGATGCCCTATCAGGCGGGGGTCTCGCTGGATATGCTGGAGAAGGCGACGCTGGCCAATCATATCGACTTTTTCTCTAACCGGCGGGCGGTACAATCCTCGATCAACAGTGTACTGATTGCGCTGGCCGCCTCCACGGCGGTGGCGCTGCTGTCGGTTCTGGTTTCCTGGGTTGTGATCCGGTCGAAGGCACCGGGCCGGAAGATCATCGACGCGCTTTCCTTCCTGCCGATCGCCATTCCCGGCACGCTGATCGGCGTCGGGCTGATCTATGTCTATCTGACGATCAATTTCATTCCGATCTACGGCACGATCTGGATCATCATGATCGCTTACACCACCAACTATCTGTCGTTCGGCAGTCGCGCCACACACGGGGTCATGATTCAGCTTCATGCCGATCTGGAAGATGCCGGAAAGACCAGTGGTGCCGGCTGGTGGCGCCGGATGCGCCGGATCATCATTCCGCTGGCTTTCCCGGCTATTGCCGCCGTCTGGATCTGGGTGCTGGCCCATTGCATGCGGGAGCTGACATCGGCCCTGCTGCTGAAGGGCGCGAACAATACCACGCTGCCAGTTCTGTTATGGGGCTACTGGTCAGGGGGAGAGCCGAACAAGGCTGCTGCCATCGGAGTCTGGCTGGTGTTTGCCATGCTGATCTGTGTGGCGGGGTGGCAAATTATGGCAAGTCGCAGCAAATCCTCGGGCAGAGAGGCCGTCTAGATGTTATCGATCCGAAACCTACAGGTTGCCTACCCTATCGAGGGCGGCTTTCACCTTGCTGTCCGCGACACCTCGCTGGAAGTGGCTGCCGGTGAGTTTTTCACCCTGCTGGGACCGTCCGGCTGCGGGAAAACCACGACGCTCCGCAGTGTGGCTGGCCTTGAGACACCGACCAGCGGCCAGATCGACATCGGGGGCGTTGGCGTTTTCAACGGGGAGACCGGCCTCATCACGCCACCGCAGAAACGCAATATCTCTATGGTCTTCCAGTCCTATGCGGTCTGGCCACATATGACCGTCGCACAGAATGTCGGCTTTCCACTGGAAAGTATGAAGATGCCGAAAGCCGAGATCCGGCCGAAGGTGCTGGAGACGCTGCGGATGGTGGGGCTCGACGGCTATGAAGACCGGCCCGCGACACAGCTTTCCGGTGGTCAGCAACAACGTGTGGCCCTTGGCCGGGCGCTGGTGAAGGGAGCAGACCTGCTGCTTCTGGATGAACCGCTCTCCAACCTCGATGCAAAGCTTCGCGAACAGATGCGCAGTGAATTGCGCAGCCTGCAGACAACACTTGGCCAGACGACAATCTATGTCACCCATGATCAGGAGGAGGCGCTCAGCCTCTCCGACCGTATTGCACTGATGGATGGTGGTGATCTGATTGAGACGGGTACACCGCTGGAGCTTTATCTTCGTCCCCGGCATATTTTCACCGCACGGTTCATCGGCCAGGCAGAGTTTATTCCCTGTAGCGGGCTGACCCGTAATGGCGACAGCCAGCAGGCCGAAACACCCTTTGGTCCGATGCTGGTCAGCGGCAATGACCGTGATGAAGGTAACGTGCTGCTGGTTCGTCCGGAACATATTCAGTTTGCCGACGTTTCCAGAGGGGACGCACCGAACTGTTTTGATGGTCAGGTCGTCTCCGCCTCGTTCTCGGGCAAGCATGTCGAGTATGTGGTGGCTGTTGCCGACCGGCAGGTCGCTGTGCAGGCAGCATCTCATACCATCAACAAGGCAGGCGACAAGGTCCGTCTGCATATACCGCCAGAGCTTCTGGTGCCCCTGAAGGACAGTTGAGCATGTTTTCCGCCGGCCCCTATGATTTACCGCTGAAAGTCGTCTACCGCTGGGCGAAGGGCGAACATACCAGCCGCGCAGGTGCCATTCTGCGCTGCATGATCGACCAGTATGAAGGCTGGGGTGAAGTCGCTTTTGGCCCGCATGTCGAGATTAACGGCGCTGAACTGGCGCTGGAATTGCTGGCCCTGACAAAAGGACTGAACCCGGAGGATGACGACTTTCTGGTTCAGCTTGATCAGCGGGAAATGCATAACCGGATGCGCTGTGCCATCGCCACGGCCTGGTTGTCGGCACGTGCCGCCGCCGCAGGTAAGCCGTTAAACCAGTATATGGCAGATGACGATGTGAAGCCGCCGATGCAGGTGCCGATTAACGGACTGGTCGGAGAGCAGGATATCGGTGCCGCCGTGACGCAGGCAAAGGGTTATGCAAAACAGGGCATGACCACCCTGAAGATCAAATGCTTTGCCGATGTCGATCACGATTTCGCCCGGGTTTCTGCCCTTCGGGAAGCGTTTCCCGATTTTGCCTTCCGGCTGGACCCGAATGACGCCTGGAAAAGGGTGCCGGATGCACTTGCCAATATGGAACGGTTTGCCCCGCTGGGGATTGATTATATCGAAGACCCGCTGGATACCGGAATTGCGACAATTGAAGATATGGCGGCTGTCCGGAAATCAGGGGCTATCCGCTCCGCATGGGATAATCCGGTGGAGACGCTGGAGGACATGCACCGTCTTGTCGATGCGGAGGCTGTGGATGTGTTTATCTACAAGATGCCCCGTGCCGGTGGCCCGGACCGGCTGAAGGAAATGGTCGATTTTGCGACATCCGCGGGAATCCAGAGCGTCAATACAGGCCCGCTTGAAACCGCCATTGGTACGGTCGCCGGTTTGCATATGACCACGCTTTTCCCCGCCCCGCTTGCGCATAGCGGATTTTCCCTGAGCGGGCATTACGCCCGTGACCTTGCCGATGTACCCCCGGTGGTCGATGGCGTCCGAACCCTGCCGGACCTTCCGGGCCTAGGCATCGCGCCGGATGCGGCCTATCAGCAGAACATGATCAGCTGATCTCGCGGGGCCCTGATGCTGGCCGGGACCATCAAAATAAGGAGATTGGCAGGGGCACCAGGATTCGAACCTGGGATGGCGAGACCAAAACCCGCTGCCTTAACCGCTTGGCCATGCCCCTGTGCGGGGTGTGTTTTAGGGCTTTGAAAGCGCTGTTGCAATAGTCTGCTGAGCAATTGCGTCAGACAGCAGGGGAGCCGCAGCAGACCACCATTTGGAATTCTCTGAGGACAGGCTGCCTGCCGCCTGTTCTGCGGTCTGCCGGTCTTCAAACAACCCGAAACAGGTTGCCCCGCTTCCGGACATGGCGGCATGCTGGCATCCGCTGAGACCGCGCAGGCGTTCCAGCACCTCGCCAATCACCGGTGCCAGCCGGATGGCCGGAGGTTGCAGGTCGTTATGGCGCTCGCGCAGGGCGGCGGTCAGGTCTGCCAGCGTGGCCAGCTTTCCGGCGGCCGGTGTCGTGATATCCGTAAAGCTGTTCTCGCGTAGCCGGAATATTTCCGGTGTGGAAATCGCAACCCGGGGATTGACCAGCACCAGCCAGGCCGGGGCCATCTGGCCGACCGGATGCAGCACTTCACCGATACCACTGGCCAGTGCGGCCTGTCCGGCCAGACACATTGGCACGTCAGCGCCCAGACGAAGGGCAATCCGGGCGGTGACTTCTGTCGGGAGGCTGAGATTCCAGAGTTTCGACAAACCACGAATTGCAGCCGCAGCATCTGCAGAACCACCACCGATACCAGAGGCAACGGGCAGATTTTTTTCCAGCGTAATGGCCGCCGCCGGACGGATGCCGGCTTCCGATGCCAGCAGCGTGGCAGCCCGGATCACCAGATTGTCGCTGGTCGTGGTCAGCCCTTCTGAAAAGGGTCCGGTAAGGCTCAGGGACAGATCGTCAGAACGGGTCAGGGTAAGCCGGTCACCAACCCCGGCAAAGGCGATCAGGCTGTCGAGCAGGTGATAGCCATCCTCCCGGCGACCGGTTACATGGAGCCAGAGATTGATCTTTGCTGCGGCGAATTCCGTAACCAAGGCTGAATCAACCATCCTTGGCGGGCGTGTTTTCAACCGGTTTCAGACCGTTCTTCAGCTTTTCACCGATGACGTCGAGAAGGTCTTCCGTCGGTTCCAGAGACAGGGCGCGCTGCCACTGGAAGCGTGCCTCATGCTGGCGGCCAACCCGCCAGTATGCATCGCCCAGATGGTCATTGATCGTCGGATCGTGCGGCATCAGTTCGACGGCCCGTTCCAGTTGCCTGACGGCGCCGGGGAAATCGCCGACCCGATAGAGTGCCCAGCCGAGGGAATCGACAATCGCGCCGTCATTCGGCCGCAGCTTCACGGCACGCTGGATCATGTCGGTTGCCCGCTTGATGTTCATGCCCTGATCGACCCAGCTATAGCCGAGATAGTTCAGCACATAGGGCTGTTCCGGTTGCAGTTCCAGCGCCTTCAGGAAGTCCGCTTCGGCGCGGGCCCATTGCTTTGATCGTTCCAGCGCAATGCCACGGGAATAGAAGACCCGCCAGTGTTCTTCCCGGATTTCGGTGATCCGTTCGATGGCGCGATCCATGGCCTTGGCCGAGGCTTCGAACTGTTCATCCTGCCGCAGTACATTGGCCAGGGTGACCAGCGCGTCATACCGTTCCGGACGGGTGGCTGCGAGCTGTTCCAGTTCTTCGACAGATGCTTCAACCTCGCCCAGGTCGGCCATATTCTGGGCGCGGTTGAGATCGGCGGACCAGCGGAAGGGAGAGTCTTCCGGAATTCCCTGATAGACCTGATTGGCTTCGGCCAGCCGGTCCTGTCGCTCCAGAATATCGGCAACCAGCAGTCGGGCCATGACGAAGTCGGGGCGAAGTTCCAGCGCCATCCGGCCAAAGATCAGGCCGAAATCCTGTGAACCCTGCTGGCGAAGTGAACTTCCGACGGAAAACAGGCCCTCTGCCAGTCCATCGGTTGCAGATTGCAGCAATGGTGCCGGCACATCGGTTGCCGCCAGTCGCAGCGAGAGCGGAACCAGCATGCTGTTGTCGGCATTCGGTTCCAGCAACTTGTTATAGACGACTTCTGCCTCGTTACGCCGTCCCTGACGTTCGAGGAAATTACCGTACATCTGTACAACACGCAGGGTGAGGCCCCCGGATGATGCCGCGGCTTCCGCATAGAAGGTGGCAGCCGCGTCATTGAGGCCCAGCAGGTCATTCACCATGGCCGCATGGAAGGCATAGGTGGCCTTGAAGTTGTCGTCTTTTGACAGCGGTTCCAGCGCCGCCATGGCTGCATCGGCATTGCCCTGCGCAGCCGCCGCCCAGGCTTCCATGAAGGGGCCGACCAGCAGATGCAGCGAACGGTCCGGAATATCTGTAAGCTCTGCGCTGGCCTCAGCCCATTTTCCCTGTTTCATCTCTCTCAGGAACAGGACATAGCGGCTGATGGCGGATCGGTCGCCCTCTTCGATCAGGCGTGCCGCGATATCTGCGGCCTCATCAAACTCGCCCTCCAGCGTCAGTAACATGAAAGTCTGGCGGGCGAGGTCGGCATTGTCCGGCTCGACCGCAATAACCTTCTTCAGAAAAGTCGCAGCCTCCTCGTACCGGCGGGCTTTCTGGGCGGCCTGTCCGGCAAGATAGGCCCCGGACGGGGTGTCGCGTACATCCACCGGTTTGGCCATTGTGTCGTCCGGCCAGGTGGCCTGTACCCGCAATTCCCCGACATCCGCGCCGGTGGCTGCACAGCCGAGCAGGCTGCCCATGGTGGCGACAGCAACTGCCCGCAGCGTATTGCGGGGCATCAGCGAAAGCAGCGGGCGTAGGATCACGGTAAACCTCGGACCTGTTATCAGGAAAAGCGTAGTACAGTGTTACAGAATTGGCGTTTCGATCCGCTGACACAAGTCACATACCGGTCAATTCATCTGCAAACCCGGGAATTTGCTGAAATGACCGCTGGTGATGATGTTCGTTTGGGTCAGCCTTTCCGGCTTGCAGGGGGCTCACGCTCCAGTAAGCGGGGCGGTTTGTCGGATTCAATCAGGGGGAGTCCGCGGGTGAGCAACCATCGAAACCACATGCCGGAAAACAATGAAGTGACCAGCGCGGCAAGTACCAGCGTGACATAGAAAGTTTCATTAATGATCCCGGCTCCCAGCGCTATGCTGGCCAATACGATGCCGGGGCCGCCACGGGTGTTCATTGCAAATCCGAAATTCAGGCTGGTCAGCATGTTACGCCCTGTCAGCCGGGTCGCGATCACGACGCAGCCAATCTCAATCAGCGATGAAATTGTGATGAAGCCTGCCGTGAAGCCGATGTCGAGATGATTAGGCAGGTCTATCCTCAAACCAACGAGCGCAAAATAGATGGGCACGAATAACCCGGTTGAGATGTTGCTGATCTGCTCTTTGACCGCTGTAAATTCTTCATTAGGAACAGCTCCGACCACCATGCCTGCGACAAGGGCTCCGAAAACAAGGTTGATGGAGAGCAGATTGGCTATGGCAACCAGCAGAAAACAGATAACGAAGAGATATCCGGTCAGTGATGCCTTTCGTATCAGGTTGAATCGCATTCGTGTTGCCCGATCCAGCAGACGCGGGCCGAAAACCAGTGCCAGTCCGATAAACATGAGCGTCTTGAGGATCGTTGTTGCCAGTGTGACCGGATCGGCCGCATTTCCATGTGCGATGCCGGTTGCGACTGAAAGCCCGATCCAGAGGATCAGGTCCTGTGTTGTTGCGGCAGCAAGGACGATGCGGGCGAAACGCGTTTCAATGATTTGCAGATCCAGAAATATCTTGGATATGACGGGGATCGATGTGACGGAAAAAGCAATGGCGATTATCAGGGTTAGCGGCAGGCCATCACCGTTTGGTCCGGCATAGGGGGCAAACTCAAACAAATGCGGAGCAACCCATCCGGCAAGGAATGGCAGACCGGTGGCTGCCAGAATGATGATGCCGGCCAGGCTGGCATCCTTGCGATCAAGCCGGCGCTGTATCCGGAAACCGGAAATGAACATCAACGCGATAAGCCCGATCCAGTAGAATGCGGAGAGCACCTGTTTTTCAGCTGGGAAGGCGTGGAAGATCGAGTTCTGAAAATCCGGAAGAAAGAAGCCGAGCAGCGAAGGGCCGAGAAGAAGGCCGCCCATGATTTCACCGATGACCCGGGGCATTCGTAACTGCACGCAGGCATAACCAAAGGCATGTGCGGCTCCGAGCAGACAAAGCAGCGCAATGAACATACGTGAAAGTTCAAACTCAGACACGATGCGTAACTCCTTGATCTTCGCCGGCCGGATTTTCCGCCGATGCCTTTAAGCGCCGCAAAGCAGGATCAATCTGCTGGCTGGTGCTCTGCAGCCGTCCCGGGAAGTGGTCGAAGCAGGATAACGCCGAATTATGAAGCTTTCCGGGCGTTATGTCGTGTCCGCGATGGCGACAGCTTCTAGCGGAACAGCGTGTACGGAATATAGAGCGCCAGGTCTTTCCAGAACCACAACAGCACCGCCGTGCCGAGCATCATCACGGCGAAAGGCCAGGCCCCCCGGACGACATCTTCCAGCCGCGCCTTGCCGACCGCCTGAATGACAAACAGGTTGAGGCCGACCGGCGGGGTGATCAGCGCGGTTTCAATCAGCACCACGAAGAAAATGCCGAACCAGATCGGGTCAATATTCATGGCCTCCAGAGCCGGGAACAGCACCGGCACCATGATCAGCAGCATGGACAGGGCTTCCAGAAAGAAGCCGATGAGCAGCAGCACGGCACCGACCGCCAGAATGAACAGGGTCGGGTCAGAGATATGGGTGGTCAGGAAGGCGCTGATGGTCTGCGGGATCAGATAAAGGGTGATCGCATAGGAAAATACTTTCGCCCCGGCAACGATGATGAAGATCATCGCCGTGGTTTTCAGCGAATCATCAACCGCTTCCCGCAGCTTCGCCCAGCTCATGCGGCGCATGACGAAGGTGATGACCAGGGCCAGCACGAAGCCGACGCCGGCACTTTCTGACGGGGTTGCGATACCCGCATAGATCGACCCGATGATGGCGACGGCCAGAATTACGGTGGGCAGTGCCAGCAGGGTTGAGCGCCAGCGGGTTGGCCAGTCCGATTTCGGCAGGGACGGGGCGGCACCAAGGCGGCTGTAGAGCATGGCATAGAGAATGAAGAAAAAGGCCAGCAGCAGGCCCGGCCCAATTCCCGCAAGAAACAGGGTGGGAATCGAGCTTTCGGTAATCACGCCATAGATGATCAGCGGAATGGAAGGGGGAATCAGGATGCCCAGCGTACCACCGGCGGCTAGCTGGCCCAGAATGAAGGGCTGGTCATAGCCGCGTTTGGTCATTTCCGGAATGGCGACGGTACCGATTGTGGCGGCGGTCGCCACAGACGACCCGGAGATGGCAGAGAACAGGGTGCAGCTTTTGATGGTGGCGACGCCAAGCCCTCCCGGCCAGTGCCCGACCCAGGCCTGTACGCTGGCAAACAGATCACGGCCGACGCCGCCTTTCAGCAGCACATTCGACATCAGCAGGAACAGGGGCACAGCCAGCAGTTCAAAACTGTCCATCGTGCCGAACAGCCGCTGTGGAATGGCAATCATCGGCAGGCCCTTGGCCCAGAGCAGCACGATACCAAGTGCGCCGAGGGCAAAGGCAACCGGTACCCGCAGCAACAGCAGGCCAATCAGGGCGCCCAGAATCAGAATGACTTCCATGGTCTCAGTGCACCTGTGGCGGTAGTGGGGTGGCTGGTCCGCGTCCGGTCCAGATCTTGACCATTTCAGCCAGGGCCTGCAGCCCCAGCAGGCCAAATCCGATCCAGATCGATGACTGGATGAAAACCAGCGGAACCGCGAGATAGCTGTCTGTCGTATGACCGGCCAGCGTCGATTTCAGCCAGATCTGCCAGCTGTACCAGACGGTCATCACGCAGAAGAAAATGATGACGATGAGGGCAAAGGTCTCGACCAGACTGCGCAGCAGGTTCCCGGCTTTGCGGAAGGCGATATCGATGACGATATGGCTGCGTTCCTTCATGACATAGGCAATCGCCAGATAGGTTGCCCAGACCTGTATGATGCGGCTGACCTCATCCACCCAGATGGTTGGCATGTTGAACAGATAACGCATCATCACCTCGAAGGTGACAAACAGGCCGACAGCAAAAAACGCCCAGCCGGCGATTTTGCCGGTGACGTCAGACAGACTGTCGATAATGTCGGTGAATTTTTGCAGCACGTTTGTTCCCTGACGGGCCGGAGAAAGCGCCGGCACCCCGCAGGGTACCGGCGCATCCGGTCATCTTACTTCTTGGAGACGGCTTCAACCACGTCAGCGGCGGTCTGGCCACCTTCCTTGACGAAGCGGTCAATGACGCCGGTTGTGGCATCAACCCACTGCTGGCGCTCTGCCGGTGTCAGGTTGATGACGGTCATCTTCGGGGTCACTTCGGCGATGGCGTCTTCTTCTTCCTTGTAGATCGCGTCGCGAAGCTGCTGTTCAACTTCGGAAGCGGCATCCAGCACGATCTTCTGATGTGCCGGGGACAGGCTGTTGAAGAAGTCGTTGTTCATGACGGCAACGAATTCGATGGCGCTGTCGAAGGTCAGCGTCATGTGGTTCATCACTTCAAACAGCTTGCGGGATTTCACGGCGGACACGCCGGTCATGCCGACATCAACGGCGCCCTGCTGATAGGCGAGGAACTGCTTCGAACCGGACATCAGGGTCGGTGCGCCACCAAGCGCCTCAACCGTCCAGCCCAGCACCTTGCCGTAAGTCCGGACCTTCTTGTTCTGCATGTCGGCCGGTGTGCGGATTGCCACATCGTTCGACAGATAGACGTTACGTCCGAAAGCCTGCCACCACAGGATCTTGGCATTGGTTTCCTTCAGCACGGCAGCGTCCAGCACGTCGCGCATCTTCGAGCCGGTCGCGACCGACTGGCGCAGATGGGCTTCATCGCGGAAGAAGAACGGCAGGCTGATCACGTCGACCGCCGGGACTGAGCCGGCAAAACGGCCAAGGAACACGGAACCGGCTTCAATGGCACCGGAGCCAACAGCTTCAGGAACTTCGTTATCCTTGAACAGCTGTGCAGAGTGGAACAGCTGCAGCTTCAGTTCACCATTCGATTTCTCTTCGATGATTTTCTGGAAAGCGAGCCAGTTCTGACCCAATGAATGGCTCTGCGGCAGTTGCAGCGTCACCCGGATGGTGGTTTCCGCTTGGGCGGTTGAAGCAACGCTCATCGCCATGGCAATGCCGGCAGCAGCGGCCAGTAATTTCTTCATCATCTTCTCCCTCAATATTTTGTTGGTTGCACTCAAGGATTGGATGCAGAAAGTCAGACAGGCATTTTTCTGTCAAGTTACATATACAGGGAACCGGCACCTGATGAGGGATTGCGACCGCCCGGCAGGAGGATCCACCAATGAATCCCGCCCGACCCCCGCCAACCCTCTGGACCTTGCCGTCTCCCTGACTAATATGGCGCCGTCGCTACGGGGGGCCTGTAGCTCAACTGGTTAGAGCCGGCCGCTCATAACGGTCTGGTTGCAGGTTCGAGTCCTGCCGGGCCCACCACCCCGCTTCGCTCAGCGAAGCGGGTTAAACAGCCACAGATCCAACAAAGCGACAGCCGTTTCGCAGAAACGGCGAAAGCGGTCTGTGAATCCAATGGCTATTCGACCATGTAGCTAGAAATTGTGGCGGAGTACTGGTTCTCTACCAGTCTATGAATGTAAAGACGTCCTCAAGTAGCTCGAGATGAACATCGCCGCCTAATTGGTCGTCCCAAAACGGTTGCCTTACCGCTCTGCTACCAGAACCCAGCCAATCTACAACTATCGTGTCTTTCGTCCCACGTGCCTGTGAAATGAGCCTGTTCAGGTGAGTGTCATTGCCGGAGTATCCGAAAATGACAATCCGTTCGCTTTCGTCGAGCGCCATTTGCAAAAACTCCCAGTAGATACTGAGAATGTCTGATGCTGCAATAATTCTAGGCTTGTTCGTGAAGTGTGTCAGAACCAGATGCCTGCCAGCGTGTATAGGAAAGCGTTTTCGGCTTATTGCTGCTTCTGAAATTTTACGCCACTTACTGCCAGCTTTTCCCGAAAATAGGGGACTGCCGTGCAGATGCAAATACCAACCTCCGTATCCCTTCTTCCTGAACAAGTTTTTCCTGTCGAAGATGGATTCAACAAAGCCGTCAAAGAGCACAGGGTTATCACCACCAAGAATGTCGGCCTCTAGAAGTGCATTTGAAAGCAGACCGTCATAATTAAGTGTCGCGACGTGTGAACCTGTGTCTCTAATTTTTTGTATTAGTGGGGCGATGAACTCCTCAGGTGCTCTACAGGTGGCGCCGAGATCTTCTCCTGCCATGTGTTTGGCAAGATACATTTTTCTCGCAACGGCATACGTGAGTTTGTAGACAGCCTCCGGGAACTTGCCGCCCTCTTCTGAAAGCCAGTGGGCAGCACCTGTGTCACGGATCGACAAAAGAATTTCACAAGCATCGACGGTATTCTGTAGCTTAGCTAGCTGTTCTTCGGATGTTGGCTTTTGCACATCTGCTGGCAAGCACGCGGAGATCAGCGCTTTCTGTTCGTCTTCAAGCGTACCATCGTCCCACACATCAATCAGTGCGTTTGTCAGATTGAAGGCTTCGGGCGAGATCGCCATACCCAACCCATTGCCAAATATGTAAAGCGACCTCATTAGTAAACCTAGGCTTCCTTCGCGGTAGACACGATGCTCAGGGCAATTTCATCAATAGCTTTAGGTATAGTGTTATTGACCGTTGAGTATACTTTGCCTTCAAAAGCGTCGAACATCTTGTAATTATATTTTGGCGCCGTTTTGCTGAATGCAACATTCATCAAATGCACGCCTACGCCAGCTCTGGCTCGATCTAGGTTCAGACTTTGAGACGCCCAAATATTATAGACATCGAAGCCGCTGGCAGACTCAACTGAAAAAAGAGGGTTTACATAAATAATAAGTTGCCCACCGCACAAACTAACACGACTCTTGCGCTCAAATAAGGCAAGTCCACGCTTTCGGCCAAACTTCTTGTCAAACTTCTCATATGCTGCACGATTATGAGATGCTTCACTAGGATTGCTCGTATTATTTAAAATATATTCTATTTCATCCGCTGTCGCACCGCTGGCTCTTGCTTCTACAGCTTTAGCTAAAATATGATAGTAGTCATAACCGCTTCGACTCTGCATTCGTCTGCTAACTTCCGCCATGCGTTTGGACGGATCTAACGAATAGTATCTAATGAATGTGTTTAGATTCAGGGAAAGAATCGCAGTTGTTCCGATCATACTGAAGTGGTCCTAGTTATTCGGACAGGTTGGCGGCAGATTTAAGGTATATTCAGTTTAAGTTTCATGCCGCTAGTTTCTGGTTTTCGTTGGTCCAGTATGCTTCCACTGGGGTTCAGTGTTCAAGGGCCGAATGGGGCCTTTCGGTATTGTAAAAGCCGATCCATTCCTCAATGACGTGCTGCGCTTGGAAGCCGCCCTGCAGTCCAGTCAGGTAAATCGCCTCTTGCTTCAATGAGCGCAACGGGCGTGCGATGTAAATATCATTCAGATATCGCGCTCGCCCATCCATGAAGACCCGAACGCTGGCGTCGATCAGCATCGTGATCCAGACCGCTCCGGTGATCTGGCTAGCTTGGTCGTTGTTCATAATCTCGGGCGGCCCAAATTGGTCCATAATAAATATTGTCCTACACCTTATTTATATTCCTGATGGTTTATGAAGATTGACCACTGCCCACCTTCGTCCTCACCAGCCCACCACTTTCCTGTCTCAGGTTTGTTTGCTGCGCTCAGGCGTTGTGATGAAGCGGTGAGTGTGTGCGTCGGGTTAACAGTTGTCTGGTTTCAGACTGTCTTTGTTGAATTCGGTCTGCCAGTTCAAGCCCCTGATCGTCTCGTGCTCCGGTTTGTACTCGCAGCCGACGACGCCCGGATAGGAGAGGATGTCCAGTCGGGAGAAAATTTCCTTGTAGGGAATTGTACCGGTGCCCGGTTCATGGCGCCCCGGATAATCCGCGATCTGAATATGGGCAATTGTTCCGATATGCCGGTCGATGAAGGCAATCGGGTCGAGGCCTTTAACGGCGGCATGATAGACATCGAATAGCAGGGCCACGCGCTCGTGCGAGATTTCCGAGATGAGATCCAGCGCGAAAGTCGGGTGGTTGACGTAGAATCCTGGAACAGACTCGTCGCTGATTGCTTCGATCAAGACAGTGATATTTGCATCGGCACACCGGTCAGCCGCCCATTTAAGATTGGATATGTAGGTCGCGCGGCAGTCTTGCCGGGTGGCTCCGTCGGGCAGGATGCCGGGCATGATGTGCAACAGGGGCACGCCGATTTCGATTGCCGCTGCTATTCCGGTGCTGACGCTTTCCCGAAATTCCGCGCTGCGGTCCTGCAGACATGCCAGGCCCTTTTCTCCCTTGCCGGCGTCTCCGGCGGGGGCTGCGATCTGGGCGCAGGTCAGGTTGTTTTCGGTGAGTAAATCGCGAAACCGGGTAATGCCAAAATCATACGGGGAGGGATGCTCGACAGCCATGAACCCGGCTGACGATGCAGCGGAAAACCGTGCTTCGAGAGGAAATTCGGTGAAGAGGTATCCGAGATGTGCGCAGAACTGGGGCATCAGATATCGTGCTGTGAGCCGGCGGTGTAGCGGAAGGCGAAGGGGGCGCAGTAGAAGGCTTCGCCGAACAGGATGACATCGCCTGTGGTCGCGAACATGGTATGGCGGCGGAGCAGCAGCGGGCTTCCGGGTTTGATGTCGAGTTTCGCTGCTGCTTCATCGTCGGCGGCGACGGCGCGGATGGCGGCCTCCATGCGTCCGATGCTCTGTTTCAGATAGCCCTGGATCAGGGAGTGGGTCGATTCCGTATCAAGCGCATCGACCGGGAAATCGAGGGAAATGCCGGGCATGAAGAAACGGCGCTCCATGCCGATGATTTCCTCACCGACGACACGCAGCCGTTCGAACGCAAAGATCGTGGTTTCGGGGTCGATCCCCAGCCGGCCTGCGACGTCTTCTGTTGCGGCCTGCCGTCCGACTGAAATCAGCCGATAGCTGACGCGGTCACCGTGAGAGACGGCGTCCTGCTCGAACGAGCGGACATCATCGAGATCAATGGTTGCCGAGCGGCCCGCATCTGCAACGAAGGTTCCCCGGCCGGCCTGTTTCTCGATCCACCCTTCATAGACCAGACGGGACATGGCGGTCTGGACGGTGGCCCGGCTGGTTTCAAAATCTTTTGCTATTTCATTCTCGGTCGGCAGCCGGTCGCCGGTTTTCAGATCTCCTTCTGCAATCAGATTCAGGAAATGCCGCTGAATTTTCTGGTAGATCGGCACCGTTTCAAACGCTTGTGGAGGCATAGATTAATCCGTGTTGACAGGAAAATGACAGTCCTTTAATAAAATGACTAGTCATTAAACAAACAATGACAGACAAATAAGACCACGCAGGATAAATCGTGGCAAGTATGGAAACGGGGGACATCGGGATGCCGGCAAAATCGCCAGCTGACATATTACAGGCGCGGACGCCGGGCGGCCTGCGCGCTCGCCTGGAAGGACTGGCGGGTCGTCCCCGGGTGCTCTATCCGTTGTCTTTCCTGTTTGGCCTCTGTGTCTGGGAGCTGATCGCGACGCAGATTCCGGATGTTATCTTCGCGTCACCCAGTGCTGTCGTTCTGCATCTTGTTGATGCGACGCTGACGGGTGAGCTGCCGCGGCTCTTTGCCAGTTCGCTCCAGCATATGCTGCTGGGCCTTTCGCTCGCCCTGCTTGTCGCGGTCCCGCTGGGGTTCCTCATGGGGCGAAACGATACTGTCTTCCAGATGTTCGACCCGGTGGTCAATGCGATCTTCTCAATCCCGTCAATTGCCTTCGTTCCTTTCCTGATCATCTGGTTCGGTGTGTTTTTTGAGGCGCGGGTCTCGCTGGTTTTCGTCATGTGCGTGTTCGATATTCTGGTCACGGTGGCGGCCGGTGCCCGGAATATCGAGCCCCGCATTATTCAGGTCGCCCGTTCTTTTGGTGCTGACCGCCGGTCAATGTTCTTCAAGGTTCTGATGCCGGCGAGCTATCCGTTCCTGCTGACCGGGTTCCGGATTGGAACCGTCCGTGCCGTCAATGCAATGATCACCGCAGAACTGTTCTTCGCCACGGTCAATCTGGGCGAATATATGGAAGATGCCGCGTCGGAGTTTAATGCGCCGGCAATGCTGGCCGTTGTCTTTGGTCTCGCGGTGTTCGGTCTCGGATGTCAGGAAGCCATCAAGTGGCTGGAGACCCGGTTATTGCCCTGGCATGTGAGGGACTGAAAATGGACAAATCCCGGAAAATGTTCCTGCAGTTCAGCGGCGTTGCCATTGTTCTGGTGATCTGGGAACTCAGCGGCCGCGTCCTCGGCGAGCTGTTGCTGGCACCACCCTCCATCGTCGCCGTGAGTTATATCGAGCTGCTCCTTGATGGCGAGATGCTGACTGAACTCGGCGCTTCGATGCGGCAGATGTTCGTCGGATTCGGCTTCTCATGCCTGATCGGCATGCCGCTGGGTGCGGCGATGGGTCGTTCAAAGATCATTGATGCGCTGGTCCATCCATGGATCAGCATGATGGTCGTGACATCCGTGGCTGCGCTGGCACCGGTCTTCATCCTGTTGTTTGGCACGGGCTTTGAATTCCGGGCGGCCATCGTTTTCGTTGCTTCCATCGGCTATGTTGTGCTGACCGCATATCATGGATCCCGCGGGATTGATCCGAAGATGCTTGATGTGGCCCGGTCATTCGGGACCGGCCGCATTGATATCTATCGCAAGGTCGTGCTGCCTGCGTTGTTCCCCTATCTGATTACCGGCGCCCGTCTCGGGCTGGTTCATGCGATCCGGGCCATGATCGTGGCTGAAATGTTCGTCATCGTCGGCTATGGCGGCCTGATCTTCCAGACAGGTCAGGACCTCTCGACGGCGCCTATCCTCTCGTACCTCGTCACCATCATGATTGTCAGTATCGGCGCGAATCTCCTGCTTTCATGGGTCGGTCGGCGTGTTGCCCCCTGGTACGATTCCAAAATGGCAGCGGGGCAATGAATCTGATGCTGCCTTTCGACATGTTAATCGACTTCGAAACTTCTAACGACTTCCGGCATTCAAAAGAATGGAAGCGCACCTCCAAGGAAACAGCCAAGTTAAGGAGAAGAAAATGATTACCAGACGCAATCTGCTCAAAGGCGCGGCACTCGGTACCGGTGTCGGTTTACTGACCTCGCAACCGTTCAGCTTCGGCGGCATCATGGCGGCACAGGCCGCCGGACGTGCCCTGAAAATGAATATTCCCGGTAATACGCTCGGTGTTCACGTTCCCTATATGGCGGCGATGAATGAAATTCTGCCCTCCATGGGATATGCGAAGGCCGACTGGGAACGCGTGAAAAAGCTGCAAACAATTACCCAGTCCATCCTGTCCGGCTCGGTCGAAGTGGCCGCCGGCGATGCGATCTCGACGTTGCGGGCTGTCGAGGCGGGGGCTGATCTCCGGATCATTGGTAACGGCTTCATGCACACCAGCCTGGTCTTTGTGGTCAATGGCGACAAGATCCAGAAACCGGAAGACCTGTATAAAGATGACGTGACGCTGGCCGTGAATTCGAAGGGCGACTTTACGCATGTGATGGTTGTCGGCCCGATGACCAGACGCGGCATCGACATGAACAAGGTCAATGTCATCAAGATGGGCGGATCGGGTACGCGGATGCGCGCCCTTGCCGCAGGTAAGGTTGATGGCGTGCCCCTGCACTTTGACCAGGCCTCGGCACTCGCCAAACAGGGCAATTTCAAAGTGCTGATCGAGCCTGCGAAGGAATATGAATCCTTCCTTGGTGAAGTGTATATCTGTAGCGGCGAATGGCTTGCCAAAGACGACAACAGGACAGCCGCCAAGGATCTGATCAAGGCAACGATACAGGCGTTCCGCCGGGCCAATTCGGATGCCGGATGGTATGCGGAAATGTACAGAAAGTACGGCACAAGCAAGGATATGGCGACGGCCACTGACGCAGAAATCGAGGTCGTCCGGCAGGCACTTGGTGTCGAGATCGGATGCTGGCCGAACAACATGGACCATAAACTGAGCGTCTATGAAGAACTGCTGCCGGTCTATAAGGCTGCTGATGCGATCAAGGGTACCGTGGATGTTTCCAAGGTTGTCGAAACATCCCTGGTGGACCAGGCGCTAAAGGAGCTCGGTTAACACCATGACGGCGAAACTCGAGCTGCGGAATCTCGAAAAAAGCTTCCCGCGCGGAAAGGAAGAGCCGATCCGCGTTGTTAAAGATTTCTCACTGGAGATACGTAATCTCGAGTTTCTCGCCGTCATCGGTCCGAGCGGATGCGGGAAGTCAACGATGCTCAGGCTTATTGATGGCCTGATCCCGGCAGATCAGGGCTCCATCTTCATGGATGGGCGCGATGTTACGGGGATCGTTGGCGGCCAGGGTCGTGGCATGGTGTTCCAGAGCTTTGACCTCTTCCCCTGGCGGACAACCCGCGAGAATGTCGAATTTGGACTGGAGGTCAAAGGGGTCGCTCCCGCTGAAAGGCGAGAGCGTGCCCTGCATTACATCAATCTGGTCGGCCTGTCGGGGTTTGAAGATTCGTTCCCGCACGAGTTGTCCGGCGGTATGCAGCAACGTGTCGGCTTCGCCCGGGCGCTGGCCATCAAGCCGGAAATATTGCTGATGGACGAGCCGTTCGGGGCGCTCGACGTGCAAACCCGGGACATCCTGCAGGACGAGCTTCTGAATATCTGGGACAAGGAACAGAAAACCGTTCTGTTCGTCACGCACAGTATCGAAGAAGCCATTTATCTGGCCGACCGTATCGCCGTGATTACGCCAAGGCCGGCACGCGTCCATCGCATTATCGACGTGCCTTTTGACCGTCCGCGTCACGAAAGTATCAAATCACTTCCGGAGTTCCTGAATATGCGCCAGGAAATCTGGTCCTTCCTGAAGGAGGGTGTACAGGTCTAGAGGCACGGGACAAGAACGACCGCCTCCAGTCCGGCACATATCATATGTTTGCACCGCCACCTGAATTAACCGCCGAGGTTTTTACCGCTCTCCCGGACGAGCTAAAGAGAAACGGCCATAAGTCAGAATGGTCTTTCGGCAAGGCCAACCCGGATATGGGGTCTTTTCTGGAAGGGCCCAGCATCGACCGGAACGGTGACCTTCTGGTCACCGATATCCCCTTTGGGCGTGTGTTCCGCGTTGATGGCAGTGGCAAATTTCATCTCATTACCGAATTTGAGGGTGAGCCGAACGGTCTGGCGATTCACAGGGACGGCACGCTTTATGTCGCCGACCACAGGAATGGCCTGATGACCGTCGACCCGGTTACGGGGACCACCAATAATATTCTCAGGCGCATCCGGCGTGAGGGATTCAAGGGTCTCAATGATGCCCTGTTCGATCTCGACGGGAATCTATACTTCAATGATCAGGGTCAGACCGGGATGCAGGACCCGACCGGGCGGATCTATCGCATGCGGCCGGATGGCGAGATCGACTTGCTGGTCGACACGATCCCGAGCCCCAACGGTATGGCGATCAGTCCGGACGGGCGGGTGCTTTATGTGGCTGTCACCCGGGCCAATCAGGTCTGGCGTCTGCCATTGCATCCGGATGGGACCACCACAAAGGTCAACATTTTCCTGCATCTTTCCGGTGGACTGACAGGACCGGACGGGCTTGCGATTGATGCTGACGGGAATCTGGTTGTGTGCCATTGCGGGCTGGGAATTGTCTGGGTGTTCAGCCCGCTGGGTATTCCGCTTTACCGGATCCATACACCCACAGGACTTGATGCAACGGCTGCCTGTTACGGCGGCAAAGACAACAAGACGCTTTTCATCACGGAGTCATCGACCGGTTCAATCCTTACGGTCGATCTTCCAACGCCGGGTGCAAAGATGTTCTCGCATGCGTAACACGGCCGGGAGACTTTAATGAACAGCACCACCCCCCGAACGATCGTTGTCACCGGTGCAGCACAGGGTATCGGTCTGGCCCTCGTAAAGTCGTTCCTCGCCGAAGGCGATAAGGTCTTCGGGATCGACATTAATGCTGCGGCACTGGATGCGGCGAAGGCTGATCTTGGCGACAGCGCGGCCTTCATTCCCGTCGTGGCTGATGTTGCCGACAGGGCATCTGTGGATTCTGCTGTGCGGACTATCGCGCAAAGTGCTGCGCTTGTTGATGTTCTGGTGAACAATGCGGCGGTGGTTCGTGCGACACCTTTTGAAGACGTCACGGCAGACAACTGGTCACAGGTGATCGGTGTCAATCTGACCGGTGTCTATCACTGCGTACAGGCATTGCTGCCGCTGTTCGCAAACCCGGGGCGGATCATCAATCTGTCGTCACATTCCGGCAGACTGGGCAGTCTGAACCGCGCTGCCTATGCCGCCTCCAAGGGTGGTGTCGACAGCCTGACGCGGGTTCTGGCGGTTGAACTGGCCGACCGGGGGGTCACAGTGAACGGGGTTGCGCCGGGGCCGGTTGATACGCCGCATGCCAGGGAAAATCATTCAGAGGCGCGACGGAAGGCCTGGACCGATGCGTTGCTCGTAAAGCGGTACGGTACGGAAACCGAAATTGCGGCGGCCGTAAAATTCCTCGCCTCCAGAGAAGCGGCCTTCATTACGGGGCATATCATTGCGGTCGACGGCGGATTTACCGCGGCGGGACTGACCTCCACAGGCTAACTCATAAAGGAAAGATAATGGATATTCTCGTTCTTCCGGGTGACGATATCGGGCCGGAAATTTCTGCGGCCGCCCGTGATATTCTGTCGGCTGCTGACGATATCTTTGGCCTCGGACTTGATTTTGAAGAGCGCCCGATCGGGGTTGCCGCTTTCAAGGATTGTGGCAGCACGGTTCCGGAAGAGGCGATCAGCGCCGCCATGGCGGCTGACGGCGTAATACTGGGTCCGGCAGGCATGACAGACTATCCCGAAGGTCATCCGGGATGGCTGAATGTGCCGGGCACAATCCGCAAGCGTCTCGATCTCTTTGCCAATATCCGGCCTGCCAGAACCCGCCCCGGCGTGCCCCGTGCGCGTGAAGGTCTGGATGTGACCATTGTGCGCGAGAACACAGAAGGGTTTTACTCGGACCGCAACATGTTCCACGGCATCGGCGAATTCATGCCGACTGAAGATGTCGCCTTGTCGGTGCGCAAGATCACAAAGCAGGCGTCGTACCGGATTGCGAAAGCGGCATTCGAGACAGCGCATCGTAAAGGCGGGCATGTCACCGCGGTGGGCAAACGTCATGTCCTGCAGGTGTCAGACGGATTGTTCATGCAGGAAGTTGCGCGCGTGGCAGCCGACTATCCGGGCGTCGCGTGGCGTGAAATGGATATCGATGCCATATCTGCCGATCTTTACAGCTATCCGGAAAAGTTCGACGTTATCCTGATTACCAATATGTTTGGCGACATTCTGTCCAATGCAGCGGTTGCCATGTCTGGCAGTCTTGGGCTGGCGGCGGCTATCAATGCGGGTGACACGCGGGCGATTGCCAATGCAGGGCACGGATCGGCTCCGGATATCGCGGGGCAGGGCATTGCCAACCCGACCGGTCTGGTTCTGTCGGCGACGATGCTGATCGAATGGATCGGGAACAAGAACGGTCTCAACAGCTATGCCGATGCAGCAGCGGCCATTCATCGTTCTGTGGATAGCGTACTGGCTGATCCGGCGACACGGACACGCGATCTTGGTGGTTCCTGTTCGACGGCAGATTTCACCACGGCGATTATCTCTGCGCTTCGGAAAAATGCCGGCTGAGCCTTCGCCTGTTTACTGAACCGCCCCTTCAGGCCGATGTATGACCTGAAGGGGCAGAACAGCAGGTTTCAGGCTGTGACCGGATGGACGGCGGCGACCCGGGCAACCCGGATGATTGTAAGCTGGCGCCGTTCTCCGGCATTTGTTTCCCAGTCGATGCTGGCGCCCTCTGACAGGCCGATCAGTGCGGCGCCGACTGGTGTCAGAACTGACACCCGTCCTTCGGAGATGTTGGCCTCGGCGGGCAGGACGAGGGTCACGGTATGGTCGTTTCCGCTGATATCGTCCCGGTAAGTTACCTCGGACCCGATATTGACTACATCAGCCGGCATCTTTTCAGATGACACGATAAGTCCGCGGTCGATTTCCTGCAGCAGTCTTGCCGCAACGGACGGGAATCGCTGCTGAGCGCCATAAGCGATTTTCTCAAGGCGGTCATAATAAGCCGCATCAATGATGATCTTTGGCTCATGGCCATGAACGGACGATAATTCGGGACTGGATGTCATTTTAATCTCCTGGTGTCTGATGGATGTTTCAGAAGTAAATTCTGCTGTACTGGTGATATTTCGGGGGCAGGTTTGCCTGTCGGCGCGATGGAACAGTGTCTTCAGGATAGCCGTGTTTCGCGTCGTGATGCCGTGTCAGTCCCCGTTAAAATCCGGATGCTCGAAGCATCAGATCTGCGCGTGCAGACCTGCCGACAAATTGAATGTTGACGGCTGGACCTGAGGCGACAGGTGAAAGCGTTCGAAACGCCGGTCGTTAAGTTAGTGCTGAAAAAGTCCCCGAGCGCGGTACGGCAAAGTCAGGCGTTCACCAGGCGCGGGGCATATGTCCCCAGGCCAGTGATCCGGCATGAATCATAAATCGGACGATGTGTGCAAAAGGGTACATGGACAACATGTAGGAATTGCCCCGGCCATTGTCAATCCTGGTCGAAGGCCGGGTAACAGGCTGAAATCGCAATATTTCCGGGTATTTCAAATTATCTCTGGCAGTTCCCGGTTCGACCTCCCGGGAGCGGGATGCAGGGCAGTGCTGCACCAGGCCGGAGAAGACCCTCTGCTAACCCTTTTTAGGTGGCTGGGGGCGGGTGAAGACGAGTTCGCTGTCGGTTGAGGCGGCGGCGTCGAGGCTATAGCCATCGGCGTTGAAATCTTTCAGTCCGTCAGCCCGGTCGACACGGTTTTCCATGATCCAGCGTGCCATGCTGCCACGGGCATGCTTGGCGTAATACATGAGGGCACGGGCCTGCCCGTCCTTCACGTTCAGGAACTTCGCCGAAATCACCGGCTGCCCGAGGGCGCTGGTATCGACGGCCTTGAAGTATTCGTTGGAGGCCAGGTTGACCAGAGTTGTGTCGGCATGACCGGCAAGGTCTGCCTTCAGCTGATCGGCAATACGCGCCCCCCAGAATTCATAGAGGGATTTGCCGCGGCCATTGGCCATCTTTGTCCCCATCTCAAGACGATAGGGCTGGATCGCATCCATCGGACGTAACAGACCATAAAGGCCGGAGAGAATACGCAAATGATCCTGCGCGTAAGTCAGCGTATCGTCGGACAGGCTGTCAGCCTCTAGCCCCCAATAGACATCACCGTCAAAGGCCAGTCCGGCCGGTTTGGCGGAGTTGCTTCTGTTGTCGAGATTGAAAGCCTGAAAACGCTCGAAGTTCATGGTCGCCAGATTGTCGCTGATATGCATCAGGCGTTTCAGGTCGTCTGCCGTCTGGGTCTTCGCGACAGTCGCAAGTTCCTTCGTATCGTCGCGCAGGCGCGGCTGTGTGACCGGCACGCCCGCTTCGACGGGATCCATGTTCATCTTTTTCGCAGGGGAGAGTAATGTCAGCATGATCTGTCCTTTCCTCCTAACATCAATCCAGCCAGTCCGGATTGGTATGCGTGGGTTTGTGACCCGATGAACCTAACCCTTGATATTGAGATTTCAACCGTCTGTTCCCGGACTTCCGAAACAGCAGGCTCTCTGCTTCCCGCCACAGCCCGCTTTCCCCCTTCCGCCATTGGCCGCATACTGCGCCGACAAGATGAAGGCGTCCGATGAGATACAGTGTTGATGAATTGTCCGCCTTCGTTGCGGTGGTGGAGCTGAACAGCTTTTCTGCGGCTGCCGACAAGCTGCATATAACGCAGCCGGCACTGTCGCGCAGGATAGCCAAGGTCGAGGAGGGGGTTGGCGAAACCCTGCTTCTGCGCCGCACGAAGAACATCGAGCCGACACGCCTCGGCAAGCGGTTCTATACCATTGCCAAGCGCCTGATGATCGAGTTCCAGAGTGCCTCGGCGGAGTTGCAGAACATCCGGGATGATGCCAGCGGCAAGGTGTCTGTTTCGGTCAATATGACCTGGTGCAGCGTTATCATGCCGGAAGTCATCGGGACGTTCCGCCAGCTCTATCCCGGCTATGTCCTGAACGTCCATGAGGGGGCCAGCGTCTTCGCGGTCAAGAAGGTCTATGACGGCGAGGTTGATCTGGGTATCACCCACAAACCCCGGCGGCTCTATGGTGTTGAGTTCGAGCCTCTGCTGACCGAGGAATTCGTGGTCGCCTGTCACCGGGATCATCCGCTGGCAGCACTGGATGTAATTCCGTTACGGGAATTCAAGAAGCATGTCTGGATGCGGCTGCTGCGCGATGAAATGTTCTCGTCACTCGACTGGATCGAGTTTGAGGGGAGTGAGAGTTTCCCGGAAACGCTGGTCAACGCCAACCACTACTCGACAATTCTGCGGTTCGTGGACAGCAATCTCGGGGTGACGGTTCTGCCACGCATGGCGTTTCATCAGTATGAAGGGACGAACCTGGTGTTACGTCCCTTCGCCGAGCCCCTGATCCGTCGCACCGTTGGCCTGCTGGTCAAGCAGGACCGCGAACTGTCACAGGCGGCAACAAAATTAAGAGAGATTATCCGGACGGCTTTCGCCGCCCATTCCTGAGACGGGGATGGCCTGACCTGAGACGGGGAGTGGTGATGTGATCAGTTGCACCGCCGGGGCGATCATCCGGGCGTTTTCGTGGGCAACATCGGGAACCGCCTGCCAGCGCCAGCCAAATTCCAGACCGAGTTCTGCCGCCATTTTTCCGGCGCTATGAAAATAGGTCTGGCTCCGCGCAAAACGGTGAGGGCCCTGGGCGAGGTGTCCGTCAGACCACCATGGCGGATAGGGGCCATTGCGGTCCCGGTCGCCGACCAGAATGGTTACCGGTTTCTGCAATGCCCTGCGGATCTGCGCCTCGGAAATGTCGCTGCCTTTAAGGCCGAACGGCAGGGGGATGTCCCGGTCAAACAGGGTGTACCAGCCGGCATTGGCAAAGATGGCCCGGCTTACCCGGTCCCGGGGACTGAAGGTCAGATAGCGGTGGGCGAAGGCGGCCCCGGCGGAGTGACCATACAGAATGAACTGCTGCGCGGCTCCGCCAAGGGCTGAATTTACCGCATCGAACAGCCGGTCCAGAATGGCACCATAACTGACAGACCAGTCCTGTGGTTCAAACGGGTCTTCCGGCGACCACAGATTCGCGTAGGCATAAGGGGGGTCAGAGAAGTATTCCGCTTCGAAGTCCGGGACGACCACGAAGAAACCATGCTCGTCGGCGTGGGGAGCCCATTTGTCCCGGGATGTCCGGGCGGCACGGCTGGTGCCATGCAGAACGATGACCACCGGGCTTTCATCTGTCAGATTTTCCGGGCGGTGATACCAGGCCGGAATCTGCTCTCTGGCGTGACCTGCGGGGATGTTCAGTTCGAACCGACCGCTACCGGTATGCAGCTGCATTTACATGCCCCCCTATGGCCAGAATGGCATGACGAGATTGAACAGCCCGCCCGGATATTCGAGGTTCAGCTGGCGGGCGATCAGATAGAGACACAGGCAGAATATGGCACCGGCAATCACCGCCTTGAGGACCGGAAGCTTTGCCTTCCGGACAAGGAAGGCACTTATGAAGATGCCGGAACCGGTGAGAAAACCGAAAATCCCTGCGCAGCCGAGGAAAGCGGCGAGGACAGCGATATAATATTCACCGGAAACGATTGCCGGATTACGGCCTGTCAGGCCTTCCTCGTCATAGTGACAGGACGCGCCGGAATGCCGGAACAACTGCAGGCCAAGCGGCAGCATGAAGATCAGCGACAGACCGGCAGCAACGACCTGAAAAGTGCCGGTCAGAAAGCTGTAGCCCAGACCGTCGATAAACAGATATGTGGCAAAGACCGCCAGAAACAGGAAGAACGCCTTTTGTGGCCAGGTGTTTCTGTAGATACGGCATGCCGTCTGGTCGGTGACTTCACGGGGGCGGCTGCGCATGACGCTGACGACCGAAATGATGGTCAGGATGATCAGAATAATGACAACCGGACGGGTGAAGATTTCCAGTCCGTACATGGACGACGCCCGGTAAACGTTCGATTCAATCTGCGGCGACAGAACAAAGCCGATCAGCAATGCCGGTCGTGACCAGCCGAAACGCTTGAGATAAATGCCGAGGATACCGAGAGCGAGCAGCGCATAAAGATCACCCCAGCCTCTGGTTGCCTGAAACGCCGCAAAGAAGATCAGCCCGATCATGAAGGGGGCGATCAGCAGGTAGGGAATGGTGGTGATCCGGGCAATCTGGCGGGCCATGACGAGGCAGAGTCCGGCACCCAGTATATTGGCCAGTGCCAGAGACCAGACGACAGAGAAAACCACATCGCTGTTATCCTGGATCATGGACAGGCCCGGCTGAATGCCGATCAGGACAAAACCGCCAAGCAGAATGGCCATATTGCCGGATCCGGGGATACCGAAAATCAGGGTGGGGATAAGCGCGCCGCCTTCTTTCGCATTATTGGCGGATTCTGGTGCGATCACGCCCCGCACGTCGCCGGTTCCGTATGTCTCCGGATTTCGGGTGGTCTGAACGGCGTGACCATAGGCGATCCAGTCGATAACCGATCCGCCGATGCCGGGCAGGGCACCGCCAAGGCAGCCAATGGTGGCGCAGCGCAAGGACAGCCACCAGTGCCGCGTCCAGTCCCGCAGCCCGGCCAGCCAGCCGGCATTCAGTCGACCAATCTCGGAGATGGCGGTTTGCTGACGGGCGAGAGCGACGATCTCCGGCACCGCAAACAGGCCGAGACCGACAATGATGATGGGGACGGATTCGACCAGATATTCGGTGCCGAAGCTCAGTCGTTCAACGCCGGTTATGGGGGCGGCGCCAAAGGCGCCGATCATCAGGCCCAGTCCGCAGGATGCCAGACCCTTGAGATAGCTGGCCCCGGTCAGCATGCCGACCATGGAGAGAGCAAAGACGATCAGCATGAGCTGTTCGGCAAAACCGATCATGCGCAATATCGGTTCGGCAAAGAACAGGGCGACAGACAGGAATACTGCGCCCACAAGGCCGCCAAAGATCGAAGAGACGAGACCGGCTGACAGTGCCCGTGTCGCCTCGCCCCGCCGGGACATCGGAAAGCCGTCAAGGACGGTGGCCTGCGAGCCTGCGGTGCCGGGAATGCCCATCAGGACGGCGGGGAAGGTGTCGGAGGTGGTGGTGACCGCCAGCAGACCGACCATCATGGCCAGTGCCGGTGCCGGGTCCATGCCATAGATGAAGGGCAGCAGCAGGGCCAGTCCGGCCGATCCGCCCAGTCCCGGCAGGATGCCAACGACGAGACCAAGGACGACCCCGGCTGTCAGCATGAGCAGATGCGGGCCGCTGAAGACGGTCGCGGCTGATAAAAACAGTTGGTCAAACACGGGGAAACACTTTCGTCAGAACGTGGTGGCGCGGGGAAAGGCCAGCCTGATGCCAGCCTTTCCCGACGACGTCATACCATCAGTTTAAAGTGACACCGTGCGTCTTGCGCATATAGGCCTCGGCGGCCTTGCGTTCTTCCGGCCCAAAACCGGAGGCACCCTTAAAGGCGTTGGCCATGTCCTCGCCATAGACAAAGGACTGCGCCTTGATGTCGTTGATGATGCCTTCCATGTATTTCCCGTTGCTTTCGAGTGACCGGAAAGCCGCGATATAGGCGTCAACCACGTCATCCGGTGTTCCCGGCGGCAACATGATGGATTTCGCCAGATTGGTGCGCAGGTAATGCATCACCTTGTAAGTTGTATATTCAGGACCTGAAGGGGCCTTGCCGTTTACGGCTTCATAGAGTTCTTCAAAGGTCATGACATCAGGCAGGCTGTCGATACGCTTGTCCTTGCCGTCACTATCGACACCACCCTGAACGAACAGCGGTGATACACGCCCCGGCCCTTCCTTTCTGGCCATGCCTTCATAGCTGGAAAGGGAGTCATTGTTCGCGCTGAGTTCACTGCTCAGGAAGGCACGCTTCTGTTCGCTGGTGCTGAGACCGAAGATGGCGCGATGCGGAATTTCAAGCATATCCAGCACCATCAGGTCCCCAAGGTCGAGGGACAGCGGGGCATTGGCCCCATTCAGCAGTGTCGTGCCGCGAAGCTGTTCAACACCTTCTTTGGTGCTGGCTCCCTGCACGCCGGTTTTTTCCGGATTGGTGTAGTAAACGCCGACGCGGGGATAGCCGATCACCGGGCGCATTGTGTTCGGATCGTATTTGACCGTCTCTGAACCGAAGACGAACGGCACCCAGCTGGAGGTTGACCCGACGAGAATGCTGGTGCCGTCGGTTTTGGCAGAGCCGACCCAGGCATTCACACCGGTCACCGATCCGCCACCGGGCTTGTTCAGAACGACGATTTTGGGGTTGCCGGGCAGCGCGTCTTTGAGGAACGGCTGCAGAAAACGCGCAAGTGAGTCACTGCCGCCGCCTTCGCCGAAGGGAACCAGAATGGTTACTGTCTTGCCACTCAGGTCGAGGGCCTGTGCCGGTCCGGCGATGACGAGCATTACCGCAGCAATGGTGAGTTTTTTCAGTGTTGCAGAAAACGTCATTATTTCCTCCCAAATTATATTTAACCTCTCCTTACTGCCGAACAGATCTATAAATCAAATCTATTAAATTGATGGTTTTATGCATGGTGTGCATAGCTTGGTTTGTGGGAAGCTGATGTTGGGTCCGGGCAGGTTTAATCGCTCATCCTGCCCGGCCAGTGCCTCACAGCGTCAGTGAGGTCATGTCTGTGCCGATGGTCAGCGGGCCGTTGTAGAATTCACGGATTTCCTGCTCCATGATGACCATGTCGGCGTCGGATTTCGGGCGGATATGGGTAGCCATCAGATGCCCGACGGAGCATTCACGGGCAATGGTTGCCGTCTGTTTCGTATCGGCGAGGGTGAATTCGGCGACGCGGCTCAGATGTTCATCATCCTCGCATTTCGAGTAATTCTCGAAACAGCATTGCACCAGAACATCTGCGTCCTGTGCGAGGCGGCGGATGCCACCGCAGTCGATGGTGTCACCGCTGATGACAATCGATTTGCCGGCCGCTTCAAAACGATAGCCGAGGCAGCGCCAGTTCTTTACGAACTCCTTGCGGAAGCCGAGCTTGTGGCCATGCACGACATAATCGCAGGAAACTTTCCAGCGACCCATATCGACCACCATTCCCGGCGTGACATCAACAGCACGAACCGGTTTCCAGCCGCCCCATGCAGGTTCGCCGACGGAACGCCATTCGATGTCCTTGGCATAGACGACATTCATCAGTGCATCGACAATGGCTTCTGTTCCCTGCGGGCCATAGACCACCAGTTCCTTGTCGCGCCCCCGCAGCCAGGAGGTGATGAGAACATCGGCCAGATCGCTGATATGGTCGAGATGGTGATGGGTGATGAAAATCGGACTGATCATTGCCGGGTCTTCGCCAGCCTGTACCAGCCGGATGCCGACGCCGCGTCCCGTATCGAACAGCAGCCGTTCATCATTATAGCTGATGAGGGTGGACGGGCCGAACCGTTCGCCATCGACCCACGGTCCGCCGGTTCCCAGAAGGCGGACAGAAATTTTCGGGTCAGTATCGGTGGTCGTACCGGTCGGCATGTCATTCGCTGTCGTCATGGTGAATTCCCATATTCTGATGTTCTTTAACGGTGAGTTATGGTGCGGCTTCAGGGAGGTAACCCTGATCCCGCGAGATTTGCAGCGCGGTGGCCTTCAGGCGTTCCCGTGCTTTGGCTTCTGCTTTTCCATCAAGCCGGAACCGGGGGCCGAGAACGGAGATCGCGGCCACGACCTTTCCCTCAGCATTGAAAACAGGCGCGGCGATGCCCTTGGCCTGATCGCTGTAGGTCTCGTCAACAGTGGCAAGCTGGCTGGCGCGGATATCCGGCAACAGGGCTTCGATGTCAGATCGGCTGGTCAATGTCCGTGAAGCCCGGGGGCGCAGACGCCCCGACAGGGCCATGGCGCGGTAATCTTCATCGCCGAAGGCAAGGAAGATCAGCCCCGGGGCGGTGCAGTAGGCTGGCAGCATTTCGCCAGGCTCCATGACAACGCGCAGATCCTGCGTGGAATTTGCAACGAAGGTGACAAAGATCAGGTCGCCATCCAGTTGTGCCAGATGAATCGTTTCATTGAGTTCGGAATGCAGGCCGAGCAATATTTCGCGGGCGAAGTTCAGTGGCTTCAGATGTGCCCTGCGAACAGCCGCCAGCCGGGAGACGCCGGCACCGATCCGATAGCGTTTGGTATCGGCATCCTGCTCGACAAAATCCATTTCCTTCATGCTTTTCAGCAAACGGTGTACAATGACCTTGTCGATACCGACCCGTTTGCTCAGTTCCGTAAGGCTGTGCTCCGGATTTCCGGGAGTGAACTCGTTCAGGACCCTGATTGCGTTTTGTACTGTCTTCATGAGCCGGGAATACCAAGGGTTTCAGGTGAAAAGCGGATGCAATTCCAGCGTCTGGTAATTTGACAGCTATCACAAATCTCGCTAGCGTGTAACTATAATATATACGGAGTTGATATTATATCAACAACCGTCCGGTCTTTCCTATCCCGGTTTAAGTGTGCGACCGAACAGGGGAGGGGGTTGGTGAAAGACTATTGTCAGTCAAACCAAACGGTGGAGAAATTCGATGAATGCTTCAAGAATTTACGGGTTAGCGGCTACGGTAATGATGGCCGCAACTGTTCTCGGGGGGAGCGCCGGATCAAAAGCTTTAGCCAGTGACCCCGTTACCTTTATCGTGCCCTGGGGGGCCGGTGGGTCATCCGATACATATGCGCGAACCCTCGCCGCATCGATGCGGGAAACGCTGGGCCGTGAAATTGTTATCGTGAACAAGAGTGGCGCAGCAGGGACGCTGGGTACTGCACTGGTGGCAAAGGCAAAGCCGGACGGCAAGACACTGGGTTTCTCTGCGCTGGCACCTTACACGATGCAGCCGCATCTGCGTAAGCTGAGCTATGATGTCGATTCTTTTGATTATATCTGCGAGCCCTTTGCCAGCCCGATGGCGCTGGTTGTTGGTGAGGAGTCAAAATTCAATAACATCGCGGATATCGTCGAGTTCGCTAAGGCGAATCCGGGGAAGCTGAAATATGGCTCACCGGGTCCGGGTTCATTGCCGCATCTGGCGATGGTTGAACTGGGCCTGCGCGCCGGTGTCGAATGGACTCACCTGCCGGCCAAGGGTGGTGATATGGGCAATGTCCGGAACCTTCTCGGCGGTCATATAGATATGGTGCCGATTCAGATCGTCCCGGTGGCCTCGAACCCGATCAAACCACTGGCCGTATTTTCCGAGGCGCGTCTTGATGAGCTGAAAGATGTTCCGACGATAAAGGAACTTGGCTACGATGTGGCCCATGTTATCTGGGGTTCGCTGTTTGCCCCGAAGGGGACACCGAAAGCCGATCTCGCCAAGTTTGAGGAAGCCTGTGAAAAGGCTGTCTTCTCTCCGGCTTACGAAGCACTGCTGGACAAGACCAAGGTGCCTCAGCTCTTCAAGGGACAGACCGAAACGGCTGAGTTTGCCCGCAAGGAGTCGGATAAATACAAGGGCCTTCTTGAGAAGGCCGGCATGACAAAGAAGTAACTTCCGGTGACCGGCAGGAGATGAGGACAGGACATGAAGAAAACGGCGCATGATATCATTTACGCGTTAGTGCTCCTTGGTATCAGCGCTTTTTTCTTCATGGAAACGCAGTCGGAAACCTTCCAGATTTCCGGGCCGGGTCTTTCCGGTGATGTGTATTTTTATCCGCAGATCCTGCTGTTCCTGCTGGCCGCCCTGTCGCTCGGGATGGTCGCGGAAACATTGCTGTCCGGGGGTGGCAAGGTTCAGCCAGTGGCGGTCGAAAAGACGGCGCCTTTCCTTGTCACGATGGCGCTGACCATAGCCTTCGCCGTCCTTTTCCCGTACCTGCCCTTTCTGGTGCTGGCAATTTCATACTGTGCCCTGCTCGGCTTTCTGCTCGGCTACCGAAATTACCCTTACCTGCTGGGCATGAGCCTCTGTTTTCCGGTCGCCGTCAGTCTGGTGTTTGAAAACCTGCTTGATGTCCCTCTCCCCTAGACTGAGCCAGCCATGATTGATGCGCTTTCCCAGATTCTGGCATTCGATGTTCTCGTCTCAATGTTTGGCGGAACCATTCTTGGCGTTGTCGTCGGGGCTGTTCCCGGCCTGGGGTCGATACTTGGCCTGTCGATTGTCCTGCCGTTCACCTTTGGTATGGATACGCTGCCCAGCATGGCGCTGCTGCTCGGTGTTTATGCGGGGTCTGTCTATGGCGGTTCCATCTCGGCGATTTTGATCAACATACCGGGTACACCACAGTCGGCAGCGACCTCGATCGACGGATACCCGATGTCCCGCAAGGGGCAGGCGGGCCTTGCGATTGGCTGGGCGACGCTGGCTTCCTTGTTTGGCGGCACCTTTTCGGCTTTTGTGCTGATGAGCATTGCCAGCCCGCTGGCCTATTTTTCGCTGCGTCTCGGCCCCCCGGAATTCTTTGCCCTGACACTGATGGCGATGGTCTGTGTCGCCGCTGTGTCGCGCGGCAGCATGATAAAGGGCTTCATCGCCGGGATTATCGGCCTGTTTGTTGCTGTTGTCGGCAGTGACCCGATTACCGGTGATCTGCGCTTTGAATATGATGTGCTGGAGCTTTCGGCGGGGGTGAACAGGGTCGCGGTTCTGATCGGCATCTTTGCGCTGTCAGAAGTGTTTGTGCAGGTTCTGTCCGGCAACAAGCCGGTTGAGTATCCGACCAGCGGTCTGGCCTTCCGGCTACCCGGTCTGGGGGCTGTTCGGGCGCGGCTGAAGACACTGGTGAAGTCGGCCTTTATCGGGACGTTTATCGGTATTCTGCCGGGCACCGGTGCAACAGCGGCTTCCTTTGTCAGTTATCTTGAAGCCAAGCGTACCGGCACATTCCGCGAGAAATTCGGGGAGGGCGAGCCGGAAGGCATCGTGGCGTCAGAAACCTCCAACAATGCGGTGACCGGTGGTGCGCTGGTGCCAAGTTTGGCGCTTGGCATTCCGGGGGATGCTGTGACCGCCCTGATCGTGTCGCTGCTGATCATCAAGGGGGTGCAGCCGGGGCCTTTCCTGTTCACGGATGATCCGGGATTCGTCTACAGCGTCTACTGGATATTCTTCTTCATCAATATCGTGATGGCCGTTGTCGGTGGCTTCATGACCCCGATATTCACCAGAATTCTCAAGATTCCGAAGGAACTTCTGCTGGGCGCAATAACAGTTTTCGCCTTTGTGGGGACCTACTCCCTGTCGGGCAGTGCGTTTGAAGTGCTGACCTGCCTGATTGCGGGCATTGTCGGCTGCGCCATGCGGATGAACAATTTTCCGCTGTCGGCACTCGCTATCGGCCTGGTCCTCGGACCGCTGGTCGAGGAAAGCCTGCGCCAGAGCCTGATCATGACAGATGGCAGTTTCCTGGAGATTTTCTACCGCCCTTACAGTGCGATCATTCTGGCGGTCACGATTCTGCTGATGTTCGCCATGAACCTGAAAAACAAACCCACCACGAACTGAACCTGCGGTATCTGACGGTTAACCCCGAATGCTCGACGGCGGTATGGAGAAGCGTTTCCGGAAAGCTGTGGCGAAGTTGGCGGGGTTATTATAGCCCGCACGATAGGCGGCTTCGCTGACGCTGACGCCTTCCTGCTGAAGTGCATCGCGGGCACGGAGCAGGCGGTGTTCGCGGAGGAATTCTGAAATCGGACACCCATAGGCGGCTTTGAATGCCCGTTGCATGGAGGCAACGCTGAGGCCGAGTTCGGAGGCCAGGTCATCCAGACCAAACTGCCGGTCCAGTGACCGCAGCAGGTAAGCGCGGATACGTTCAGCCCGTGCGCGCGTTTGTGGCGGAAGATGGTCGTTGGCGATTGCCGGCTCGCTGGCCGTCGTTGGTACGGCGGATATCTCGTCCAGCGCAGCCATGACAATTTCGATGGCTTTGCTTTCTGCGGCCATACAACGCATCAGGCGGCTGCCGGATTGCAGGGCAATCACCTGTTCGGCAAGTTTCAGAATATGTTCGGATGGCGTCCATGACCGCAAAGCCAGATGCTGGCTGAAGAAAGACTGAAGGCCGGATTCTTCGGCTTTTCCGCCATCCATCTCTGCGGTCAGCCAGCTTGGTGGCAGGGTTACGATAACTTTCCGCAGCCGGGCGCCCTTTCTGGAAGTCCGCCTGAAATGCTCTTTCCGGGTCAGCATCCAGAGATGGCCCGCCGGTCCGTCATCATTACCAAGGGTGACGTGTTTACTGCCAAGTTCCAGATCGACTGTGCCTTCCAGAATGACAGCTACGGACAGCCGTGGTTGCAGGATCGAACCCGTCGCGAGGTCATGCAGGGAAACAGTGTCGGTTGCATGGACGGCCAGTCCGGAATGACAGCGGAAGTTATGAAAGCGACCCTTGATAAGGGGTGATTCCGAGTTCAGGTGCGGATTGGCAATTTTGAATTCCTTGCCGGTGCGGAGCGCCAGCCGGAGGAGGTCGTCACCATAGACGCAGCCATTGATATCCGTTTCGCTGAAACTCTCGGTTCTGGCCTTGTAGGTGAGGTTCTGGCGGATTGATGTCATCTGTTTGGTCTCTGGGTTGAGTCAGCAAGGCTGACGTTTTTGCAAAGAACTTTGATTGTTTGGCAAACGCCGTCGTTCTGGCACGGCAACCGTTACCTTGATATTAAGAATTATTCTTAATTGCTCAAGCATCATCTTGAAGGTACAGCCATGAACAACCCGACGACGCGGGATAATCCGCGCGGTCTGCCGCACATGAACCGGCATCATTCCCTCACCCTGCGCACGGCGCTGATGATCGGCGCCGGGGCGCTGTTCGCGCCAACAGCGGTCCTTGCTCAAAGCGCCACAGTGCTGAAGCCGGTGAAGGTTGAAACCTCGGCAGAGGAAGAAGTCGCACCGGGCGGGGTGAAGATTGACGCGGAGACGCTGGACCGCCGTAACCCGGCGGATATCAAGGATGTCTTCCGCAACCAGCCGGGCGTCACTGTCGGTGGCAGCACGGCAGTAACCCAGAAAGTCTATGTACAGGGGATGGAAGATACGAACCTGAACGTTCAGGTGGATGGTACGCGGCAGGTTAGCGCGACCTGGCATCATCTGGGGACGGCGGTTATCGATCCGGGCCTGCTGAAGGCGGTTCGTCTGGAGCCGGGCGTAGCGCCTGCTGATGCCGGTCCGTCTGCACTTGGCGGGTCGTTGCAGTATGAGACCAAGGACGCACGTGACATTGTCCGCGATGGCGAGATATTCGGTGGCTTTGCCAAGCTGTCCTATAACACCAATACCCGTGGCTTTACGGAAAGCGGTCTGGTTGCAGCACAGCATTCCGGATATGAAGTTCTGGGTTATGCGACCAATGCCGGGGGTAACAATTACACGGCAGGTAACGGCAACGATCAGCCTGGTTCAGCGCCGGAACTGACCAGCGGCATGGCAAAGTTTGCTGCCAATGGCAGTGGCGGCCACCGGGTTGAGGTATCCGCAAGCTATCTTGAGGATGTGGGCATTCGCCCTGCGCGTCCGAACTTTGCCAGCCTGAACAACGGCCTTGGCGGCCGGCTGAACCGGACGGAGTTCTATCAGAGTTCGGTAGCGGTGTCCTATCGGACGGAAGAGCCGACGGATATGTTCAATCCGGAGGTCGAACTCAGCTACAACAAAAACCAGATCACCTCTTTCGACGTGTTTGCCGGTGGTGTCACCAGCGACCTCGGTGGCGACGTGACCTCATACAACGGCAAGGTGGCGAACACCTTTACGACTGACGTGGCTGCGGTAACGACGGGTATCGATTTTTATAATGATGAGGCAGTTGGCACCTATGAAGGTAAGCCGGGTGCCGCAAATACGCCGGGAACCTCCAGTGAAGAGGCGACCAATATCGGTGTCTTTGCGCAGGCGCGTGTGCCGGTGACAGATGAATTCCGCCTGTCGCTTGGCGGCCGTGTTGATAACCAGTGGTTCACCGGTACGGACAAGTCCGAGCTGTTTAATTACGGTTTCAGCGGCAACGTCAATGCGGAGTATGACGTTCAGAACTGGCTTACCGCCTATGCCGGAACGGGGACAACATTCGGGGGTATCCCGCTGGGTGAATCCGCAATCTACAACTTCTCCGGTATCTGGACATATGGTGGCCTGCAGCCGTCACGGTCTTACAATTTCAAGACTGGTCTGAATGCTGAATATGAAGGCTTCAAAGGGTCCGTCGGGCTGTTCTACAACGAGATCAAGGACGATCAGGATCTGTCGAACGCTAACCGGACGGTGGCTTATGACCTGATGACCCGCGGATTTACGGTAAATGCGGGCTATGACTTTGATCAGGCGTTTGTGCGCGGTAACTGGTCGCACACCATTGTTCGCCTCGACGGGGTGCCGCCGTCATCGACCACGGCTGCTTTCTATGGCCAGCAGATCGGCGACATGTTCTCGCTCGAAGGCGGCTACAGCTGGGACAACATTGGTCTCACAACCGGTGCTTCATCCGAATTTGTCCTGCGAAACGATGATGTCGCAGAGGCTCCGATGCCCGGATATGTGGTGTTCAATCTGTACAGCGAGTGGACGCCGACATTTGCCGAGTATGTGAGCCTGCGTTTCGACGCCAAGAACATCTTTGATCAGGCCTATTCCGACCGGGCGACGACCGGTCAGGATAATACGGTGACCAATCCCTATCTTGAACCGGGCCGGACATTTCTGGTTACGGCCAAGGCAAAATTCTAGGCCGGAACAAACAGATGAGGGGGAGCAGCCATTGACAGGGGACATGGCGCTCATCTTCGGGGCGGTACAGGCAGTCTTTCGGGGCTGCCTGTTTCCGTGCCGGAACGGACAGTTGAAACGCATGACAAATTTGGAAACAAGTCGATGAAGTTCAGGTTACTCGCAGTCGCATTGTTGGTGCTGGCACCGCTCTGCCCGGCCTCTGCCGAACCGTTTACGGTTACAGATATTGCCGGTCGCACAGTCACGGTGAACGGGCCGGTCAGCCGCATCATTCTGGGCGAGGGGCGATTTCTGCCAAGTCTGGCAATTCTGGAACGTGGCAATCCGGCGGCCCGCGTGGTCGGCATGATGGGAGAGTTCGAACAGCTCGACCCGTCAACCTACCGCCAGTATGTCGAAAAGTTTCCGATGATTGCGGAAATTCCATTGCTCGGCAAAAGCGGTTCCAGCTCTTTCAGTGTTGAAAGTGCGATTGCCGTCAAACCTGATCTCGCGATTTTTGGTATGTCGAGCGGCCATGGGCCGGGTGCCAAAAGCGTCGAAATTCTGGCCCAGCTTGAAGCCGCCGGTGTGCCGACAATTGTGATCGATTTCCGGATGGAGCCGCTGATCAATACACCGAAAAGCCTGGAACTTCTGGGCAAGGTGCTGGGCCGGGAACGTGAGGCGAAGGAGTTCCTCGATTTCTACAGGCATGAACTTGAACGGGTAGAATCGGTTCTGCGGACCGTGACTACGCGTCCGGACGTGTTCATGGAAAGCCATGTCGGTCTGCGCGACGCCTGCTGCAATGCTTTCGGCAATGCGGTGATGGGCCGGTTTATCGATTTTGCCGGTGGTCACAATATATTCGGTGACCGTATCCCCGGTGCTGTCGGTACGATCAGCGTTGAAGACCTGCTGGTCAATCAGCCGGATATTTATGTCGGTACGGCGATCGGTAATGTCCCGGTCACTGAAGAAACCGGGAAGCGGATTGTGCTCGGTGCAAAAGTTTCGCCGGAAATCGGCGCGGCATCACTTGAGACCTCAACCCACAGGCAGGGTGTGTCGGACCTGACGGCGGTCAGGGAAGGTCGTGCCTATGGCCTGTGGCACCATTTCTACAATACTCCGATGAGCGTTGTTGCTGTGCAGGCACTGGCAAAATGGTTCCATCCGGAGGAATTTGCCGGGCTTGATCCCCGGACCACGCTGGAAACTTTCTTCGAGCGGTTCCAGCCGTTTCCGGTTGATGGTGTTTACTGGACGGGTCTGCCGCAGTGAAACCGGGTCTGACCACATTGCAGGCAGATCTTCCGGCGCAATCCGCAGACCGGGCTTCGCTGGCGACGGAATATAATCGTTTCGTTTTCCGGCGGCTGCTCTGGCTGGGTCTGTTTCTGGCCATGCTTGCGGCCAGCGTCATAATCAACGTGATGACCGGGTCGGCCGGCCTCGACATGATGACCGTGATTACCGGTATTCTCGATCCGTCGTCGCTTGACCGGACGACGCAGGTGATCATCTGGGAGGTTCGCCTGCCATTTGCCATTCTGGCGGTGGTCGTTGGTGCCTGCCTTGGTCTGGCAGGCGGTGAAATGCAGACTGTGCTGAACAACCCGCTGGCCAGTCCGTCCACGCTTGGGGTCATGCATGCGGCGGCACTTGGCGGGTCGCTGGCGATTGTCTTTTCGCTGGGATCCGGCGTTGTGCCGGAAGCTTATGTTATTCCGTTCTGTGCCTTCATCGGTGCGATGCTGGCAATTTTCTGCATCCTCGGTCTGTCGCGGATGTTCGGTTCTGCGCTGGATACGGTGGTGTTGTTCGGGATCGCCATGGTGTTTGCGCTGGATGCGCTGATCTCACTGATCCAGTTCGTGGCTGACTCAGACAGCCTGCAGCAGATCGTGTTCTGGACCATGGGGTCGCTGGCCCGGGCAACCTGGGAAAAAATTGGCATTGTCGGCACCGTGCTGGCTGTCTGCCTGCCGTTTTCGATCTTTCAGGTCTGGCAGATGACGGCGCTGCGGGGTGGCGAGGAATATGCCCGCAGCTATGGCATGGCCGTTGACCGGCTGCGATACACGGTTCTGTTTCGGGTCAGTCTGCTGACGGCTGCGGCCATTGCCTTCACCGGGGTGATTGGCTTTATCGGGCTGATCGGCCCGCATATTGCGCGCATGGCCTTTGGTGAAGATCACCGGTTCTATCTGCCGGGCTGTGCGCTGGCCGGCGGGTTCATCCTCTCCAGCGCCTCGATCATCAGCAAGACCATCGTTCCCGGTATTCTGGTTCCTGACGGCATCGTCACCGCGCTTATTGGCATTCCCCTGTTCATGGGACTGCTGATGTCACGACGACGGAAGGCATAGGGCCATGCTGAATATCAGCCATCTTCAGGTCAGTTATGGTGCGGCCCGCGTGATCGGTGACCTGTCACTGCCGACGGTCATGCCGGGTTCAATTACGGCGGTTCTGGGACCGAACGGGGCCGGAAAGTCGACGCTGCTGAAGGCAATTGCCGGTCTGGCGTCCTGTCGTGGCACCGTCATCCTGAATGACGAGAATATCACCACGAAATCGCAGCGTGCCCGGTCGCAGATGATCGGATATCTGCCGCAGACCCTGCCCTTGCCGACAACGCTGGTTGCCTATGAAGCGGTGCTGAGTGCCTGCCGGTCAGTCCGCTCTGATCTGTCACGGGTGGAGGCCGAAAAGGCGACCGAAGATACATTCGACAGGTTAGGCATTCGCCATCTTGCCATGCGGGGGCTGGATCAGCTTTCGGGTGGTCAGCGGCAGATGGTCGGGCTGGCCCAGGTCATTGTCCGGGAACCACCGGTGATGCTGCTTGATGAGCCGACATCTGCTCTGGATCTGCGCTGGCAGCTTGGTCTGTTCGACGTTGTTAAATCGATAACCCGCGGGCGGACTGCCTGCTGTCTGGTGGCATTGCATGACATCAATCTGGCAATGCGACATTGCGATCAGATCATTCTGCTTCGCGACGGCGACCTTGTCGCGGCGGGCCTGCCGGCCGAGGCAATGACCGAGCAGGCACTGCATTCCACCTATGCGGTCGAAGGACGGATTGAGACCTGCAGGCTGGGCACACCCTATGTCATCGCGGACAGGGTGTCGTCTGATGCGGCTCTGGGAAACTGACGGGGATAATCAGAAAGGAACAGGATGTTAAAATTTTCAGCCGATGTGCAAACCACTTCTGCCAGCAAATATCTGCAGCAGCTCTGTAAACATTTCGCTCATAAGGTAACTGTCGATTACACGCCCGAGGAAGCGCGTGTCCAGTTTCCGCCGGGCCGCTGTCTGATGCTGGCCGACACGGAAACCCTCAGATTTCACTGTCAGGCTGACAATGAAAAGGCGATGCCGGTTATCAAGGACATCATCGAACGGCATCTGGTCAAGTTCGCCTGGCGTGAAGAACTGACCTTTCAGTGGGTCAATGAAATCCCGGCGGAGGCAGAGGAAATCCTGCTGTCCCCGGCTTTCATGACAGCCCCGGAAAGCAACGATCAGAAGGAGGGGGCCGGTGAGCAGGCACACTGAAACGGGCCGGGCGGCCCTGATCGCACTCAGTCTTTGCGGTGCGGTCCTGTGTTCGATGTCAGCCCGCGCCGCAGAGCCGGTGTTCCGGCTGGAGCTGAACAAGCTGGAACCAAATGCTGATGCCTGCCGGGTCTATTTCGTCATCCGCAATGGCGGAGATCAGGCTGTGCCCAGTTTCAAACCCGATCTGGTTTTCTTTGACCGGAAGGGTGTGATCGCCAGCCGGCTGGTGGTTGAGGGCGGGCCGCTGCCGCCTGCCAAGACGCGGGTGAAGCTGTTCGATGTGAAAGATCTGGCCTGCGCTGATGTTGGCAGTGTGCTGCTGAATGACCTCGGCGGCTGTGGTCTGCCTTCAGGCGGAACCTGCCTCGCCGCGACCGAAACAGCATCGCGTGCCGGTGTCGACTTCACCAAATAGATATGGAGAACATGAATCCGATGGAAACCACGATCCCGCAGGAAGTCGTCGCGCCGACCACTGAAATTGCCGGCATCATGATTCCGCAGCCAATTGTGGATATCGCGGTTGCCGGAGGGCCGGTTGTGGCGATCCTCGCCGTTCTGTCACTGATCGCTACAACCATCGCGATCCTCAAGCTGTGGCAATTCTGGTCCTGTCGTCTGCATGCGACAAAACCGGTGGAGCGTTCACTCCGGCTCTATCGTGGCGGCAAGTCACTGGAGGCGCTGGCCTGTGTTCAGGGTTCGCGAAATCCCGTAGCCCGCGCTCTGGCACTGGCCATTCGGGGGGAGGTTTCATCGGCAGGGGGCAGTCCCGGTGTACGTGAGGAAGTTGCCCGTTTCGGGGCTGCCCAGATTGAGCAGCTGCGGAGTTATCTGCGCCCGCTTGAAGTGATCGGAAGTCTGGCGCCGCTGCTGGGTCTGTTCGGGACAGTGCTTGGCATGATCTCGGCCTTCCGCCAGATGGAAGCAGCGGGCAGTCAGGTTAATCCGGCGGTTCTGTCCGGCGGGATCTGGGAGGCGTTGCTGACGACGGCTGTCGGGCTGGCTGTTGCCATTCCGGCGGTGGCTTTGCTGAACTGGTTCGAGCGGATCGTGGAACGGACACAGCATCATATGGAGGATGCGGTCACAACAGTCTTCGCACCGGACATCGCGGCAACGCCGGTGACGAAGCCGGACCTGCGTCCGGAGATGACGCTGCAAAGCACGGGGAGATAAATCTTGCGACGTCAGGTCATCTCCATGACGCCGCTGATTGATGTGGTGTTCATTCTGCTGGTCTTTTTCATGCTGGCATCCTCGTTCACCACCTGGCGTTCGGTTGAAATGGATATGGCAACGCCGGGCGGCGGTGTTGCGGAGGGCAGGTCGGTGCTGGTCGAACTCCGGACGGATGGGTTGCGGTTTGGGGGCCGGAATACAGACGAGACGGAACTGATCCGTCAGTTGCAGGACCAGCTTGCTGATGATGCCGAACTGCGGGTGCTGGTCCGTTTCGATCATGATCTGCCCCTGCAGGACTCTGTACAACTGGTCGACCGCTTGTCGACAGCCGGGATACGCAATCTCCGGGTTCTGCCATCGCGAGAAGCCGCGCAATGAAAATCGGCTCAAGGACACCGGTGCGGCGGGACAGCGAGCAGAGCATCATGCCGCTGATCAATATTGTCTTCCTGCTGCTGATTTTCTTCATGGTTGCGGGACAGCTGACGCAAAGCGACCCGGTGCCGCTCGACCCACCGGTTTCGGTCAGTCCGACACCGACAGAGATGCATGGAGGTAAATTCCTGATCGCCGGTGATGGTCGTCTGTTCTATCTCGGTCAGGAGCTGCCGCTTGCCGAACTGTCATCGACAGCGTCGGGTATTGTGGCTTCCGGTGATCATGATGAATTGCTGGTCAAGGCAGATGCCGCTGCCCCGACCGGTCTGGTATTACAGATCATCAGCGATATTCGCCGGGCGGGTGCACCGAAGGTACGTCTTGTGACAGTTGAGGCCGCAGAATGAAGGACCTGCGCTTCCCGCACTGGATGTTCGCCGGTCTGATTGCCCTGCTGCTGCATGGCGGATTGCTGGCAGCGATCCCGAAGGACCGGAGTTCCGGGGCTGTCAGTACCGGTTCGGGCGGAGTGGAAATGTCATTCGGTCCGGCGGGTGGCGCTGCTGGCGGAACACCCGTTGCACCGTCTCCGGTTGAGGAACAGAAGCCGACAGAAGTGGAGACAGCAGAACCCCCTGCTGAGACTGTTCAGGAGGTTGTGGAACCCGTTGTCGACCCGCCGCTGGATCCGGTTCAGGAAGCCGTGGTGGAGCCAGTGCCGGAACCGGAACAGGTGCCGGAACCAGCGGTTGTCGAACAGGTTGCCGAGGTGACTGAACCGGTGGCAGAGCCGGTCGAGCGGGTTTCGGAAGTCACGCCCCCGCCGGTGGTTGAGGCTGTTCCCGAGAAGGTTGTCGCACAGACACCACCTCCGAAGCCAAAGCCAAAACCGGTACCGCCAAAGCAGGTTGTTGCCCGGACAGTGACACCACCCGCACCGGTCCGGCCAGAGAAGCCGGCAGAACAGAAGGTCGTCAAGCCGACTCAGGCACCGGCTCAGGCCGCAGGGTCTGCGGGTGCGGCGGGCAGTGGACAGTCCACTGCATCAGGGTCGTCACAGTCAGCCTCGTCTGGCGGACGGGTTGGCGCGCAGCAGGATTATTTTTCCCGACTGCTGGCCTGGCTTGAAAAGCACAAGGAATATCCGGCACGTGAACGGCGTCTGCGTAAACAGGGGGTGGTCCGGATTGCTTTCACCCTTCACCGCAACGGCTCGGTTTCGGGTGCGACGATTACACAACGCTCCGGCCATCCCGGACTGGACAGGGCGGCCCTGAAAATGCTGAAAAAAGCCTCTCCGCTTCCGGCTGTCCCGGCGGATATTCCGGACCATAAGCTGGACCTGGTGGTGCCGGTGGAATTCAGTCTGGTGAGGTAGCAATAGCCGTCAGGCTGCAATCAGCCTGATATCCAGCCACCGGCCAGTGCAGGTGCAGTGACGGGCCTCTGCCGCTGAAAGCCACAGGCTGTCACGCAGGCCGAGATCTGCGCTTTCCCCCGCGACCTGGCAGGTGACCGGGCCATGTGCGGCAAAGATAAGATGATGGCTGGCGGTCTCATCCGGTGTGAAGTGTTGGGCGTGACGGACCACGGCCTGCCATTTCCCCCGTCGCGTCATGACGTTCAGATCAAGGATAGGGCCGTTGGTCAGCCGGGATGTGCAGATGGCATCGCCGGGGAAGGCAAAAGGGGCATCGCTCAGCATTACCGGGGAGCGGCCCCCGACTGTCAGTTCCATGCCGCTCCCTTCTATGACAGTCAGAACCCGGTCAATGGCAGGGAAGGTTGAAAACAGGCCGCTCTCCGTGACCGGTGCCATCGATATCCGCCACTGAATATCGTCACCTTCCGCCCCGGTCGGGAAAATCAGAATTTCGGAGGTCTGGCCTGCACCATTACGCCAAGGCACTGAACGGTAATCTGCCTGTCTGAGGATTTGCATGAGAGACTCTGTAATCTGTTCAGCTCTTTTCAGACTGATCTGATTCAATTACAGCAATAGATTCTGCCGGGCAATCCTGCTCCGTCAGAGAATGCGCCTGAAGCTCACGACAAACCGGCCTTCCCGGGATTCTGTGAGAACACAGAATCCCGGATTAACCGGACAGAGATTAGCCGATGAGGCCGCCGTCATCACGACGGATGGCGATAACAGAAGAGCGGGGAACTGAATCGCCGCCTGCAGGCCAGTGGCTGCCGCCTTTCTCACCGGGATGCTGGATGCCGACAAACATGGTCTTGCGGTCGGGGCTCCAGGTGATTCCGGTGACTTCACATTCCTTCGGTCCGACCATGAAGCGTTTGATTTCGCCGGTGACCGGGTCGCCAAGCAGCATCTGATTGTTGCCCTGTCCGGCAAAGTCTTTGGCGTTGGAATAGTTGCCGTCGGTCTGGATCCAGAGCATGCCCTTGCTGTCGAATGCGATACCGTCCGGTGAGTTGAACATGTTCTCTGCATTGACGTTTTTTGAGCCGGCATAAGCGTCTTTGTGGACGGTCGGGTTACCGGCCATGACAAACAGGTCCCAGTCAAACGAGGCTGACATATGGTCGTCGCCGTCAGGATGGAGACGCACGATCTGACCGTAATTGTTTGCACTACGCGGGTTCGGACCGCCTGCCGGGGTAAGATCACCACCAGCATTTGGCTTCTTGCCACGGTTCTTGTTGTTGGTCAGCGCGCAGTAAACTTCGGCCTTGTTCGGGTTGGCTGCAACCCATTCCGGCCGGTCCATCGTGGTGGCACCGACAGCCGAAGCGGCGATCCGGGTGTGGATGCAGATTTCCGCTTTTGAAGCCATTCCGGTTGCGGCAGGGGTCAGTTCAACCCATTCACCCCTGGCGTTGTCGCTGTATCTGGCGACAAACAGTTTGCCATCTTCCAGCAGGTTCGCATTGTCACCGCCAGCGGTATAGACTCCGTCGGAAATGAATTTATACATGAATTCGCCGCGTTCATCATCGCCCATATAGACGACAACATGCCCGTCAGCAGCGAGAACAACCTCAGCGTTTTCATGCTTAAAGCGACCGAGTGCGGTGCGTTTCTTTGGTGTTGCGGTTGGGTCGGCGGGGTCAATTTCAACGATATAACCGACGCGGTTCGGTTCGTTGATATTCTTTGAAATGTCAAAGCGTTCATCCGTCATCGACCAGGCATATCCCCAGTCCCTGAGACCAACGCCATATCGCTGTAGCTCTGCCGGAACTTTGAAACCCTCATCAGATGATGAAAAATAGCCGTTGAAGTTTTCCTCGCAAGTCAGATAGGTGCCCCAGGGGGTGCGACCATTGCCGCAATTGTTCCATGTACCGAGCGATTTTGTGCCGGAAGGATCGGCTGCAGTTTTCAACAGGTCATGCCCGGCGGCGGGGCCGGTGATGGCCATCGGGGTGTCTGCCGTAATGCGGCGGTTGACCGGGCTGTCTTTCACGATCGACCACTTGCCGTTTTTCTCAGCGATTTCCATCACGGAGACGCCGTGTCCGGCCTTGGATTTGCGTACATCGTCCGGGGTTTCCGGAAGGCCGTCCTTGCGGTTGCCATGGATAATATCGCGATTCACATATTCATTGTTCACAACCATGATAGTGCGGTTGCCGTCTGAAAAGACGGACATGCCGTCATTGTTGTCGCCAAAGGCAAGCTCCTGACTTTCGCCGGTGCCACGTGTGGCCACATCAAAGGCGCTGCCTTTTGACCAGAGCGGATCCCCCCAGCTGGCGACAATCTGCGAGGAGAAGCCTTTCGGCAGGGTGATGCTGTCCAGAGCGTTTGCGGCAACCTGGTCAAAGCCGATCCGGCTTGCGGCTTCAGCCGGGCGCAGGGCTCCGGTGCCCATGACAAAGGCAGATGCACCGAAGGCGAGGCCGGTGCCAAGAAAGCTGCGGCGTGACAGTGCACGATCCGCAAGTTTTTCAAATTCCGTGATTTCCGGACGGGGGTAACTGACTTCGTCAAAATGCTCAAGATCACAGGACGGCGGGGTCCGTTTGGATAGGGTCATGGTGATACCTCTCTGGGGTCAGGCGCAGGATTACTGCGCCGTGCAATCATGTTTCCGACTAGAAAAAAAGCCTGCAGCCGATACTGCGAGCCGGGATAGTTCTAGTGCACCAGCATCTCAATTTTGTGACAGCCGGAATGATGAGCGGGATATTCCAGACCTTTCCGGGAGCATGTTTCCTGCCGTAAAGCAGGCACAAAAAAGCCCGCCGGTCACTGGACCGGCGGGCTGATTTTGAAGTCTTCCCGAAAGGTTTAAGCGGCCTTTCCGGTGCGGCGCGACTGGCGCGGCGCATTGTTGTTGCGCGGGCGACCGCCGCCACCACCGCCACCGTTCCGTTTCGGACGGTTGCCCTGGAAACGCTTGCCGCCCTGAGGCGGGCGCTTTGCCGGGCTGCGGTCATTGGCGATTTCCGGTGCATGATATGCATGGTCGATATCGACATTGATGGTCTGACGAATGGTCCGCTCGATATCCTGAAGATAAGCGCGTTCCTCGTGATCGCAGAAGGAGATTGCAATACCGTCAGCACCGGCGCGGGCGGTACGACCGATACGGTGAACATAGCTTTCCGGATCGTTCGGCAGTTCGAAGTTGATGACGTGGGTCACGCCATCAACATCAATACCGCGTGCGGCGATGTCGGTGGCAACCAGTGCCCGGATCTTGCCGTTACGGAAACCATTCAGCGCCCGCTGGCGGGCATTCTGGGCCTTGTTGCCGTGGATGGCATCGGACTCGATACCGGCATCCTGCAGGTTCCTGGCAACCCGGTCAGCGCCATGCTTGGTACGGGTGAAGATCAGCACGCGATTGATGCCTTCATCTTCGATCAGCTTGTTCAGCAATGCCCGCTTGTTGTCTTTCGTGACATAGAGAACTTTCTGCTCGATCCGTGCGGCGGTGGTTGCTTCACGGGCAACTTCGGCACGCAGGGGATTCTTCAGCAGGCTGTCAGCCAGTCCCTGAACCGCTTTCGGCATGGTAGCCGAGAACAGGACGGTCTGATGACCACCGGGGATTGCCGCAGCGATTTTCTGAACGTCACCGATGAAGCCCATGTCGAGCATGCGGTCGGCTTCATCAAGGATGAAGACTTCAACGCTGCTGAAACGAACATGGCCCTGACGGACCAGATCCATCAGACGACCCGGCGTAGCGACCAGAATATGGACGCCCTGTGCCAGTGCCTTGATCTGCGGGCGAATGGAAACACCACCGAATACAACGGAAGAACGCAGACGAAGATGACGACCGTAAGAGCGGATGCTGTCGCCAATCTGGCCGGCCAGTTCGCGGGTTGGTGCAAGAATGATTGCCTGCGGCTCATTACGGTTGGCGCGCTTGTCGAGGTCGGACAGACGGTGCAGCAGGGGCAGGGCGAAGGCCGCTGTCTTGCCGGTGCCGGTCTGGGCAACGCCCAGCAGGTCACGGCCATCGAGCAGGCCGGGAATGGCTTTCGCCTGAATGGGGGTAGGGTCGGTGTAGCCTTCAGTATTGAGGGCACGGAGAATGGGTTCGGCCAGATTAAGGCCTGAAAAACCGGTCATATATGTACTTCTTTCGTACGTGAATTGATTTAGCCGCCCGTTCCTTCACAGGGAACAGCCGGTTCGCCAGCACTCTGCAAGCTTTCCCGGCGGGACACAGAAACTGGTCCTCGCCTAACGAAACGCCTGATGATGTCGGAGATAACGCGCCGGAGAATAAGAACATCGTTCTATCCCGGCCTGCGATCGGTAATCGACCCGAGAGGAGTGCCGCTGCGGCGCAATAACCACCTGTTGCACTGCGAAGTCAACTGAAATCGTTTAAAAAATAACAGGATCAGTCAAGAAGGCCTATCCGCGGTGGAGCTCCGTGAAGGCCCATAAACCGGCGATCAGAGCCGCATGGATGACGCAGGCAAAGGTATAAAGCACCAGCGCCCGGCGCAGGTCCCGGACGGTTGCCCGCGCCCGTCCCTTGCCACCGATCCAGTCATCATCGACCACCTGACTGCCGTAACGCCGGGGTCCGGCCAGTGCTACATCCAGCGCCCCGGCCATTGCCCCTTCCGGCCAGCCGGCGTTTGGTGAGCGGTGTTTTCCGGCATCCCGCAGCATGACCCGGAAGGCCGGGCCGGCATGGGCACCCGGTGTCACAATCGCAGCAAGGACAAGGATGAGGCCGGATAACCGGGCGGGCACCCAGTTCAGCAGGTCATCCAGCTTCGCCGCCGTAAACCCGAAGGACCGATAACGGTCATTGCGATAGCCGATCATACTGTCGAGCGTGTTGACCGTTTTGTAGACGAGAATGCCGGGAAACCCGAACAGCAGATACCAGAATACCGGGGCAACCACGCCATCGCCGAAGTTCTCTGCTGTGGTCTCAATGCCGGCCCGGGTGACACCATGTTTGTCCAGTGCGTTCGGGTCGCGGCCAACTACCCGGGAAATGGCTTTCCGGGCACCCGGCAGGTCATCTTTCGACAAGGGACCGGCAACAGCAGCAACATGGTCATAGAGAGATCGCTGGGCAACCAGTGTGGCGACCAGAAACAGCTCGATCAGCCAGCCGAAAGGATGCCAGGCGCTGACCCAGCTGACGGCAGCGCCGATAATGGCGGTACTGCCAACCATGAAGACGACAACCAGAAAGCCCCGGATGGCGCGGTCCACCTGCCCCCTGTTTTCCCGGTTCAGGCGACGTTCCAGCGAACTGATAAGGCGTCCGATCAGGACAACCGGATGTGGCATCATGCGGAACACCCAGCCCATTTCACCAAACACTGCATCCAGCCCCAGCGCAAACAGCAGAAGCAGCAGAGGCGCCAGATGCAGGGTCGAGTCAGGGAGCTGAAGAATGTTCATTTTTGCACTATCCGGCGTCGGTCAAAGACCGTCAATCGTCGGCTAAGGTTTACTTCACGGGCGGCGCGCACGATATAGTCAGGGAACAAGATGAAGGGGATTCTGATGAGTGACAAGATTGGCGTAATGATCTGCGGGCATGGCAGCAGGGATGCAGGGGCCTGCACCGAATTTGACGCCTTGTCGGCAGGTATCAAGGTTCGGATGCCGGATTATGAAGTGGAAAGCGGCTATCTGGAATTCGCCCGGCCAATTATCCGTGATGGTCTGGAGAAGCTGAAAGACCGGGGTGTGAAGCATATTCTGGCCGTGCCGGGTATGCTGATGGCAGCCGGGCATGCGAAGAATGATATTCCGTCGGAACTCAACAATTTTGCCGCCGAGAATCCCGGCATCAAAGTAGAATATGGTCGCGAACTGTCGATTGATCCGAAACTGTTGCGGGCCGCGCGGGAACGCATCGAAGAAGCTGAAGCCGCAGCCGGAGGCGATGTCAGCCGCGAGGAAACCCTGCTGATGGTGGTCGGGCGGGGCGCTTCGGATTCCGATGCAAACTCGAATATCTGCAAGATCACCCGGATGCTGTGGGAAGGTATGGGATTCGGCTGGGCTGAAACCTGCTATTCCGGTGTCGCCCATCCCCGCGTTGATGCCGGATTGAAAATGGCATCACGCCTTGGCTTTAAGCGCATTATCGTCTTTCCGTATTTTCTGTTCACCGGGGTGCTGATCCACCGCATCTATGACCAGACAGATGAAGTCGCTGCGTTGCATCCGGATGTCGAGTTCATCAAGGCTCCCTATCTGAACGATCACCCGCTGGTGCTCGATACCTTTGCCGAACGGGTGCGCGAAATCCTTACCGGTGACAACAACATGAACTGTGCGATGTGCAAATATCGTGAACAGATCATCGGCTATGAAGGTGATGTGGGTGTGCCGCAGGTCGGCCATCATCACCATGTCCAGGGTATCGGCCACGATCACGGCCATCATCATCATGATCATGGTCATCACCACCATCATCATGACCATGACCATGATCACAGTCATGACCATGGCGACGATAAGGCGACGAAGAAGAAAGACGTCGCGGACTGATCTGTCGTGCACGGACCTGCTGCGGTACCGAAATGTGCGTGATCTGGCGGGATGATGTTTGACCGTTATCTGATGGTGGACTGGTCTGCGGCGGCAAGGCCGAAGACGGGGGCAGACAGCATCTGGTGTTGTCTTTCTGGCCCCGGTGTTCGCCCGGAGATGGTCAACCCGCCAACCCGGCAGGCAGCGACTGACTGGATCGTCAGTTGTCTGGCGGATGAGCTGTCGGCAGGGCGCCGTGTTCTCGCCGGATTTGATTTTCCGGTTGGCTACAGCCGTGGTTTTGCTGCGTCTCTCCAGCTTTCCGGACCGGCCTGGCAGGCCAGCTGGAACCTGCTGTCGGATATGATTGTCGATCAGCCCGATAATGCGAATAACCGCTTTGATGTTGCCGAGGCCCTGAACAGGCGGTGCAGCGGGCGGGCTTTCCCGTTCTGGGGACACCCGCATGGCCGTTGCTACAGGTATTTGCAGCCAAAGAAGGCTGCCGGATATGGTGATCTTTCGGAACAGCGTTATGCCGATTCGATTGTTCCGGGCACACAACCGGTCTGGAAACTGCTGGGCGCGGGGTCGGTTGGCAGTCAGGCGCTGACCGGTATCGCCCGGCTGCATCAGGTCCGGTTCAGCCCGGCGCTTTCCTCGGCAACCCGGGTCTGGCCATTTGAGACGGGTTGGGGCGTCCCGGCGGATGATGCGCGGATTGTTCTGGCGGAGGTCTATCCGACGCCACTGGCGGATCCTCCGGAACCGGGCGAGCCGAAAGACGCCGGTCAGGTACGTGGTGCGGCAAGACGATTCGCGGAACTTGATGCGGCGGGAGAACTGGAGAAACTGTTTCACCCGCCGACAGGCACGACGCCGGAGATCATTCAGGCTGTCGAGGCCGAAGAAGGCTGGATTCTGGGAGCGCCATTCAATTGGGTGACATGACTTACGACTATATTCGCGATCCGGAGGCAATCTATGCGGCCTCCTTCGCGCAAATCCGCGATGCGGCTGATCTTGCTTCCCTGCCTGCCGGCGAGCAGCGGATGGCCGAGCGTCTGATTCATGCCTGCGGGATGCCGGATATTCTGGATGATCTGGTCTTCCGGGGTGGCCCTGCTGCTGCGGGAAAGGCGGCACTGGAAGCAGGCAAGCCGGTGCTGGTCGACAGCAACATGACCGCCTTCGGGGTGATCCGGCGTCTGTTGCCGGCTGAAAACGAGGTGATCTGCACGGTTGAGGAATCAGAAGCCTACGCCATGGCACAGCAGATGCGGACTACCCGGTCAGCGGCGGCGCTGGAACTGTGGCTGGAGCGGCTGGACGGGGCGGTGGTTGCGATTGGCAATGCGCCGACAGCCCTGTTTCATCTACTGGAAATGCTGGCTGACGGGGCACCAAAACCGGCGGTCATTCTGGGCTTCCCGGTTGGTTTTGTCGGGGCGGCGGAATCCAAGGAGGCGCTGATCGCAGACTGTCCGGCTGACATTCCCTTTGCCACCATCCGTGGCCGGCGTGGTGGCAGCGCCATGGCCGCGGCTGCGGTTAATGCCATTATGGCGCGACCACAATGAGTGCCTGGCTGTCCATCATCGGGATCGGTGAAGACGGGCTGGCGGGAATCACACCTGCTGCCCGGCGGCTGATTGATGATGCGGAAGTGCTGGTCGGGGGCGAACGGCATCTGGCGATGGCCGGCGACCATCCGGCAGAACGTCTGACCTGGCGCGTGCCGCTGACCGATACGGTTGCCGATATCGCAGCCCAACGGGGGCGGCGGGTCTGTGTGCTGGCGACCGGTGATCCGCAAAGCTATGGCATTGGTGTCACGCTGGGCCGGTCCTTTGACCGCTCGGAGATGACCATCATCCCGCATCTCAGTGCTTTTTCGCTGGCATCGGCGCGGCTCGGCTGGGCGTTGCAGGATGTTCAGTGCCTGACCCTGCATGGTCGTCCGCTTGATCTCATAAATCTCTATGTGGCGCCGGAACAGCGGCTGCTGATTCTGAGCGAAAACGCCACCACGCCCGGGCAGGTGGCAGAACGTCTGACGGAACTCGGATACGGCAGCAGCCAGATGACCGTCCTGTCAAATATGGGTGGTGACCGCGAACAGCTTGTTCAGGCCGAGACGGCGGCGGACTGGGCCGATCCTGCGGTCAGTGATCTGAATACGATTGCTGTTGAGTGCCGCGCCGGCCCTGACGCGAGGCTGATGTCACGGGTGCCCGGCTTGCCGGATGAACTGTTTATCTCCGATGGGCAGATGACCAAACGTGAAGTGCGGGCGATGACACTGGCGGCGCTGTCGCCTACGCCGGGAGCACTGTTATGGGATGTGGGGGCTGGTTCCGGTTCTGTCGGAATCGAATGGATGCGGGCAGCAGACCGTGCGCGCGCAATTGCGATTGAGCCAAAGCCGGAGCGACGGGCCAGAATTGCGGGTAATGCTGCTGCGTTAGGGGTGCCGCTGCTCCGGATTGTCGAGGGCACTGCGCCTGCTGCACTGGACGGACTGCCGGCGCCGGATGCGGTTTTTATCGGCGGCGGGATAACGTCGACAGGGGTTATTTCCGCCTGCTGGGAGGCCCTGAAACCCGGTGGCCGGCTGGTTGCGAATGTGGTGACGCTGGAGGGTGAACAGACCATCGGGCGTTATCACGGCACATTAGGCGGTGAACTGGTGCGCATGAATGTGGCAAGGGCGGAGCCGGTCGGACCCTATCAGGGCTGGCGGCCACTGATGGGTGTGACCCAGTGGCGGCTGGATAAATCCCGCAGATAAGCTTGGGAAATACGTTCACTGTTCTGGTCACTGTCTGCGACATCATCTACTGATGATTGCTCTATCTAGCTGAAATACTTGCAAAACCCGCGTAAATCAGGCATTCGTCAGCGATGCACAAACAGCTTGTTGAACCACGTATTGTTCTGGCCACCCACAACGCGGGCAAGCTGGAAGAACTCAATGACCTTCTGAAGTCCTACGACATCAAGACGGTTCCGATCGGTAACTGGGATCTGCCAGAGCCGGAAGAGAACGGCAAATCCTTTGCCGAGAACGCAGAAATCAAGGCCGTTGCTGCGGCAACCGCGACAGGACTGCCGGCGCTGGCGGACGATTCCGGCCTGATGGTCGAGGCGCTCGACGGGTTTCCCGGTCTGCAAACAGCCCGGTTCATGGAAACATGGGAAGAAAAACGTGCAGAAGTTGAGCGTCGTCTCGGCGAGCACAGCAACCGCCGGGCTTCCTATAACTGTGCGCTGGCTCTTGCCTGGCCGAATGGCCAGAGCGCGGTTTTTGTCGGACGGGCGGATGGCATGATGGTCTGGCCTGCACGGGGGAGCCATGAAAGCTTTGATCCCGTGTTCCAGCCGAACGGATATGCCAAGACCTATGCGGAACTGGGCTATGAGATAAAATCGGGTATCGATGCCCGTGCCCAGGCGTTCAAGGAGCTTGCGAAGGGATGCCTGCAACCGGCAACGGTGGATCAGGACTGATGGTTCGGCGTTTCTCGGGCGGGAAACTGGTTGTTGCCAGCCATAACGAACATAAAGTCGGTGAAATCGGCATTTTTCTGAAGCCTTTCGGGGTTGATACGGTGTCCGCCGGATCGCTTGGGCTGCCGGAACCGGATGAGACCGGAGACAGCTTTGTCGCGAATGCCAAACTGAAGGCACTGGCGGCGGCCGGTGCGGCGAACCTGCCCGCACTGGCAGATGATTCAGGACTTTGTGTGACGGCACTCAATGGTGATCCGGGTATCTATTCGGCCCGATGGGGTGGCGATGACAAGGATTTCGATCTGGCCATGAGGCGGGTGAATGAAGGCATTGGCGAAAATGCGGACCGCAGTGCCTGCTTTGTCGCCGTTCTGTGTCTCGCCTGGCCAGATGGGCATATCGACTGTTTTGAAGGTCGGGTTGAAGGCAGCATCGTCTGGCCGCCACGGGGTGCGGCCGGGTTCGGTTATGACCCGATATTTCAGCCGGATGGCGAAACCCGCAGCTTTGCCGAGATGAACGGGGCTGAGAAACATGCCATCAGTCACCGGGCGCGGGCTTTTGACCAGCTGATTGCAGCCTGCTTTGGCTGACAGCAAGCAGCCTGCTGTGGTCTGGCCGGGTGGCTTTGGCCTTTATATTCACTGGCCCTTCTGTGTTTCGAAATGCCCCTATTGTGACTTCAACAGCCATGTTGCCGACGCTGTCGATCATGACCGCTGGCGGGCGGCACTGATCGCTGAACTTCGTCATTATGCCGGACAGACTGCGGGCCGCCGCCTCGACAGTATCTTCTTCGGGGGCGGGACGCCCTCGCTGATGGACCCGGCAACCACGAAGGCGCTGATTGAACTGGCGCAGAGCCTCTGGACACCTGCGGATGATCTGGAAATCACGCTGGAAGCCAATCCCGGAACCATTGATGCGGCCCGGTTTGCCGATTTCCGTTCAGCCGGGGTTAACCGCCTGTCGCTGGGGGTCCAGTCTTTTGACGACGAACAGCTGCGGTTTCTGGGCCGGGCTCATGATGCGGCGACGGCGCGGCGCGGTATTGAGACGGCACGTCAGTCTTTCGACCGGTTCAGTTTCGACCTGATTTATGCCCGCCCGGGCCAGTCCGCCGCTGACTGGGCGGCAGAGATGGAACTGGCGCTGTCTTTCGAACCGGAACATCTGTCGGTCTATCAGCTGACTATCGAGCCCGGAACGAAGTTTCATACCCTGCATGGCCGGGGCGAAATCGTGCTGCCGGAAGAAGACCTGGCGGGTGATCTGTATGAACTGACTCAAAGCCGGCTGAATGATGCCGGACTGCCCGCCTATGAGATTTCCAACCATGCCCGGCCGGGGCGTGAATGTCGCCATAACATGGTCTATTGGCGGGGTGGTGATTTCATTGGCGTCGGACCCGGCGCACATGGCCGGCTGACGGCAGGTGATCTGATATTTGCCACCCGGCAGCACCGGGCACCGGAGATCTGGCTGAACCGGGTGGATGATGCGGGACATGCAACGGTCGACCGGAACCCGGTTCCGATGCCCGAGCGTATCGAGGAACTGCTGATGATGGGCCTGCGCCTGCGTGATGGTGTGGAGCAGGCACGGTTCCGGCAGCAGACCGGTCAGAGACTGGAGAGCTGCCTCGACCCTGAACGCCTGGCGACACTGGCCGGGGAAGGGCTGGTCACATTCGACGATACCCGTCTGGCGGCGACGGCAGAAGGCCGCCAGCGCCTGAACGGCGTCCTCGGCTATCTGCTCGGCTAAAGGCTTCGTTTACGGATAATCCCGTCGTTTTAGACAGGAGGGTTGAGAAGAAGGCCCGAAGCCGTCTCAGTTTTTCAGAAAAGCGAGCATTGCGGCCAGGGTTTCATCAGGTGCTTCTTCCGGCAGAAAGTGACCGCAGGGCAATGCCTGACCGGTGACCGTTGTTGCCCGTTCCCGCCAGACATCCAGCAGGGAAAACCGGGAACCCTGAATGCTGCGATCCCCCCAGAGGACATGCACCGGACAGGCTATCTTCCGGTCGATATCCTCCTCATCATGGGTCAGGTCGATGGTAGCTCCGGCCCGGTAATCCTCGCAGGTCGCGTGGATCATTTCGGGATCAGAAAAACAGCGCAGGTAATCCTGCATCACGGCTTCTTCATGAGCGCCTTCAACCGCCGTCCAGCTGGCAAGGGTGTGGCGCAGGAAGAATTCCGTGTCGGCACCGATCAGCCGCTCGGGCAGTCCACCGGGCTGAATCAGGAAATACCAGTGATAGCCTTTGGTCGCGACGCCCTTGTCGACATGCTGGAACCGGTAACGGGTCGGCACGATATCCATCAGAATCAGTTTGCTGACCCGGTCCGGGTGATCGAGCGCCATCCGGTGCGATACCCTGGCACCCCGGTCATGTGCCGCAACGCTGAACGGCCCGAAACCGAGTGCGCCCATGACCTCCACCATATCCTGCGCCATGACGCGTTTCGAATAAGGTGAATGGCTGGCATCAGAGGCTGGTCTGGAGCTGTCGCCATAACCGCGCATATCCGGGCAGATAACCGTGAAATCCCGTGCAAGGGCCGGAGCAATCTTGCGCCACAGCAGATGTGTCTGCGGATAGCCATGTAACAGCAGCAAGGGCGGGCCGTTGCCACCAGTCTCCAGATGGATGTCGGCCCCCGATGTTCTGATACGTTGTGTTTCAAAGCCTTCAATGGTCAGCATCTGATCGTTCCGGAGACTGGTTTCGGTTGCTGACAATAGCAGACGGGGCTCCCGGGCGACTAGAACAGGTTGACCAGAGTTTCGTAGAACGGTGCCTTGTCGCCCAGACACTGACTGGCCTTGTTGTACTTGGGGGTCTGGTCCCGTTTGATAAAGGGAAACTGCTTTTCCAGCACAGTCTTGATGAAGCCGGAGACCTCTTCCATCTCGTCTCTCTTGTCGTCATCAACGGCGGTATAAAGAATTTCGTTCAGTTCGATTTCCACTTCAACGAAAGAACATCCCCACATCATGAAAGAGGTGTCGACCTTATCCAGGGTGATCGTCGCAAAGGGCGAGTTCTGGTAGGAGATATAGACCCGCCGGCGCTCCTGTTTGAGGGTGATCTTTTTCTTGAGCTCCCGGATATCGACATTCAGGTCGTTCAGAACAGTGGCAACATCATGCAGATCCTGTGGCTGCACATAGGGGATCAGATGTTTGATGTTGTGCCGGACCTGGGTGCCAACATCGAATTTTACTTCTGCCCGGTTCAGGTCGGCCTTCTCGTCGATATTACTCACTTTGATTTGCAACAGCCGTCGTCCGTTCTTCGGGCTGGCAGGATTGTCCGGAATGAACCGGGACCGGATTCTGACCCCGTGCTGATGGGTGAGAAGACTGTGTGCATCATCATCAAAATACTGGTCAGAAAAAAACTCAACAGAGGGGGCGGTTGTGTAGTCCGCATCAATTGTGCTGAGGCTCTTCCGGGTGACATAGGTATCAACAAGGAAACTCCAGACCGTCTCATACTTATCGAGCGGCATGTTCAGTTTGTACTCGTTTTCGATACGTGAGCTGCCTGAAGGCCCGTCATCAAGAGCGGTTGCCATGGAGGCAAAACCGGTTGTTCCGAACATGATGACAGCAGTGGCCAGCAGAAAGCCGGAGTGACGGCGAAGCATGTATGAATTTCCTCGTATGACGATGCCATAACCTCACGGTGAAAAGGGGTGAAAATATGGCGGTGTTATCCTGTGAGCAGGCGCTAAGATACGGCAGTCTCAATCATTTTTCCATCTTCCCCATGGCATGCCGGGCGACTTTTTTCATGACGGTTGGCAGGGCGTAGTCGCTGAAGCAGTCGATGGCAACGAACTCGCCGGTTGCGGGTTTGCGGGATGCCTTGCCGGCCCAGACTGTCAGTTCCAGATGAAAATGGGTGAAGGTATGGCGGACGATCCCGGTCAGCGGGCGCCATTTGGCATCGGCAGGCGCGGCCTTGCGAATTTCGGTTTCTGTCCAGACCTCGCGGCGCCAGTCGGTGGAGGGAAACTCCATCATGCCGCCGAGCAGTCCTTTTTCCGGGCGTCGGCGCAGCAGAATTGAGCCCCGGATATCCGAGACCCAGAAAATCACACCGTAACGGGTGGGTTTGTCAGCTTTCTTTGCGCGGCGGGGCAGATCGGCGGCGATGCCGGCTTTCTGTGCCGCACAGCCCGGCCGCCAGGGGCAGAGACCGCAGGCCGGTTTGCGCGGGGTGCAGATGGTTGCTCCCAGGTCCATCATCGCCTGAGCGAAATCGCCGGCGCGCCGGTCAGGCGTCAGCTCGGCTGAAAGACGACGGAGTTCCGGCTTCACACCGGGCATGGGGTCTTCCACGGCGCGCAGCCGGGCGGTCACCCGCTCAATGTTGCCATCGACCGGTGATGCCTTGCGGTCGAAGGCAATGGCGGCAACTGCGGCGGCGGTATAGGGGCCGACACCGGGCAGGGTGGCCAGTCCGTCTTCCGTGTCCGGGAAATCCCCGCCATGCTCCGCGGCTACTGCAATGGCGCATTTATGCAGGTTGCGGGCGCGGGCGTAATAGCCAAGTCCTTGCCAGGCATGCAGGACTTCGTCGAGATCAGCAGCCGCCAGATCGCTGACTGTCGGCCAGCGCTCAAGGAATTCCCGGAAATAAGGACCGACGGTTGCCACGGTGGTCTGCTGCAACATGATTTCCGACAGCCAGACATGGTAGGGGGCCGGCTTTTCGCCGGGCAGGGCGCGCCAGGGCAGCACCCGCCGGTGACGATCATACCATTCCAGCAGGCTTTGTTGCAGGTCTTCAGGGGTCATGGCGTCCGGGGACAAAATTGATTAGGATCAGGATGTAATGGCCAAAGCAAAGAACGTCGAGAAGCAATCAGAACCCGGCCGCCGGTTCCGCCCGGTGGCGATAGGTGAATGTGCCGCCGGTATCGGTGATCGCGCCATCCGCAAACGCGGCTTTGCGGAACCCCGCATCATTGCCGAATGGGAACGCATTGTCGGCCCGGATCTGGCCCGGACCAGCCGGCCGGTGAAGCTGGCTGAACGGTCGGGCGCGCTGACCATCAAGGTGGGTGACGGGGCGACGGCCATGCGGCTGACCCATATGACGATCCAGATCACGGAGCGGGTGAACGCCTATTTCGGCTATCGCGCAATCAGCCGGATCTCGGTTCTGCAGGGTGTTCTGCCCCGTACCCGGGCCGGTCATCGGCGTGAAAAGCTGACGCCAAAGCCGATTCCCGAGGCCGTCGCCAACGAGATCGACATGGTGACAAGTGCCGTGCCGGACGACAAACTGAAGGATGCGTTGCGCCGGCTTGGCCGGGCAATTGCGGCGGATCCGACGAAAACGTGATGTCTTGATCTCCCTGATGCCACAAAGCTGCCCGAATCTGACGGCAAAAGCCGCTTGCTTGTGGTGGAAAAACGCCATTTCTATAGTCTGAAAAATGCAGGAGTTTATTCATGTTACGTAAGTTTGCCCTGATGGCCGTCTGTCTGGTTGCTTTTGCGGCCCCGTCTGCGGCACAGGATCTGAAACAGATGCTGGCTGACAAGGTAATGGGCGACCCGAACGCGCCGGTTACGATTGTCGAGTTTTCGTCCTTCACCTGCCCGCATTGCGCGTCCTTTCACCGGGATCACCTGGCGAATGTGAAGAAAGAACTGATTGATACAGGCCGGGCGAAACTGATTTTCCGGGACTTTCCGCTGGATCGCCGGGCACTGGCCGCGGGCATGATGGCGCGTTGCGTCGATCCGACAGGCGGTCCGCGTTTCTTTGGCACTGTCGAAATTCTGTTCAAATCACAGGCGAAATGGGCCGTTCGTGATGAAGACCAGTTCATCAACGAGATGCTGAAAATCGGTCGCATCGCCGGTATCAATGGCGAGAGCCTGAAATCCTGCCTTGAGAATACGGAACTTCAGGATGGCATTCTGGCCGCCCAGCAGGAAGGTGTTGAACTCTACAAGGTCAATGCCACGCCGAGTCTGGTTGTCTATGGCAAAGATGCCACAGATTTTGTTACCGTAAAAAGCGGTGCGGATGTCGTGAAGAATCTGACCGAGGCTGTTGAAGACAAGACAAACTGACGCAAGCCGTCAAAACCCGTTATCCTCTCGGGGGAGAGAGGATAACGGCTGGCTGCAACGATAGGGGACAAGTGGATCTGTGCGGTTCAACCGGCTGAAACTTACCGGCTTCAAGTCGTTCGTCGATCCGACGGAATTGCAGATCGCACCGGGTGTAACCGGTGTTGTCGGCCCGAACGGCTGCGGTAAATCCAATCTGGTTGAAGCCCTGAAATGGGTGATGGGTGAGACCTCTGCCAAGCAGATGCGTGGCGGGGAGATGGATGATGTCATCTTTGGTGGCAGTCAGTCCCGCCCGGCCCGCAATGTTGCGGAAGTGCTGATCGAACTGGATAACAGTGACCGCACTGCCCCCGCCATGTTCAATGATGCCGACGAATTGCAGGTGACCCGGCGGATCAACCGGGGACAGGGTTCGGTCTATAAGGTCAATGGCCGGGAAAGCCGGGCGCGGGATGTGCAGCTGCTGTTTGCAGATGCGGCCACCGGGGCACGGTCAACGGCGCTGGTCAGTCAGGGGCGGATCGGCGCACTGATTGCGGCCAAGCCGACGGATCGCCGGTCTCTGCTGGAAGAAGCTGCCGGTATTACGGGCCTGCATTCCCGGCGGCATGAAGCTGAGTTGCGGCTGCGCGGTGCAGAGACCAATCTGGAACGGCTGGAAGATGTCGTTGCGACCATCGAGACCCAGTTGCAAAGCCTGAAGCGTCAGGCCCGTCAGGCCATCCGCTATCGCAATCTTTCCGAACAGATCCGCAAGGCGGAGGCGACGGTGCTGCATCTGCGCTGGACGCTGGCATCCGACAATCTCGACAAGGCGCGGGCAACCTTTGGCGAATTGCGCAATACGGTCAATGACCTGACCCGCGCTGTTGCCGGTGCCTCGACACAACAGACCGGGGCTGCGGCCCTGCTGCCCGACCTGCGACAGGCGGAGGCCGAGGCCGCAGCTATTGTGCAGCGGCTGACCCTGGAACGGGAACGGCTGGATGCAGACGAGCAGCGTGTTTCCGTCGCCCGGCGTGAGACCGAAAACCGGATTGCCCAGATCGGACGGGATGCCGAACGTGAACAGGCACTGGCGACGGATGCGACCGCAGCCATTGAACGGCTGACGGCGGAATCAACGACCATTGAGGAAGCCCGCGCCGGCGAGAGCGAAGCACAGGCGACGGCACAGGCAACGGTGACCGCAGCACGCGAGAAAGTTACCGGGCTGGAGAGCGAACTGGATGGTCTGACGACCCGGCTCGCCAATGAAGAAGCCGCGCGGGTGGAAACCAACCGGCGGATTGCCGATCTGGAAAACCGCCTGCGTCGTGCCGTCACCCGGCTGGAGGAAACGGAAAAGCAGATCGCCGCAGTAGAAGCAGATGCGGTTGCTGCCGGTCAGCTTGAAGACAGCGAGAAAGCCGAAGCCACCGGGCTGGAAGTGGTGGCTGCCGCACGAACGGCGCTGGAGGCGGCAGAGAAAGCCCGCGCTGAGGCGGAGGAAAAGCGCGGTGCAGCGGTTGAGGCACAGCAGGAAATCAATGCCGGTATGGCGGTGTTGCAGGCTGAGGAGAAGGCGCTGACGCAGGTGCTGGGCAGCAGCTCTGATGATCTGTTCCCGCCGTTGATTGATGCCGTCACCGTGCCGAAGGGAATGGAAACGGCGCTGGGTGCGGCGATTGAGGAGCTTGAGTTGCCGCTGGACGAGGCGGCACCGAAACACTGGCGAACCTTACCCGCTTATTCTGATCAGGCGGAACTGCCGGCGGGTGCGGAGCCTCTCGGCAAGGGGGTGGATGCCCCGGTCGCCCTGGCCCGTCGTCTGGCCCAGATCGGACTGGTGGCTGATGTGGAGACAGGCGACCGTCTGCAGGCCGGTCTTGCCCCCGGCCAGCGGCTGGTGACCCGTGATGGTGCATTCTGGCGCTGGGATGGCTATCGGGTCCGGGCCGATGCACCGACGGCCGCTGCGATACGTCTGCAACAGCGCAACCGCCTGAAGGAATTGCGAGCCCAGATTGAGCAGTCTGCAGCCCGGCAGGCAGCGGCTCTTGAATCTGCCGAGCAGGCGAAGGAAGCGGCAACGGCTGCGCTGGCGGACGAACAGGCCGCACGCCAGCATTTGCGTAATGGTGAGCAGGATCTGGAGATCGCCCGGACAACGGCAGCCCGCCTGCGGGAAAAGGCCGCGGCAACCACCACCCGGCTTGATGCATTACGGGAGACGGCAACGACCCTGCAGACTGAGCGCAACGAGATTTCAACCGCACTGGATGCGGCCCGCGAGGCACAGGCAAAGATGACAGATGGTGCGGCGCTGGTCGAACAGGCCAACCGCATCCGGGGTGATCTGGCAGAAGCCCGTAACATGCTGCTGTCTGCGCAGAGCCATCTGGACGGGCTGATGCGCGAGGCGGCTGAACGCAGGCGGCGGCTTGAGTCGATCGCGGCAGAACGGAAAAGCTGGTCTGACCGGGCCGGTGGTGCAACCTCTCGCCTGAAAGAACTGGCAGAGCGACTGGATGAAGCAAAGCAGAAGCTGGAGCTGATCTCGTCCCAGCCCGGTGAGATTAATGACAAACGCCGTGCCCTGTCCGGGCAGCTGGAAACCGCAGAGGTGAACCGGAAGGAAGTTGCCGACAAGCTGGCGGTTGCCGAAACCGGACTGGGTGAAGCGGACAAGCAGCTTCGCCAGCTGGAGGCTGCCTTGTCGGAGGCCCGTGAATTGCGGGGGCGTGCCGAAGCCAGCGTTGAACATGGCGACAATGAATTGCGCGACCTGGCCCGTCAGATTCGCGAACGGCTGGAAACCGGCCCGCAGACATTGCCGCGGATCGCCGAACTGGACCCGGAAAAGCCGCTGCCATCCTCGGACGAGGCCGAACGACGCTTTGAGCGCCTGCAGCGGGAACGCGATAATATGGGGCCGGTCAATCTGCGGGCAGAACAGGAAGCCACTGAACTGACCGAGCAGATGGAAACCATGCTGTCAGAGCGGGAAGACCTGACGCGGGCGATTGCAAAGCTGCGGCAGGGCATTTCAGCCCTGAACAAGGAAGGCCGCGAACGCTTGCTGGCCAGTTTCCAGACCGTCGACAGGAACTTTCAGGAACTGTTCACCCGGTTGTTCGGCGGTGGACGGGCGCATCTCAGCCTGACGGAATCAGATGATCCGCTTGATGCCGGACTTGAAATCATGGCCAGCCCGCCGGGCAAGCGCCTGCAGGCACTGTCACTGCTGTCGGGTGGTGAACAGGCGCTGACGGCCATTGCGCTGCTGTTTGCCGTCTTCCTGACCAACCCGGCGCCGATCTGTGTGCTGGATGAGGTCGATGCTCCCCTCGATGATTCCAACGTCGACCGTTTTTGTCGTCTGGTGGAAGAAATCGCCAAAACCTCCAACACCCGCTTTATGGTGGTCACTCACCACCGCATGACCATGGCCCGCATGGACCGCCTGTTTGGCGTGACCATGGGTGAGCGCGGTGTCAGTCAGCTGGTCAGCGTCGACCTGATGACCGCCGAAAAACTCCGCGATGCTGTCTGATTTTCCGGCTATCTGACGCGTAAATAAAAACCCCTGCCGGTCAGGGCAGGGGTTTTCGTTGTCGGTCGAGGCTGCGTTATACCTATTCGGCGGCGGCAGCTTTCGAATGTTTCCGCACTTCGATGTCGTAGTCGGCCATCATGTTCTTGCAGATGTCGCCGGGCGTGAACTTGTAGGGACCGATTTCGCTGACGGGGGTAACTTCCGCTGCGGTGCCGGTCAGGAACACTTCCTGCGCCTTCTCGAAATCTTCCAGCATGATGACCCGTTCGATCACTTCATAGCCACGGGCCTTTGCCAGGGCGATGACCGTCCGGCGGGTGATGCCGTCGAGGAAGCAGTCCGGTGTCGGGGTGTGAATCTTGCCATCAATGATGAGGAAGATGTTGGCTCCGGTGGCTTCTGCCACCTGACCGCGATAATCCAGCATCAGGGCGTCATCATAGCCATCCCGCTCTGCATCATGCTTCGACATGGTGCAGATCATGTACAGGCCGGCGGCCTTGGAATTTGTCGGTGCCGTGTCCGGTGCCGGGCGACGCCATTTCGAAATCTGCAGCCGGATGCCTTTCATGCGGGCTTCCGGGGTGAAATAGCTGGGCCATTCCCAGGCGGCGATGGCAACATTGATGCGGTTATGCTGGGCCGATACACCCATCATTTCACTGCCCCGCCACGCGACCGGGCGGATATAGCCGTCCTGAATACCATTCCTGACGCAGGTTTCGTGACTGGCCGCATTCAGCTCATCAACACTGTAGGGAAGATCGAAGCCGAGGATCTTGCCAGACTTCACCAGACGCTCCGTATGTTCGGCCAGCTTGAAAATCTGTCCGGCATACATGCGCTCGCCTTCGAAAACACAGCTTGCATAATGCAGGCCATGCGTCAGAACATGGACTTTGGAATCACGCCAGTCCACGAATTCGCCGTTGTACCAGATCAGGCCGTCACGGTCGTCAAATGGAATCATTGCCATCTTTTTTGTTTCCGGCTGTTAGAATATGTCGCGTTTACGAGTTTGGTTGTAACATTCCACTGGAGAATAAGTCAACAGTGCTGACCAATTATTTCCATGCGTAGAACACATGCCTGATATCAAAACGACGAAACCCTCTGGCGTAAACCCGCTTTTTCTCCGGGAGGAGGAATTGCGGCAGGGAATTGAGCTGCTGTTTTACGCTTATCGCGACTTTACAGCAGGCCCTGACGCCATTCTGGCCGAGATCGGTCTGGGCCGCGCGCACCACCGTGCGATCTATTTCATCGGCCGCAATCCGGACATTACGGTGAGCGAGCTGCTGACCATTCTGTGCATCACGAAACAAAGCCTGTCGCGTGTTCTGGGGCAGCTGGTCCGGGAAGGCTATGTCTCGCAGCGTACGGATGAAGTTGACCGGCGAAAGCGCCTGCTGTGCCTGACCGAGCAGGGCGACGCGCTGGAGCGCCGGCTGACGGCGGACCAGCGTGCCCGCATGGCCCGCGCCTATCGGGAAGCCGGGGCCGAGGCGGTTGACGGGTTCCGCAGTGTGCTGCTGGGTATGATCGATGATTCAGCCGGTGTCTCGGCTTCGCTGGAAGATGACACGGACCCGCCGGACGGCCTGCCTGCCCGGTTGAGGCGGGCCTGAACCGACGGCGATGACTGAAGACGCGCCTCACATACTTGTTGTCGATGACGACACAAGGCTCCGCAATCTCCTCAACAAGTATCTGACGGATAACGGCTTCATGGTGACCTCTGCCGAGGATGCGGCGGATGCCCAGCAGAAGCTTCAGAATTTTGCCGTCGATCTTGTCGTGCTGGATGTCATGATGCCGGGGAAAAACGGCTTTGAACTGACCAGCGACCTGCGCCAGACCAGTACGGTGCCGATTTTGCTGCTGACCGCGATGGGGGAGAATGAAAACCGTATCGAAGGGCTGGAGCGCGGCGCAGATGATTATCTGACCAAACCGTTTGAACCGCGGGAACTGGTGTTGCGGATCAATTCGATCCTGAGACGTGTCGGCCCGCCGGATCTGCCACCGGAGAACGCTGCCGACAGCCGGGTCTGGCTGGGCAGGTTCCTGTTCGATACCGGTCGGGGGATGCTGTACGAGGATGGACAGCCGGTTCATCTGACCTCTGCCGAAAGTGCCTTGCTGCAAATCATGGCGGACCGGCCCGGCGAAACCCTGTCGCGGGAAATGCTCTGTGAGGCGGCGGGGCTTGATGCCGACAGCCGGGCGATTGATGTTCAGGTAACACGCCTGCGCCGCAAGTTTGAAGACGACCCGCGGATGCCGCGATATCTGCATACGGTACGTGGACAGGGCTATGTCCTGAAGCCGGGGCGGGCATGAACTCACTGAAACGGTTCCTGCCGAAATCCCTGCTTGGACGTGCTGTCCTGATTATCGTGATGCCGCTGATTCTGTTGCAGGTGGTTGCCACGGCGATCTTCTTTGAAACCCACTGGGATACGGTTACCCGGCGTCTGGCGAACGGGGTGGCGGGTGATGTCGCGATCATTCTGGACCATATGCGCGACTATCCCGGACCGGAAAATCAGGCATGGATCATCAAGCGGGCACGTGACCGGATGGAATTGCGGGTTGAGATGAGCCCCGGAGAAATTCTGGAGAACCGGCATCATCTGGAAGATTTCGGGATGATGGGTAAGGCCCTGGCGAAGTCGCTGGAGGAGCGGGTGCGACGTCCGTTCGAGCTGAACCCGGAAGAGGGCGACCGCCAGATACTGATGCGCATCCAGCTGTCGGACGGGGTCATGACCGTGCTTGCCCCGCGCAAGCGCCTGTTCAGCTCGACCACCTATGTGTTTGTCATCTGGATGGTAGGGACATCCCTGATCCTGTTTGCGGTGGCGATGATCTTCATGCGCAATCAGGTCCGACCGATCCGGCGTCTGGCGGTGGCTGCGAAAGCCTTCGGGCTGGATCGGGAAGTCCCCCGGTTCAAACCGGAAGGTGCGACCGAGGTGCGTGAAGCAGCGATTGCCTTCATGGAAATGCGCGACCGGATCAAGCGGCATATTCAGCAACGCACCGATATGCTGTCCGGGGTCAGTCATGACCTCCGCACGCCACTGACCCGCATGAAACTGGAAGTGGCCATGCTGGGTGATGGCGAGGCGGCGGGTGCGCTGAATGAAGATATCCTTGAAATGGAGCATATGATCGAGGGCTATCTTGCCTTCGCCCGCGGTGAAGGCCGGGAAGAACCGGCGATGGCTGATCTGAGGGAACAACTGAGTGATGTGGTCAGCCGCAACCAGCGCAGTGGTGAGGCGATTGATCTGCATGTCGAGGGTGATATCCGCCTGCCGCTGAAACGTGTCGCCTTTCGCCGGGCGGTGACGAACCTGATCGCCAACGCGCTGCGCTATGCCGACCATGTCAGTCTGCGGGCCGGGCTCCGCCGGCAATCAGTCGAGATTATTATTGATGATGACGGGCCGGGTATTCCGGATGACCAGCTGGCGGAAGTCTTCAAACCGTTCGTTCGTCTGGACCAGTCGCGTAATCCGGAAACCGGAGGGGTCGGCCTTGGTCTGACGATTGCCCGGGACATCATTCGCGGGCATGGCGGTGACATTGATCTGTCGCGTTCACCGCAGGGCGGACTGCGCGCCCGCATTCGTTTGCCGCTGCTGGCAGAGTAAGGAGTGCATTTCAGTTATTCTGCGCTATATCAGCGACATGAAACCTGATCTGTTACCCCCGAGCCTTGAAGACCTCACCGCCCTTGCCGAACAGGCGCTGGAGATTATTCCCCCTGCGTTGCTGTGCTACACGGCGGGTGTTGCCGTGCTGGTTGAGGAACTGCCGGATGATGATATCTGCGCGGAACTCGAACTCGATACGCCGTTTGATATTCTTGGCCTTTATAGCGGTGTGCCATTCGGTGAGCGTGAAGGCGGCGGTGTCGCCCGGCAGCCGGACATGATTTTCCTCTACCGTCGCCCGATCCTGGATTACTGGTGCGAAACCGGGGAAGACCTGGGGTATATCGTTCGCCATGTGCTGATCCATGAAATCGGCCACCATTTCGGACTGTCGGATGAAGACATGGACCGGATCGAGGATGATCTCGACTAAACCGACATAAATTCCAGAAACCGGGACGCTGTGTCCCGGATATGACTTGTTCAATGGTCTGGTCCTGCTGATGATCCTGCCATGAATGATGTATCGCAGGACAGTCTCCGGGGCTCGGCGCTGGCAAAGTCGCTGGCCATTCTTGATGTGGTGATGGCGTCACCGGGGCCGGTCTCGCTGGCCGAGATCGCCCGTCAGCTCGACATGCCCCGCCAGACTGCGCATCGCCTGACCGGCCAGCTGCTGGAAACCGGTCTGCTGCAACGCGATCCGGAAAAGGATCACTATCTGGTGGGCCATCGTGCCATTGATGTCGGGCTGGCTGCCCTGCAGGCAGGAGCCCGGATTGCGCCGGTCGATGCGGTCCTGCGGCGGCTGGTGGCGGATATCAACGAAACCTGCAATCTCGGCGTTATGGACCGGTCGCAGGTGCTTTATATTCACCGTGTCGAATGCGACTGGCCGCTGCGAATGCAACTGGCGGCGGGCAGTCATGTTTCCCTGCATGCGACAGCCATGGGGAAACTGTTTCTTGCATGGCTGCCGAAACGGACCCGGGAACGTCTGATTTCAGGCCCGCTGGAACGTTATACGGATAACACCATTACTGATATGGCCGCGCTGGAAGACCAGTTCCGGCTGATCCGCAGTCGTGGCTATTCCCTGAATCATGAAGAAAACATGACCGGGCTGATCGGTATCGCGGTGCCGGTTCCGGATGCCGGGGGGCGTCCGATAGCTGCCCTGTCCGTTCATGCCCCGGTTTTTCGTCTGCCGCTTGGGCGCGCACAAGAACATTTCCAGCGGCTGAAAGTCGCCGCAGACGATCTCGCAAAGTGCTACCAGACATCAGAAAAGAATCAGGAGGAGTGACCATGACAAAGCATCAGGCCGTAACAGTTCATCCCGTCTCGGATGTCATCGGAGCAGAGGTCAGGGGAGTCGACCTCTCCTCAATCAGCGACGGTGATTTTGCGACACTCTACTCAGCATGGCTGGATCATCAGGTCGTACTGGTTCGCAACCAGACGCTCGACGACAGCAATCTGGTCGCATTCAGCCGACGGTTCGGTGAACTTGATATTGCGCCGCCGAATGAGAATGGCCAGCGCCATGCCTCCGGCTTTGCAGAGGTTTTTGTTATCTCCAATGTAATCGAAAAAGGGGAGGCGATCGGCAGTCTGGGGGCCGGGGAAGCGGTATGGCATACAGACATGAACTATCTTCCGGCTCCGCCGATGGCGAGCATGCTGCATTGTCTGGAAACACCGCCAGCGGGAGGCAAGACGGGGTTCATGAACATGTATGCGGCTTATGAGGCTTTGCCGGATGATCTGCGGCGGCGCGTTGACGGATTACAGATCAAGCATGATTCGACCACCAACAGCGCCGGATATCGTCGCCAGGGAGCCAGTGCGGTGGATGACATCACAACCTCGCCGGGGCAGCTGCATCCGATTGTACGGTATCACCCGGAAACCGGCCGTCCGGCGCTTTATCTCGGTCGCCGGCTCTATGCCTGGGTTGCCGGACTGTCGGTCGCGGAATCTGATGCCCTGCTGGATGAACTCTGGACCCATGCAGCGCGTGAGGAATTTGCCTGGCATCACAGCTGGCAGCCGGGTGACCTGCTGATCTGGGATAACCGCTGCACCATGCATCGACGTGACCCGTTCGACCCTGCAGCCCGCCGCATCATGCACCGCACCCAGATCAGGGGGCGTGAAGGTGAGCCGTTCTCCGGCAGAGACAGGGCCGCAGCATGAAGGCGGTAGTTGTCCGTGCTTATGGTGAAGCGGATCAGCTGGTCCTCGCTGATATGCCGGTGCCGTCCCCCGGTGCAGGTGAAGTGCTGGTCCGTCAGTCGGTTGCGGGTCTGAACTTCATTGATATCTACGTCCGTTCCGGCCTGTACAAGAAGTCTGATACCTATGCCCAGACCCTGCCCCTGATCATTGGTATGGAGGGGGGCGGTGTCGTTGAAGCGCTGGGTGAGGGGGTGCAGGATCTGGCAGTCGGTGACCGGGTGGCCTATTGCCTCAACCTCGGATCTTATGCCGAATATGCTGTGGTGCCGGCCTGGAAACTGACAGCGGTGCCGTCAACGGTTGGTCTGGATGTGGCGACGGCCCTGATGTTGCAAGGATCGACGGCTCATTACCTCACCCATTCGCTGTTTCCGTTGCAGCCGGGACAGACCTGTCTGTTTCATGCAGGTGCCGGTGGTGTCGGACAACTGGCGATCCAGCTTGCCAAAATCCGGGGAGCGACGGTGATAACCACGGTAGGGTCAGCAGAGAAAGCCGCAATTGCCCGCGACCGGGGCGCGGATCATGTGATTCAGTATAACGAGGAGAATTTTGCTGAGAGGGTGGCAGAGATTACCGGCGGGGAAGGTGTGCATGTGGTCTATGATTCTGTCGGCAAGGCGACATTCGATAATTCACTCAAATCACTGCGCAAGCGGGGGACGCTGGTGAATTTCGGTGCTGCATCCGGGCCGGTTGAGGCGGTCTCGCCGCTTGGTCTGGCCGAGGCCGGGTCAGTCTTTTTTACCCGGCCGCATCTGGCGGATTATATCCCGGACGCAGCCACCCGGCGGGCGCGGGCCACTGATCTGTTTCGCCTGCATGAGGAAGGCCGGCTGGAGGTGACGCTGGACCGGCGCTGGCCACTGGCAGAGGCCGCTGAGGCACAACGCGCACTGGAAGGTCGGCAAAGCCGGGGCAAACTGCTGCTGGATATCTGAAGAGAAACAGACTTTCCCGTCTTCTATGTCATCCCGGAACGCCCTCGTCCTGAAACAGGTTCAGGATGAGGAGAGGCTTTGTCGATACGGATGAAATCTGTGCGGATCAGTGCAGTTCGGCCCGCACCTTCTGGCGGAGGATATCAATCGGCACGCGTTTGGAGCCGGACTGGAAATGCCAGTAGGTCCAGCCGTTACAGGCGGGTGCGCCCTGAACGGCAGCCCCGACCTTGTGAATCGAACCACGATGATCGGATGAAATGATGGTGCCGTCGGCGCGAACACGGGCGCTGACATGTTCACGACCGTCGGTCAGTACATCGCCGGGCTTCAGCAGGCCACGTTCAACCAGTGTACCGAAGGGGACACGGGGTTCGTTGCGCTTGGACGGCGTGGAGAGCAGCGAGATGTCGCCGGTGCGTTTGATGGTCTTCAGTCGTTCTGTGGCGAGGGTCACGTATTCCTGCTCCCGTTCGAGGCCGATATAGTTGCGGCCGAGTTTTTTCGCGACGGCACCGGTTGTCCCGCTGCCGAAAAAGGGGTCGAGCACCACATCGCCGGGCTCTGAACAGGCCAGCAGGATGCGGTACAGCAATGATTCGGGTTTCTGTGTGGCGTGGGCTTTCTTGCCCTCTTTCTTCAGGCGCTCGCCGCCGCTGCAAATCGGCAGCAGCCAGTCGGAACGCATCTGAAGGTCTTCGTTCAGCGCCTTCATGGCGTCGTAATTGAAGCGGTATTTCGCGTCCTGACCCTTTGAGCACCAGATCATCGTCTCATGCGCATTGGTAAAGCGACGGCCACGGAAATTCGGCATCGGGTTGGTCTTGCGCCAGATCACGTCATTGAGGATCCAGTAGCCAAGATCCTGCAGCGTTGCGCCAACCCGGAAAATATTGTGATAGGAACCGATAACCCACAGTGATCCGTCATCTTTCAGGATGCGTTTTGCCGCAGATAACCAGGCCGTTGTGAAGTCGTCATAGACTTTCAGGCTGTCGAACTGGTCCCAGGCATCCTCAACCCCGTCCACCCTGCTGTTATTCGGGCGCAAGAGTTCGCCACCCAACTGCAAATTATACGGAGGATCAGCAAATATAAGATCAACGGACTTTTCCGGCAGTGCATTCATCATTTCGATGCAGTCACCGGCAAGCACTTGATTCAAGGGTAATTTTGGTTCGTTCTTTCTCATGCGCGGACATTGAGTCCGGCAGATTCAACGGTCAATATTTATTTATAGTTAACAGTAAGTAAACACAATATATAGTATTTCTTATGTAATAATCGCAGCAATCGGCTTAAAACTCTTCCGGTGATGCGGAGTAATACCATGCTCTATTAGAGCAGCCTGATGCTGAGCCGTTCCGTAACCGGCATTCCGTTCCCAGCCATAACCGGGATAGGTTTCGGCAAGTTCGCTCATCAGCCGGTCACGGAACACCTTGGCGATCACTGAGGCGGCGGCGATGGAGAAGCATTTGCTGTCACCCTTTACAATGGCCTGTGCCGGGCAGTGCAGTTCGGGGAGGCGGTTGCCGTCGACCAGCACAGAGGCCGGAGCAATCGGGAGATTGCCGGCGGCCCGTTGCATGGCGAGATAGGTGGCGTTGAGGATGTTCAGTTCGTCGATCTCGGTGACATCTGCCATGCCGATTCCCACCAGTGCAGCCCCCGTGATCCGGTCGAACAGCAAATCCCGTCGTTTCGCTGTCAGTTTTTTTGAATCGTCCAGCAGCGCCAGCATGTCAGCAGGTAAATCTGTTTCGCCAAGAATGACGGCAGCGGCAACCACCGGCCCGGCCCAGGGGCCGCGACCGGCTTCATCAATGCCGGCAACAGGATGCCCGGCGGCGCGCTCAAAAGTGAAATCTGGCATTCCGGGAGTGTAGGAAATCCGGGCCTGTTTCACCATACCCGGTGCTTCCCGGCCTCCGTCGGAGCGAGCGGATCGGGCATAATCCGCAAATGCGTGCATTTCTCCCGATAAGTCCGCGTGACCGGGGCCTCCGGCTTTGATAAATAGCCGTTCATGACAAAGCTCTCGCACATCAGAAATTTCGCGATCATCGCCCATATCGATCATGGCAAGTCGACGCTGGCCGACCGGCTCATCCAGTCCTGCGGTGGCCTGACCCAGCGCGAGATGCAGGAGCAGGTGCTCGACAACATGGAAATCGAGCGTGAGCGCGGTATTACCATCAAGGCACAAAGTGTCCGGCTCGACTATAAAGCCAATGATGGCGAAACCTATCAGCTGAACCTGATCGACACGCCGGGCCATGTCGACTTTGCCTATGAAGTTTCCCGCTCGCTGGCGGCCTGTGAGGGCTCGCTGCTGATCGTTGATGCGACACAGGGTGTCGAGGCGCAGACACTGGCCAACGTCTATCAGGCCATCGACAACAATCACGAGATCGTTCCGGTCCTCAACAAGATCGATTTGCCGGCGGCAGAGCCGGAACGGGTCAAGGAACAGATCGAGGATGTTATCGGGATTGATGCCTCCGATGCGGTGATGACCTCTGCCAAGACCGGACTTGGCATCGAGGACGTACTGGAAGCCATCGTGACCCGCCTGCCTGCACCGGAAGGTGATGTCACGGCACCGCTGAAGGCATTGCTGGTCGACAGCTGGTACGACCCCTATCTGGGTGTCATCATTCTTGTCCGTGTGATGGAAGGCGAAGTCCGCAAGGGCATGAAGATCAAGCTGATGTCGACGGAGGCGGTGCATCCGGTCGAACAGGTCGGGGTTTTCCGGCCGAAAAAGGAAATGTCACAAAGCCTGAAGGCCGGTGAAGTCGGGTTCATTACTGCCGGTATGAAGCAGGTTGCGGATTGTCAGGTCGGTGACACGATCACCGAGGAGAAACGTCCGACAGACAAGGCGCTGGCAGGCTTCAAACCGTCCATCTCGGTTGTCTTCTGCGGTCTGTTCCCGGTTGATGCTGATGATTATGAAGACCTGAAGGATGCGCTGGGCAAGCTGCGCCTCAATGATGCCAGTTTCGAGTATGAGGTTGAATCCTCGGCTGCTCTCGGTTTCGGCTTTCGCTGTGGCTTCCTTGGTCTGCTGCATCTGGAAATCATTCAGGAGCGGCTGGAACGCGAATTCGATCTCGACCTCATCACGACAGCCCCCAGCGTGGTCTATCGCCTGCATATGAACGGGGGTGAGGTGATCGAGATGCACAACCCGGCGGATATGCCGGATGTGACGAAGATCGACTTCATTGAAGAACCCTGGATCAAGGCGACGATTCTGACACCGGATGAATATCTCGGCGGTATTCTGGGGCTCTGCACCGAGCGGCGCGGCGAACAGATGGAACTGACCTATGCCGGTAACCGGGCGATGGCGGTCTATCGCCTGCCGCTGAACGAAGTGGTCTTCGATTTCTATGACCGGCTGAAATCCATTACCCGTGGCTATGCCAGCTTTGATTACCAGCTCGACAAATATATGGAGTCGGATCTGGTAAAGGTCTCGATCCTTGTAAATGCTGAACCGGTCGATGCGCTTTCCTTCCTGACCCACCGGGGTCAGGCCGAATCACGGGGTCGTCAGATCTGTGAGCGGCTGAAAGACCTGATTCCCCGGCAGCTGTTCAAGATTGCCATTCAGGCGGCGATTGGTGGCAAGGTGATTGCCCGCGAGACGGTGGCTGCCATGCGCAAGGACGTGACCGCGAAATGCTATGGCGGTGACATCACGCGTAAGAAGAAGCTGCTGGAAAAGCAGAAGAAGGGGAAAAAGAAGATGCGTCAGTTCGGCAAGGTCGAAATCCCCCAGAGCGCCTTCCTCGCGGCGCTCCGCATGGGTGACAGCTAGAACTTCCCCGCCGCAAATCCCGGATGGTCCGGCTTTCGCCGGATCCCCCGGTCAGACCGCGAGATATTCGTGACGGATATCTTCGTTTTCGAGGACTTCCTTTGCGGTGCTCTGGAAGACGACTTCCCCCATGTCCAGAATGATGGCCCGGTCCGAGAGGTTCAGGGCTGCAATGGCATTCTGCTCGACGATGATGGTGGTGATGCCGAGCTTGCGGACATCATGCAGAATGCGTTCGATTTCCTGAACGATAACCGGGGCGAGACCTTCGTAGGGCTCATCCAGCAGCAGCAGCTTGAGGTCCCGTGCCAGCGCGCGGGCGACAGCCAGCATCTGCTGTTCCCCGCCGGACATGGTGACAGCTTCCTGGCCGCGGCGTTCTGCGAGACGGGGAAAATGTTCATAGATGCGTTCGATAGGCCAGCCGACGGGCGGGGCGATCTGAGCCAGTTCAAGGCTTTCCTGAACCGTCATGCCGGGGATGATCCGGCGGTCTTCCGGCACCAGGTTGATACCGCGCCGGGCGGCTTCATGGCCGGGTAATTTATGGATGGCTTCGCCGTTCAGGACAATTTCGCCACTGCGTACCTCCGGAGCATAAGCCCGGGCGATGGCGCGCAGTGTGGAGGTCTTTCCAGCACCGTTACGGCCCAGCAGAGCGAGAATCTCGCCTTCATTAACGTCGAAGCTGACGCCCTGAACGATATAGCTTTCACCGTAATAGGCGTGCAGGTCCTTGACGTAGAAATAGGCGTCGGTGTTGACGGGCTGCACGTTCGGGTTGGCGGTTGTGATGATGTCAGACATTAATGCGCCCCCCCGAGATAGGCTTCCTGAACCTTGGCATTGCCGCGGATGTTCTCCGGCTTGTCCTCAACGATGATCTGACCCTGTGCCAGCACTGAAATCCGGTCGGCCAGCGAGAAGACCACATGCATGTCATGTTCAATGATAACCTTGGTCATGCCGCGTTGCTTGATCCGCATCAGCAGATCAATCGTGCTGTTGGTATCATGCCGGGACATGCCTGCGGTTGGCTCATCCAGCAGCAGCAGGCGCGGATGCTGAACCAGACACATCGCCAGTTCCAGCCGCCGCTTGTCGCCCCGGGACAGCGATCCGGAATTGGTATCCTTCTTCTCGATCAGGCCGAGCTCTTCAAGGATGCTTTCGGCCTCGTCCCGAATACCGGCTTCCTTGCGCATCGAGGTGAAGGGGTTGAACCGGAAGGCGCCGTCGCGTTTTGCCAGTGCCGGGACCATGACATTTTCCAGCAGCGACAGTTCTTCGAATATTTCCGGTGTCTGGAAGACACGGGCAACACCGATCTGGTTGATTTCATGTGGCTGACGGCCAACGAGATCCTTGCCGTCGAACAGCACATGCCCGCTGTCCGGCTCGATCCGCCCGACACAGACATTCAGCAGCGTCGACTTGCCGGCCCCGTTCGGACCGATGATGGCATGGGTTATACCTTCCTCGATCTTCAGGTTGATGTTGCTGAGCGCGGCCAGTCCGCCGAAGCGCTTTTCGACATTCTCAACGTCGAGAACATAATTCACCATATCTGCGCTCCTACTTCGAAGTCTGGGTTGCGGAAGAAGCAGATTGTTCGGTGCTTCCCGTTTGCTGTCGTTGCCTGAACATTCCTGAAATCCGACGGAAACCTTCCATCAGGCCGCCGGGCAGGAAGATCACGATGACCATGAACAGCAGGCCCAGTGTCAGATGCCAGCCCTCGCCGACGAACAGACCGACGACGGTTGCCAGAACTTCAGCCAGGCCGTCAGGCAGGAAGTTGAAGAAATTCAGCAACACCTGCTCGTTGATGGCCGAGAAGATGTTCTCGAAATATTTGATGATACCGGCACCAAGAATCGGCCCAAGCAGGGTTCCTGTCCCGCCGAGGATGGTCATCAGCACGATTTCACCGGAGGCTGTCCACTGCATCCGTTCGGCACCGGCCAGCGGATCGGTGACCGCCAGCAGTGAGCCTGCCAGCCCCGCATACATGCCGGAGATGACGAAGGCGGCAAGCGTGTAGGGACGGGTAGAGAACCCGGTATAGGCCATTCGTGTCTGGTTTGACTTGATCGCCTGCAGTTTCAGACCGAAGGGTGAGCGGAAAATCCGCAGCGCAATGTAGAAGCAGATGATCAGCATGACGGCACAGAAATAATATCCGGGATAGCCACTGGTCTCGATACCGAAGACGTTGGTTGCCGGAATGCCGCTGCCTTCTGCTGCGACCGGGTCCCAGATGCGGGCATCATTGAGCGTAAGCTGCAGGCCGGTCTCGCCATTGGTGATCGGTGTGAGAACCGAATAGGCGAGATTGTAGGACATCTGTGCGAAAGCGAGTGTCAGGATCGAGAAATAGATGCCGGAGCGTCGCAGACAGACAAACCCGATTGCCAGGGCGAAGACACCGCCGATCAGGGTGCCGAAGATCACTGCCGGAATGACATTCATGGTCAGCAGCTTGAAGGACCAGACGGCGGCGTAGGAACCGGCACCGAGGAAAGCTGCATGCCCAAAGGACAGATAGCCGGTGAGACCAAACAGAATGTTGAAACCAATGGCAAGAATGCCGTAGATCGCGAACTTCTGCAGCAGGTCGGGATAGGCTGCCCCAAAGGGTGCAAGCCAGAACTGGGCGGTCAGGACGGCGATAATGAAGACCGCCATCAGGATCATGTCGCCTTTCGGCGTGGGGATGCTTTTGCCCATATCAGCTCTCCATCATGCCTTTACGGCCGAGCAGGCCACGAGGACGAAGCAACAGCACAATGACCGCTACAAGATAAATGATGATCTGGTCGATGCCGGGGAAGATTGCCTTCACCTCGGTCATCGAGGCGAAGCTTTGCAGAATGCCGAGCATGAAACCGGCCAGCACAGCTCCTTCAAGGGAGCCCATGCCACCAACCACGACGACAACAAAGCTGAGCACCAGAAAGTCCATCCCGAGATGATAATCAGGTGGCAGGATGGGCGTGTACATGGCACCGGCAACCCCGGCGACCACTGCGGCCAGTCCGAAGACAATCGTAAAGCGGCGTTCAATATTGATCCCCATGAGGGAGACCATCTCACGGTCATGCATCCCGGCACGGACAACCATGCCGTAAGTTGTATATCGCAGGAAGGCGAAGACAGAGCCGATGATCGACAGCGAGAAGGCCAGATAGATCAGCCGCCACCAAGGATAAACCACGGCATCACTGAGACCGAACAGCGCACCAATTGCGGCAGATCCGGAAACCGGATCAGGCGCAGGCTGGGGAATCGGATTGGCGCCATAGAAGGCTTTGACAATTTCCTGCAGAACGATGGCCAGACCGAAAGTGACCAGAATCTGTTCTGCATGAGGGCGTTTGTAGAAATGCTTGATCAGGCCGCGTTCCATGGCGAGGCCGATCAGCAGCATCACGGGTATCGCGACCAGAATGGACAGGGGCACGGAGTAATTGATGATCGTGGTGCCGATGTCGCCGAACCAGATCTCCAGGTAAGGCTGTTCCTTGTAAGCGTCGAAGAAAGTGACGCTTTCATCTTTGACGCGTTTCGAAATCGTCAGCACTTTTTCAAGTGTCACGGCGCAGAAAGCGCCGAGCATGAACAGGGCGCCGTGGGCAAAGTTGACCACGCCGAGTGTTCCGAAGACCAGAGTCAGGCCAAGGGCAATGAGCGCATAGGCACCCCCCTTGTCCAGGCCGTTCAGAATCTGAAGTATAATCGCATCCATAGCGCCCCCCACCGTGGAGTATATCTTACCGGCCGGAAAGCCGATACGGACCGCCCTTGATGTAGGGCGGCCCGGAAATCAGTTTAGATCAGACAATCAAGCCAGACCCGCAGGAAATCTGCCGGTGAACCGACCGCATCGGGAGGATACGGCCGGCACACCGGACTTTGACTGTGTTCAGACCTTATACGGGCCCAATTCACCGCCAAAAATCTTCCAGTCGTACGTGACCTGTTCGGTCGGTACTTCCTGCACGACCTCGAGAAGGTCGAACTGGCTGGTCGGCGCCGCATTACCGCGCACCACCAGAACCTTCTTGAAGCACTGGTGATCTTCGGCGCGGTACAGGGTCGGGCCATTGCCCAGGCCGTCGAAGTTGAAACCTTCGAGCGACTTGATGACTTCCGGCGGATAGAAGGTGCCGGCCGTTTCGCAGGCATTGGCATAGAGCAGTGTCTGGCAATAGCAGGTATGTGCGGCCTGTGACGGCGGGAAGCCGTATTCCTGACCGAACGATTTTACGAATGCCTGAGAACCTTCGTCCTTCAGTGACCAGTGCCAGTTGGTGGTGCCAAGGATGCCCTTGACGTTGGCGCCGGCGCCCTGCGCCATGAGGCGCGAGTAAAGCGGAACGATGATTTCAAAGTTCTTCCCGTTGACCTGCTTGTCACGAAGACCGAACTGCACGGCCTGGGTGAGCGAGTTGATCATATCCTTGCCGTAATGGTTCAGGATCAGCACGTCGGCACCGGAGTTGAGAACCGGCGTGATGTACTGCGAGAAGTCACCGGCACCCAGCGGGGTTTTGACCGCAGCTACCGTTTCCCAGCCAAGGGCTTCGGTGGTGTTCTTGATCGACTCTTCCTGGGTCCAGCCCCAGGTGTAATCGGCTGTCAGGTGATAGGCGCGGCGTTCCTTGCCCATTTCCTTTTCCAGCACCGGGCCGAGAGCAGCACCCGACATGTAGGCATTGAAGAAATGGCGGAAGCCATAACGCTTCTTGTCCTTGCCTGTGGTGTCGTTGGAGTGTGTCAGGCCAGCCATAAAGACAACGCCCATTTCCTGAGCGAGTGACTGGACGGCAACCGCAACGCCGGAGGACGAGCCGCCGGAGAACATGATCACACCGTCTTTCTCGATCATCCGCTTGGCGGATGCGCGGGCGGCGTCAGACTTGGTCTGTGTGTCGCCCGTGACGTACTCGACCTTTTTGCCAAGGATACCGTTGCCCTTGAGCGAGGATGGCTTGAAGGTGTTTATCATGCCGCCGTCACCTTCACCGTTCAGGTGCTTGACGGCCAGCTGGAACGCCCGGAGTTCGTCGGCACCTTCATCGGCATAGGCGCCGGTCTGCGGTACGTTGAAGCCGAGTTTTACAGATGCGGCGTTACCCGGATTGTTCCGGAATTCCTGCGCCCAGGCACCCTTAACAAAGACGGACGGGGCGGCAACGGCTGCGCCCGCGGCAATCGTCGAACCTTTAAGCATGGTGCGACGAGAGAAAGCCTTATTGAAGTCTGTCATGGAGTTCCTCCCATAATTTTTTTATCGGCGTGACGATGATCCGGCACGACCTTGCATTGCTGGTAGAGGGTTGTGGGCAAGGCATCAAGTGGGTGAGTGAGACTCTGATAATTCTTGTAAAAAGTAGACTTTTCAGCCGGAATATCAGTAAATATATTAACAGTTTTGCTGCAACTGCGAAATGGAGGGCTAATGGCCCGCTTTCCGATCGGCCAGAGAATTCGCCACCGGCGTATGGAAAACAGGATATCGCAGACCGCACTGGCGCAGGATGTCGGCATTTCTGCTGCCTATCTGAATCTGATCGAACATGACAAGCGGCAGATTGGTGGTGCCCTGCTGGGACGCATTGCCGCCTGTCTGGATATCGACCGCAGAGACCTGAGCGGAGAAGAAGAAGGCGAACTTATCCAGGAACTGGAGGCGATCCTCCGTGTTCAGGATCTGAAAGGTCTGGATGAAGATGCCGCCCGGGAAATGGTTGCCCGCAATGCAGACTGGGCAGAGGCCCTGATTATCCTGCATCGCCGTTACCGCAACATGTCGGAGCAGGCTTTGGCTCTGTCAGACCGGCTGGGACAGGACCCGTCACTGGTGGCACTCAGCCATGCCATCCTGACACAGATTACGTCGATCCGCTCATTCGCGGAAATTCTGCAGGATGTGGACGATCTTGAGCCGGCATCGCGCCAGCGGTTTTCCGGAATTATTGCATCGCAGAGTGATCAGCTCGGCTCGGATGCGCGGGCCATGATCGAGCTGCTCAGCGGAGACGGGGGACGACCGGAAGGAAGCTCTCCGGAAAAGGAGACTGATGATTTCATCATCTGGAACCGCAACTATTTCCCGGCGCTTGAAGAGGCGGTTGACCGGCTGCGGGGAGAGCTTGGCCAGCTTGATGAACGGCTGGGGGTCAGTATTGCCGACCGCCTGACCGAGCGGCATGGCATCACCCTGACATTCGGCAACAATGATCCGGCATTGCCGCCGAATGTGCTTAACCTCGATGAAAGTGCGCCCGAACCGACCCGGCGTTTTCGTCATGCCCGCCATCTCGCGGGTCTGGAGTTCGGGCCTCTGCTGGAAGAGCTGGTGCGTGATGAGCGGCTGACAAAGGAAGAGTCCCGCGACCGGGCAAGACATGCCCTGCAAAGCTATGCTGCGGCGGCGCTGCTGATGCCCTATGATGCGTTTTTCGAGGCGGCGGAATCCGAACGATACGATATCGAGCGGCTGGCCGGGCGCTTTCGCGGCAGTATCGAACAGGTCTCGCATCGGCTTGTCACGCTCCGCCGGCCCGGCAGTGAAGGTATTCCGTTCTCTTTCCTGCGGGTGGACCCTGCGGGCAATATTTCGAAACCTTTCAGCATCCCCGATCTTCGCATGCCGCGGTTTGGCGGGGCCTGCCCACTCTGGGCGCTATATGAGGCGCTGGGGTCGCCGGACAGAACCGTTGCGCAGATGGCAGAAATGCCCGGCGGCGACCGCTATCTTTTCATTGCCCGGCGGGTTTCCCGCCCGACGGACGGCTTTCGCAACCCGCCAACGGTCCATGCCATCATGCTGGGATGCGAAGCGGTGAACGCCAGCCGGACGGTTTATGGTGACGGGTTCCAGCGACCGGTGGTGAAGACGGGTTTCAATTGCCGGTCCTGTCCGCGGGAGAGATGTGGCCAGCGGGCCGTGCCGCCGATCAGGCGGGAGCCGTCACAGAAGTCTGCGGATTGACGTCAGCCCGTGACGCCGCCAATGTAGATGAAACAAATTCTCGCAGTTTACCGTGTCTGAGAAAGATGCCCGGAACGAACCGGGTGCGTGATCAGGGGTGACAGCGAAAGAGGGGAGGGGCCGTGGGTGACAGAATACTGATCGCCGAAGATGAGCCATTCATCGTTGAATCGCTGGACTTTCTGCTGTCGCGGGAAGGCTACGAAATCAGTTCGGTGAGTGATGGGGATATGGTTTGCGATACCATGCAGACGATCAGGCCGGTGCTGCTGATTCTGGATATCATGCTGCCGTCGGCTAATGGTTTCGATATCCTCCGGCGTCTTCGGTCTATACCCGAAACCAGTGCAATACCTGTGCTGGTGCTGACCGCGAAAGGTCAGGAGTCGGATCGTGTCCGGATGCAGAATCTTGGTGCAGACGGTTTCATGACAAAGCCATTTTCAAACCGGACGCTGGTGGAAGAGGTCCATAAGCTGACGGGCAGGAACAACGGTCAGGAACGGATGGAAGATGCCGGCAAGCAGACGCCTTCGTGATCTCGCCTTTCTGGTGCCGCTGGGCTGCCTGCTGCTGTTTATGCCGCCTTATATCGGCATTTTTGATCAGCCCCGTTTTCTGTTCGGCATTCCCGTGCTGCAAATCTTCATCTTCAGCGTCTGGCTGGTCGGCATTGTGATGACGGCTGTTATCGCGGCTCGTCACGCCCGGCATACCGACTGGCCCGAAGTACCGGACAGACGGCCTGATCCGCCGCCGGAGACCAGCACCGGAAAGGAATAGGGGATGCTCAACGGCGCCTTCATCGTCGTGATCGCAAGCCTTTATCTGGGCGGCCTGTTTCTGCTCGCCTATATCAGTGACCGGCGGGCGAAGCGTGGTGCGCGCGGGCTGATTAACTCGCCTGTCGTCTATACCCTGTCGCTGGCCGTTTACTGCACATCCTGGACATTTTACGGCGCTGTTGGCACGGCGGCGCGCAGCGGGCTTGAGTTCCTGACCATTTATCTTGGTCCGACACTGGTGCTGATGGCCTGGCCTTTTGCGCTGCGCAAACTGGTCCGGATATCGAATGCCCAGCGTATTACCTCCATCGCCGATTTCATTTCTGCACGCTATGGCAAAAGCAGTTCGATCTCTGTCCTTGTGACCCTGATCGCGCTGATCGGCATCACGCCCTACATTGCGCTGCAATTGAAAGCCGTTGCTGCCAGCTTTGATGCGCTGGGTGGCGGCTCGGGCTGGAATCCCAGTTCAGGGACGGAATGGACCCTGATCGGCGATACCGGCTTCTGGGTTGCTGTCTGCATGGCGACCTTTGTCATTCTGTTCGGTACCCGGAATCTGGGTGCGGATGAACATCATCCGGGCATCGTCGCGGCCATCGCCTTTGAGTCCTTCGTGAAACTTTTCAGTCTTGGTGCCATTGCGCTGTTTGCGACCTTTGGGCTGCATGACGGTTTTGCCGACCTGTTCGCCAAGGCGGCACAGAATGCGGATGCGTCTAAACTGTTCAGTTTTGCGGAAGGGTTTGAAGCCCGCTGGGTTGCCACCACTTTTCTGTCTGCGGCCGCAATCTTGTGTCTGCCGCGACAGTTTCAGGTGGCGGTCGTGGAAAATGGGAACGAGCGACATCTGGTAACGGCATCATGGCTGTTTCCGCTTTATCTGATGCTGGTCAGCCTGGCCGTGATTCCCATTGCGATATCCGGCCTGACCCTGTTGCCGGCCGGTTCAAACCCGGATCTGTTTGTGCTGAGCGTGCCCATGTCGGCAGGGCATGACGGGCTGGCCCTGTTTGCCTTCATCGGGGGATTGTCGGCAGCAACCTCGATGGTGATCGTCGCCTCCATCGCGCTTGCGATCATGATTTCCAACCATCTTGTCGCCCCCCTGCTGTTGCGGCTGCCATTCTACAGCGGACTGCGGCAGGGAAGTTTTTCGAATACCCTGCTGATGGTCCGGCGGATCAGCATCGTTGCCATTCTGACGCTCGGTTTCAGCTATTACCGGCTGACAGAGACCAGTAACCCGCTGGCTTCCATCGGTCTGATTTCATTCGCGGGTGTCGCTCAGTTTCTGCCAGCCCTGATTGGCGGTATCTACTGGCGCAATGCCACCAAGGCCGGAGCAAAGGCCGGGCTGATGGCTGGTTTTATCCTGTGGGGATATACGCTGCTGGCTCCCAGCATGGCCGGTGCCGGCTGGGCGTTTGTCGATATTACGGACCGAGGGCTGTTTGGCTGGATCATGCTTAAGCCGGATGCCCTGTTCGGCATGACCGGCTGGGATTCACTGGTTCACGGCCTGTTCTGGAGCATGACCGCGAATATCGGCCTTTATGTGATCGTCTCGATCTTTACGTCTGCCTCGCCACTGGAGCGGCTCCAGAGCGCGTTGTTTGTCGATGCCTTCCGGACCGGTGACAACGGTATGGAAGGGGCGTTGCAAAGGTCGGCAACGACAGATGATCTGGTCCGGCTGACCAGCCGGATACTGGGGCGGGAACGGGCGCATGAAATCTTCCGTGATTATGCGCTGCGTCAGGGGCGGGTTGATCCGCTGCCCCTGCCGGAACCGGCGCTGATCGCTCACGTTGAACGCCAGCTTGCCGGCAGCATCGGTGCGGCCTCGGCGCGGACCCTGATCAGCCGGGTGGCACAGGGTGAAACCATCACGCTTGATGCGGTCATCAACCTGCTGGATGAAACCCAGCAGGCAATCCGCTATTCCCGCGAGCTTGAACGCAAATCGAAGGAGCTGGAAGGCACGGCGGCAAAGCTGCGGCAGGCGAATGAGCAGCTAACCCGGCTCGACAAGATGAAGGATGATTTCCTCAGTCAGGTCAGCCATGAGTTGCGTACGCCCATGACCTCCATCCGGTCTTTTTCTGAAATACTTGTCTCCACAAAGAATCTTGAGGATGCGCAGGCCCGCCGGTTTATTGAGGTTATCCAGCATGAAAGTGAGCGGCTGACCCGGTTGCTGGATGAGATTCTGGAACTCAGCCGGCTGGAAAACGGTCAGCTGGAAGGCGTGTCCGTGCCGGTTGATGCGACGGCTGTGATCCGTAGTGCGATTGAGGCCATGCGTGGCCTGACACAGGGCAAGGGGGTTGCAGTTCGCGATGAACTGGGCACCGCCACGCTGATGGTACTGGGTGATCCGGACCGGCTGAAACAGGTCTGTATCAACCTGCTGTCCAACGCGGCGAAATTCGCCACGGGTACTGATCCGGAAGTCCGTATCAGCGTTGGTCGCTCCAGCGAAGGGTCGGCAACCGTCGAGGTTTATTTCCGCGATAATGGGCCGGGCATTCCGCCAGATGTTCGCGAGACTCTGTTCCAGAAATTTTCGCGGGGATGGAGCGCCAATTACAAGACGGATTCAGGCAGCGGTCTGGGGCTGGCAATCTCCAAGCGGATCATGCTGCTGATGAAGGGTGACCTGATCCTGACCGATACCGGTCCGGAGGGGACCTGTTTTGCAATCTGCCTGCTGCGCGCCGATGACACGGCCACCGGCGCGCAATAGCTGGTTATTATGGTACCAGAATCTGTCGGATCATTTCACCGGAAGCGAGGCGGTCAAAACCATCATTCATCTGGTCAAATCCGATCGTCCGGTCGATCAGGCGATCAACCGGCAACCGTCCCTGACGGTGCAGTTCAATAAACCGGGGGATGTCGCGTACCGGTACACAGGATCCCATATAGCTGCCGAGAATTGATTTCTCCTGCGACACAAGATCAGCCTGTTCGAACGAGAAGGGAGCGCCTGCCGGTGACAGCCCGGCCGTTACCAGCGCCCCGCCGCGAATCGTAATGGCATAACCGATTTCCATGGCTGCAACGACGCCGGCCAGATCAATGGCGAAATCGACGCCCCCGCCGGTCAGGTCCATGATCTTGGCCTTCAGTTCCGGGTCGTCGCCTTTGAAGGTATGGGTTGCACCCATTTCCATGGCGCGGGGGAATTTGCGTTCATCAAGATCGATGGCGATGATCTGTTCGGCACCGGCAAGCCGGGCCCCCATCACACCGCTCAGCCCGACGCCGCCAAGACCGATAATGGCGACCTTGTCACCGGGACGGATACGGGCGGTATTCATGACCGCACCGACGCCGGTCATCACGGCACAGCCGAAGACGGCCGCAGATTCCAGTGATACGTCGCGGTCGACAACGACCAGACTGCCCCGGTCCAGAACAGCATATTCCGCGAAGCAGGAGACGCCGGAATGGTGGGAAACCGGGTTGCCGTCGGCATCGCGGATGCGGGTGCCGCCACCCATCAGTTCACCTTTTGCTCCGGTGATCTTGGAGACCTGGCAGATTTGTGGGCGGCCTTCCATGCAGCGCCGGCAGCGCCCGCAGGAGGCCGAGAACTGGAATACCACGGGATCGCCGACCTTGATGTCCCGCAGGGCAGAACCGACTTCGACCACTTCGCCCGCGCCCTCGTGACCCATGGCCAGAGGAACCGGCTTTGCCCGCGTTCCGTTGATGACCGAGAGATCGGAATGGCAGAGCCCGGCACTGGCAATCTTCACCAGGGCTTCCGTCGGTCCCGGCGGGTCGAGGGTTACATCTTCCACCGAAAGCGGCATTGACTGGGCATAGGGGGCCGGTGCGCCTGTGCGGCGCAGGATGGTTGCTTTGCATCGGATGGACATATGTTTCCTCAGAGATGTTTTTGATTGTCAGATTTGAAGGGGTTTGGCCCGTGTTGTTACTGATGTCGGGTCAGGGACAGGGTTCGTAAGGGCTCCAGACTCTCCGGCAGGGTATCGATGCCGAGTCCGAGACCTTCATGGATATGGAATTCACCGTCACGGATACGGCTCCCGGCAGCGGCGAAATCATCGCGGAGCGGATTGATGTTGGCATCGACTTCCAGCATGCCATCTCCGCCGACAGCCGCCAGCATGTGCGCGGAGGCGACGAGGCCGATTCCACCACCGAGGAAGTGCGGGCAGAGCATACGGCCGGCCCTGATGGCCTGCTCGGAGACTTTGACGCAACCGGTGAAGCCGCCCCATTTCATGATGTCCGGCTGGATTACCGACAGGGAACCGGCAGAAATCGCTTCGTCGAAATCGCCGAAACCGGCAATGTTTTCACCGCCTGACAGGGGGATATTGCTGGCTTCGGCAAGCTTGCGCCAGTCTTCTGCGGGGGCGTCGGCACCGATGGCTTCTTCGAGCCAGCCAAGGCCGATATCTGCGGCGTCATGAACGAACTCGATGGCTTCCGTCAGGGTCCAGGCCTGATTGGCGTCACTCAGCAACTTTTCACCCGGCAGCAGGGTCGCTGCTGAACTGCGGAGTCCGTTCAGGTCTTCAACCTTGTCGAAACCGATCTTGACCTTGAAATTCTGATGCCCGGCAGTCCGCTGTTCGGGGATGGTCGCCGCACCGTCGCGAACATGGATGCCACTGGCATAGGCTGGCACCGAGACCCGGGCTTCCGGATTGAGGAAACAGCGCATCGACTTGCCAGCCTGACGGGCAAACAGGTCATGCAGGGCGATGTCCAGTCCGGCAATAACCTGTCTGAATGGTCCCCATTCGCCGCATTGCAGGGCACGGGTATGGGTGGCCTTTTCCAGCCGGTAAAACAGGTCGGACGGTTTCTCCACCGTGACACCGAGAACCAGGTCGGAGATATCTTCCATCAGCAGCCGCGCCCGGTGTTCTGCACCTGCCGCAGGCCAGTTGGCAAAAATTTCACCCCATCCGAAGGCCCCGGTTTTATCGGTGACGCGGACGAAAACAGCCGGCCGGTCGGTCATGACCCCGAAAGATGTGGATACAGGTCTGGGCGTGGGAGCCCGGAAGACATGTGCATCAAGCCGGTCGATGGTAACCGGGGCGACAGATTTCTCGCTCATGAGGAAGTTCCTTGTCGGTTGGTCAGATCAATTCGCGGGCAAGCAGAATAAGTCCGGAGAAAAGCATCAGCAGAATAAGCAGCCGCCGGAAAGTGTCATCTGCCAATTTGCCGAACAGCCAGATTCCGGTTCTGGCACTGATGGTTGTGACCGGGAACGCGATGGCGATGCTGAGCAGGGTGGCGGTGTCATAGGCACCCTTGAAGGCGAACAGAATGATCGTGATGCCCAGAATGATGACATTGAAGGGCTGGAGCAGGGCGCGCTGATCGGCCTTTGGCCAGGGCCGCATGGCGCACCACATGGTTGGCAGGGCACCGCACAGCCCGGCAGCGCCACCCAGAATGCCGCTGACAAAGCCGATGATGGAATCAATCACCCGGGTCTGGCGGTCAAAGGTCGGCAGCCCCCGGCGAAAGGCAAAGAACCCGCCATACAGGATCATGAAACTGGCGATGACGATTTTCAGAATCGCCGGATCAAGGACTTTCAGCAGTTCGAAACCCAGCGGTATGCCGACAATTGCAGGTAGCAGAAAACGCAGCAGACGCGGCCAGTTGATTGATTTTCGGACCAGAAAGACCCCCTGCGCGCCGCCGAGAACGGACATGGCCAGAACCATGGCAACAGCGTGGAGCGGCGACATGATCTGGAGCCAGAAACCGAGGGCGAACAATCCGGTGCCAAAACCGACGAGGCCGTTGATGAACCCTCCGGCTGCTGCACCGGCAGCCAGTAACAGAATATACTCGGGGGTCATGTCAGCTCCGTTTTGTCTTCGTCGCGCCGGTCTTGAATTCGCCCACTTCCACGGCGCGGAGAAGTTTTGCCTGCATGGCTTCAAGCACCCGGATGCGGACATTGTCCGGGCGCGATATCAGGCCCAGTTCGCGATACCAGACCCCGGGGTCGAGTGTAATTCGTTTGAGTGGCAGCGGATTAGCCGAGGCGACGCAGGTGCGGGGAGCAATCGAAACACCGAGATTGCCAAGCACCATGCTGGAGATTGCTTCCAGATTTTCAAGCTCCATGCTGTCCTGCACGATGATGCCCTTGGTTCGCAGCCAGTTTTCGATCATGCCGCCGACAACCGCGCTGCGGGAAAACCGGATAAAGGGGTTGGTGGACAGCAATTCAAAGGGATCGTTGCTTTCGGTCTTTACCGAGGCCAGCAGTTCCATGGGTTCATGGGCAATCGGTGACCAGTAATGCTCGGTCTGGAGTATCGGGGGTTTGGTGACAATGGCGGCATCAAGGGCGCCGCGGGCAACCTGCCGGGCGAGATCCGACGTCTCGCCGGGAACCACATAGACATGAATGTCAGGATAATCCTCGCGCAGCATGGAAATCGCGAAAGGGACAAGGCCGGTCAGGGTAGTGGGAACAGCGCCGATGGTGAACTTGCCCCGCAACCCTTCTTCACCGGCAATCGAAGGGACAATATTGTCATAGGCTGCAACAACTTCCCGTGCCCGGGCGACGGCAGCCTGTCCGGTGGATGTCAGCCTTGGTGTCCGGTGTGACCGGTCGAACAAAGCCAGCTGCCATTCTTCTTCCAGCGCCTTCATCTGCTGACTGACGGCAGCATGAGTCAGATATACGGAGTCTGCTGCTGAACTGAAGGTGCCGTGATCGGCCACCGCCACCAGCGTTTTCAGCATTCTTATCGACATTGGAGACGGATCCGCGGGTTGTGTAAATTTTTCTTACGGTAATTGTAATAGTTTGTGTCTGTCATGAAAGCAGACTTAAGATTAAGCTGCTTTCAGGATGGATTGGCAACAGGCCGTATTGCCTGTTTATAATCGGCCTGGAAAACAGACAGTTTTTAATAGGGAGGATTCAATGAAACGTATTCTGACAGGCGCGGTAAGCGCTCTGGCAATGACACTGACCGCAGCCACTGCAATGGCTGAGTATCCGGAACGTCCGATTACGATGGTGATTGCTTACGGTCCGGGCGGGGCTACGGATATTTCGGCGCGTACGATTGCCGAGCCGCTGGGCAAGGCTGTCGGCAGCCCGCTGGTGATGGTCAACCGTACGGGTGCCGGTGGTGCCACAGGTACGGTCTCGGTCGCGAATGCTCCGGGTGACGGTTACACCATGGTGTTTGCCCGTGTCGGTTCACACACCGTGAACCCGGCCATGAAGGCGACACTGCCGTACAAACTTTCCGATTTCCGTTTCGTTGGTGTTTATGAAATCAACCCTGTCGCCTGCGCAGTGAAGATGGATTCACCGATCAAGTCGATGGATGATCTGGCAGCTCAGGTAAAAGCCAATCCGGGCAAGATCAGCTACAGCTCCTCCGGTGTCGGCTCGCTCCTGCACATCGCCGGTGCCATGGCACTGAACCAGTTCGGTATTGAAAACCCGGTGAAGGACGCTGTGCACATTCCGCTGAAGGGTGGCGGCGCGGCAGCAACGGCAGTTCTCGCCGGTACGGCCACGTTCATTTGCACCAACACCTCGGCGCTGGCCAGTTTCGTTGCCAACAAGCAGCTTCGTCCGCTGATGGTCACGACGGCAGAGCCGGTCGTTGGCTTTGATGCGCCGACCTCGAAGGATCTGGGCAAGCCGGGTCTCGAAAAGCTGGTTGGCTGGACCGGTATTGCCGGCCCGGACGACATTTCCGACGATGTTGCGACCAAATGGCGCGGCTGGCTCGCCGAAACGGTGAAGGACAAGGGTTTCGTCGAGAAAATGGAATCCCGTGGTTCGGTTATCCGTCTGATGGATCCGGCTGAATCGCAGGCCTTTATCGAGGGACAGCTTGAAGTCTTCAACAAGCTGGTCACCGATCTCGGTATGCGGATCGAAAACTAAAAGACTGACGTTGTGTCTGGGGCGTGCCGGGAACCAACCTGGCGCGCCCCAGACATATAGCATATCGACTGATTCCTCGGGGGGAGTGAATTGGATACTCGTAGATCGCAGATGGGTATCGGCGGCGCTGCAATTGTCATCGCCGCTTTCCTGATTCTGTTCGCCATTCCACAGTGGGTGTCGACACCAAGTAATGTACAGAAACTCGTTCTGTCACCGTTGTTCTGGCCTTATATCGTCGCGGCCCTGATGGGGCTGATTGGTCTCGGCCTGGTGGCCAGATCACTGATGATGGCCCAGGCATCCTCTGACCAGCCTGGTACCGATTATGCGGAAGCCCGTTCCGCCAGCATGCGTCTTGTCGCTTTTGCCGTCATCATGGTGCTGTACATGCTGGCGATGAATACGCTCGGCATGGTCTGGTCCTCAATGCTGGCCTTTGTCGCGGTGGCCTTTCTGGTCAAGACACATCATCCGAAGACGGCCATTATTGCTGCCTTCATTGTTCCGCTGCTGCTGTATGCGTTCTTCGCGCATGTTGCCAGTGTCGCTATCCCTCAGGGTATTTTTGTGAGGCTTCCGTGAGTTTAACCGATAACCTGCTTAACGGTCTGGCGCTGGTTGGAAATCTGGAAAGCTTTCTGGCTCTTGCGGCCGGCGTGACGATTGGCGTTATTGCCGGGGCAATCCCGGGTCTGTCCGCCACCATGGCCGTGGCACTGACCCTGCCCTTTACTTTTGCAATGCAGCCGATCACCGGCATTCTGCTGCTGCTCGGCGTCTATAAAGGCGGTATTTTTGGCGGCAGCATTCCTGCCATCCTGATCAAGACACCGGGAACACCGGCCTCCAGCGCGACGGTGCTGGACGGTCATCCGATGGCGGAGAAGGGGCAGGCGGGCAAGGCGCTCGGCATGGCGCTTTATGCGTCCTGCACGGCGGATGTCATCTCGAATCTGTCGCTGATCCTGTTTGCCGGCTGGCTGGCAGCTTTTGCCCTGCAGTTCGGCCCGCCCGAATTCTTCACGCTCATGGTCTTTTCGCTGACCATCATCGGTGGGGTATCGGGCAACAGCCTGCTGCGCGGTACGCTGTCGGCATTGCTGGGACTGCTGCTGGCGACCATCGGCCTTGATCTGGTCTATGGCACCAACCGCTTCAACTTCAACGACCCGAACCTGATGGGTGGCCTGAACTTCATCGCCGTTCTTATCGGCCTGTTTGCCATTCCGGAACTGATCACCAAGGTCTGGAACCCGAAAGAAGGGGAAGGCCAGACCCGCCAGCTTGGCGGGAACTGGGTGACCTTTGCCGAATACAGGAAGTCACTGAAAACGATTGTCCGGGGCAGTTTCATCGGTGTGTTCCTCGGGGCTATTCCCGGTATCGGCGCAGCACCGGCCGCCTTTCTGTCCTACAGCGAGGCCCGCCGGAATTCAGACCATAAGGAAACTTTTGGCAAAGGCGAGATCGAGGGGGTTGCCGCCTCGGAGGCTGGCAATAACGGTGTCGCCGGGGCGACCCTGATCCCGCTGCTGGCGCTGGGTGTTCCGGGTGATGTTATCACCGCGATTATTATCGGCGCCTTCATGATCCACGGTCTTCAGCCGGGACCGATGATGTTCATTCAGAATTCGGACATCATCTATGGTCTGTTCATGGGTCTGATCATCAGTTCGGTGATTCTGTTCTTCGTCGGATCGGTCGCCATTCGCGGTTTCCGTTACATCGCAGATATTCCCCGCGGCATCCTGTTTCCGGGTGTGCTGGTTCTCTGCGTCTATGGCGTCTATGCGGTAAACAACAATGTCTTCGATATCGGTGTCATGTTCGTCATGGGCTGGGTCGGATATGCCATGCTGCGTCTCGACATTCCGCCGGCACCGTTTCTGATCGCCTTCATCCTCGGGCCGCTGCTGGAAGACAATTTCCGGCAGGCCATGCTGATGTCCGGCGGATCACCGGCGATTCTGTTCCGTGGCCCGATTACCTGGTTCTTCTGGGCCATGGCGATCATCACTATCTTTGCCATCGTCCGTACCGGTCTGCGGCGGGAAAAGGCAATTGTAGAAGGCGGATCGCAGGAATAGGTGAAGGGTCTCCGGGCTGGCCAGTCAGGTGCTGACCAGCCCGGGCATTCTCCGGAAACAGGCCGAAATGCCAGCGAATAAATTGCAGGCTAGACGGCGCGGGTCAGTCCGCCGTCAATCCGCAGATTCTGGCCGGTCATATAGGCGGCGCTGTCGGAAGCGAGATAGGAGATAAGGGCAGAGACTTCCTCAGCCTTGCCATAGCGTTCCATCGGAATGCGGGCACGGCGATCTTCCTTCTCCGGCAGACTGTCGATGAAGCCCGGCAGCACATTGTTCATGCGCAGATTGTCAGCCGCATAACGGTCGGCGAACAGCTTGGTAAAGCTGGCCAGTCCGGCACGAAAAACGCCGGATGTCGGAAACAGCGGGTCCGGTTCGAACACCGCGAAGGTCGAGATATTGATGATCGCGCCACCACCCTGGGCAATCATGATCGGGGTCACCAGCCGGGTCGGGCGAATGACGTTCAGCAGGTAAACCTCCATGCCGGTGTGCCAGTCTTCATCACTCAGGTCGAGAACCGGGCCTTTCGGTCCATGTCCGGCAGAATTGACCAGCACATCGACGCGGCCCCATTTCGCCATGGTGTCATCGACAAGGCGCTTCAGGTCATCCGGGTTACGGTTTGACCCTGTCACGCCGATGCCGCCCAGTTCCTTCGCCAGTGCTTCGCCTTTGCCGGACGAAGACAGGATGGCCGTATGAAAGCCGTCGTCAGCCAGTTTTCGGGCTGCTTCTGCACCCATGCCGCTACCGCCTGCGGTGATGATCGCTACTTTTGTTTTGCTCATTATCAGTCTCCGTTAATTCTGAGTGTCGGGATATTATGCCGACAGGGATGCCTTGACTAATCATGCTTCCTGACATGAGGGTGTAGAAAAACTACAGGCTCAGATACGGATGAACCGTCGTCAGACCAATCTCAACAGCCTTCGGATGTTCGATACAGCGGCTGGCCGGCTGAATTTCCGTCTGGCTGCCGAAGACCTGAATCTGACTCAGGGCGCTGTTGCGCAGCAGGTGAGAAATCTGGAATCTGACCTGGGGGTGAAGCTTTTTCTGCGCGAAGCGCGTGGCTTGAAACTGACCGATGAAGGGAAGCGATATCATCAGCAGATATCCCGGGCGCTGGCTCTCATTGATGCGGCAACCAGCGAATTGCGGCGGGTCGATTATGGTGTGACTTTGAGCCTCCCGCCCTCGCTGGCTTCAAAATGGCTGGTGCCCAGACTGGCTGGTTTCTCCCGATTGCATCCGGATATAGAAATCCGGACCGTGGCCAGCGTTGAGATTTCAACCTTTCGCAATGATGGTGTGGATATCGCTATCCGGCAGGGCCGCCTTCCGACAGGAGATGATTTGCAGATCGACAGGCTGGCACCTCTTGATCTGCGGGCCGTTTGCAGTCCGGATATGGCAAAGACAATGCACCCGGTCAGCAGTCTTGAAGATTTCTCGGACCTCAAATTGATTCAGGACGGGCATAATCACTGGAAAACGCTTTTTACAAAGGCAGGTCTGGCAGTCCCTGATCGTCTGGTTCAGTTCAATCAGACGGCGCTGGCGACCGAAGCCGCCGCGGGTGGGCAGGGTATTGCACTGTCCCCGCGGCTGTTGATCCAGTCTGATATCGAGGCAGGTAGGCTGGTTGATATATGGTGCCCCCCGGCTGAACCTGACACTGGCTTTTTCATTGTCCTGCCGACAGGGGGCGGTCGCAGGATGGTGGCCTGTGAAAAGGTCAGGGACTGGCTTCTGGCCGAGGTCAATGATGGCTGAACAATTAGTCTGTCGCGATCAGCAAGCCAGTGTCATCCGCAGTGAGATCAGCCCGGCGACACCTCCCGGGAGGTAATCGGTGAGGGGTCGGGAAATCACGATTTTCCTGATGGTGGAAGCAAAAAAGCCACCGGCTTGCACCGATGGCTTTTCTGATTGGTCGGAGTGAGAGGATTTGAACCTCCGGCCCCTGCCTCCCGAAGACAGTGCTCTACCAGGCTGAGCTACACTCCGGCACATAACCCCGCTTGCGCGGGTCGGGGCGGTTATATAACGCCAAGCCCGGAGCAGGGCAAGCAATGCACGCGGGCCCGGCGCAAAATTTTCTGACGGTCAGTGGGCCCGGCTGATACAGAAATCGACGATGTCGATCAGGGCTTTCTTGTAGTCGCTGTCCGGGAAGATGCCGAGAGCATCGCGGGCCATCGCGCCATAATGGCGTGCCCGGTCGATTGAATCGGTCAGCGCCCGGTGTTTGTCGATCAGCTGCATGGCGTGGTCGAGGTCTTCGTCCCGGATCTCCTGTTCTTCCAGCGTGCGCTTCCAGAAGGCCCGTTCGGTGTCGTCGCCCCGACGGAAGGCCAGCACCACAGGCAGGGTGATCTTGCCGTCACGGAAGTCGTCGCCGATGGCCTTGCCGAGGTCGGCCTGGCTGGCGGAATAGTCGAGCACGTCATCAATCAGCTGGAAGGCGATGCCGAGATTAAGTCCGTAAGCGCGCAGGGCCTCTTCCTCGACTGCGGGACGGTCGGCCACAACGGCGCCGATTTCGCAGGCCGCTGCAAACAGCGCGGCGGTTTTTGCGGTCACGACCTCAAGATAGGCGGCTTCACCGGTTTCGGTGTCGTTGGCGGTGATCAGCTGCAGCACTTCGCCTTCGGCAATGGTCGATGAGGCACTGGAGAGAATGCGCAGAACGTCGAGTGAGCCGTCTTCGACCATCAGCTCAAAGGCGCGGCTGAACAGAAAATCACCGACCAGCACACTGGCCTTGTTGCCCCAGATGGCATTGGCGGAATCCTGACCACGGCGCAGGGCGCTTTCATCCACCACATCATCATGCAGCAGGGTCGCGGTATGAATGAATTCGACACAGCTGGCGAGGCCGATATGACGTTCGCCTTCATAACCACAGAGCCGGGCGGCGGCGAGGGTCATCAGCGGACGCAGGCGTTTGCCGCCGGAGGCCACAATATGGCCGGCCAGTTGCGGGATCAGGGCCACCGGCGACTGCATGTTCTGCACAATCAGACGGTTAACGCCTTTCAGATCTTCCGCTACCAGCCCGTGAAGCTGGTCGAAAGCATCCTTTCCGTTATTCTCGTCGCGTTCCAGATTGACTACGATACCCACACTGATTGTCCCGGTTTTCTTGCATGACAGATACAGGCAGCATAGAAGCCCGAAAGAAGGGCGGCAACCGTGGCTGTCTTCTGCCGGAGGATATCAGGCGATGAAAGAGCTGTTACGGACCAACGATCCTGTCGAACTGTCCTTTGTGCAGGCCCTGCTGAAGGACTCGGGGATAGAAAGTATCGTCTTTGATCAGCATACCAGCATCATGGAGGGGAGCATCGGTGCAATTCCCCGTCGGATCATGGTCATTGACGAGGATCATCATCAGGCGACCCGCCTGCTGGAGAATGCCGGATGTCTGACGCCGAAGGAATAAGGGCGACGACGGAAGACCGGGTGCTGGATGGCAATGTCATTCTGCATCAGCCGGTCAGCGGCTATCGCGCGGCGATTGATCCGATCCTGCTGGCGGCGGCGGTGATGGCCCCGCCGGGTGCGCAGGTTCTGGATCTTGGCGCTGGCGTCGGGACGGCGTCGCTCTGCCTCAGTCATCGCCGGCCGGATCTGAAAATTGCGGCGCTGGAGCTTCAGCCCCCCCTTGCCGCCCTGGCTGAACGGAACGTCATGGAGAACCGGGCGGCAAACGTGACCGTCACCTGTGCCGATGTGTTCGCCCAGCCGCCTGCTTTCCCGTCGCAGAGTTTTGACCTGGTGATGAGCAATCCGCCTTACTGGCGGGCAGGCGATACCCGTCCGTCGCCGGATGATATCAAGCGACTGGCGACAGTTGAAGGTCCGGACGGGCTGCCAGGCTGGACCCGTGCAGCATCCAGACTGCTGCGCCCGGACGGGACTTTTGTGCTGATACACAGTGCCGAACGATTGCCGGATATTCTGTCCGCTGGAGATATCTGCGGGCTGAGGTCTGTTTCGGTTTTCCCTCTCTGGCCGAAACCGGGAAAGTCGGCGAAAAGGGTGATTGTTACGCTCCGCCGATCACTGAAGGCCGATCTGGAACTGCTGCCCGGGCTGGTTCTGCATCGTAATGGCGGTCATTACGGCGAAGCGACCGAACGGATTTTGCGGGGCGATTGCCCCTTGTTCTGAAAACCGGAATTTTGACGCCCGGGATTTCGACCCATATAGAGTGCACTGGACAGGATGGCAGGTCAGGGGATGTCTCAGACGGATTTGATTATGGCGGTGGCATCAATTGCTGCGGTCTTGCTGGCAGGATACTTCATTTACTATCTCGCATCAGTTGCGACAGATCTCTATCAGTTGAAGGTAGAGATTAAACGTGAGGTTGATGAACGTCTCCGGGTCGTGAAACAGGATGTGGAAACCCGAATTGTTGATCGGTCGAGATGGATTCGCGAGAATCTGCGGGAAGAGAATCAGCGCGGTCTGGGTGAATTGCGTGAACTGGTCGAAGGTGCTTTCAGCGAAACGGACAAGGATGTGGCTCAGTTGCGCGAACAGATCAGCGAACTGACGGCAAGGCTGGCTGTACTGGAAAATGAAGCACAAAGCAGACAGCTGACAGAGGATGAGGCACAGCCGGTTGCGGAAGTGCCGGTCCCGGTCAAAACACCTGCTGCTGAACAGGACATAAGCCTCGCTGATGACAAGGCCGGGACATTGAAGGAACAACCTGCGGCTGCCTCTGACGGGGCGCCGGTTCGTAAAATCAACAAAGGATAATCATGAAAAATCTTCTGTCGAAACTGCCTTTGCCGGCGTTCCTGAAACGTCGCCGTCCGCGTGTCATGGTGATCCGGCTTGCCGGGGTGATCGGACAGGCCGGCGCCATGCGCAAAGGACTGACTCTCGACAGTCTGTCTGAGGCAATCGGGAAGGCTTTTGCGTCTGAGAAAACGGCGGCTGTGGCGTTGCAGATCAATTCGCCCGGTGGCTCGCCGGTACAGTCTTCGCTGATACAGCGACGTATCCGGCAGCTGGCAGATGAAAAGAATATCCCTGTTTATGCCTTCGCAGAAGATGTCGCCGCGTCCGGCGGCTACTGGCTGGCCATGGCGGCAGACGAATTTTACGCCGATGCGGGTTCCATTGTCGGCTCAATCGGCGTCGTTTCTGCCGGTTTCGGTTTTGAGGAAGCCATCGCCAAACTGGGTATCGAGCGCCGGATGCACACTGCAGGTACCCGCAAGGCAATGCTGGACCCGTTCCAGAAGGAACGTCCGGCAGATGTGAAGAAGCTGAAAGAAATTCAGGCGGACCTGCATGGCCTGTTTCAGGAACTGGTGCAGGAAAGCCGTGGTGATCGTCTGAAGGGTGAAGCGAAAGATCTGTTCAGCGGTGATGTCTGGACGGGCCGTCAGGCGGTTGAACTGGGCCTGATTGACGGCCTCGGCGACCTCCGGACGGTCATGCGCGAAAAGTTTGGCAAAAAGGTTCGCTTTCAGGTGGTCAATGAACCGCGTGGCGGTCTGCGCCGGCTTTTTGGCGGTAGCGCCGGCCTGAACAGCGATCTTGCCGGGAATGTGCTGGCGACGCTGGAAGAACGTGCGCTCTGGAGCCGCTTCGGCCTTTAAGGCAGGGGTGGGAACATCTTCAAGACTGTCATCCCGGTTCTGGCCCGGGATGACAGTCTTTCAGGTAAACGGTCGCGGGGCCGGGATCAGTCGTCTTTCTGTCCGGCGCGTTCAATTGCCTTGCGGATCACGTCCTGGGCTTCTTCGGCTTCACCCCAGCGGGAAACCTTGACCCATTTGTCCCGCTCCAGATCTTTGTAATGCTCAAAGAAATGCGCGATCTGTTCGAGCTGGGTCGAGCGGACCTGGCGGTAGGAGGTCACGTCAGCATGATAGGGATGCAGCTTGTCATGCGGGACCAGCAGGACTTTCTCGTCCGGTCCGGCTTCATCTTCCATATACAGCACACCAATCGGGCGTGAACGCAGCACGGCACCGGGAATGACCGGCAGGGGGCCAAGCACCAGTCCGTCAACCGGGTCGCCGTCTTCCGACAGGGTGTGCGGGATAAAGCCGTAATTGGCCGGATAGAACATGGCGGTATGCAGGAAACGGTCGACATACATCGCGCCTGAGTCCTTATCGACTTCATATTTCACGGGATTTCCGCCGATGGGAATTTCGACGATGATATTTACGTCAAACGGAGGGTTTGCGCCGATAGGGATATTCTTGAGAATCATAATGCGGTTCCAGCCTGCTTCGGTATCTTCATTTGTGCGGCGCACAATAATTGTTGCGATGCAGAAGCACAATAGCATTTGCCTTGAGCCGGGTCTCCGACGTTAACTGCCCTTCATGCCGATGGATGAAAACATGAATGAAACAGCCCCGAAAACCATCATGGTCTATGTCGGGCTGGACCGTCTGGGCGACAGCCTGCTGAAACTGGCTTTTGTCCGGGGACTGCGGACGGCCTTTCCGGATGCACATATCACCTGGGTGGCGGGCAAGGATACCAGCCTGTTTGCGACGGTCTTTGCGCCGCTGGCGAAAGGGCTGATCGACGAGGTGATCGAGCGGGCCGGGATCGGCCTGTCCCCGGCAGAGTTGTTACGCCGGCCGCTCGGTGGCCGTGGCTTCGACATGATTATCGATACCCAGCGGGTTTTGCTGCCAACCCTGATGCTGTGGCGGATTCCGCATCGTCAGTTCATTTCACCCTCGGCCCGGTTTCTGTTGTCGTCGGTAAAGCCGCCGAAGGGATATCGTTTTCCGAAGCCGATGATGCATCAGCTGATGGACCTGCTCGAATTTGCCAGCGGATCCCGGTATGAGCCGCCAGCCAGTCTGGACCTTGCCCTGCCGGATGCCTGTGAGGCAGAAGCCCGGCGCCTGCTGCCGGAAGGTGGCGGGACTTATGTCGGTCTGGCACCGGGCGCAGGGGGGCGGCCAAAATGCTGGCCGCTCGACCGCTTCGTCGAACTGGCAAAAATTCAGGCAGAGCGGGGGCGTCAGCCCGTCTTTATTCTGGGGCCGCAGGAAAGTGACTGGATCGAACAGGTACAGCAGGGTGTGCCGACCGCATTATATCCTCTGCAGGACCCGGATATTCCGGACAATCTGCGCGGGGATCCCCTGCTGAGCATTGCCCTGGCAAAACGGCTGGCCCTGACCGTCAGCAACGATTCCGGCATCGGTCATATGATTGCTGCTGCCGGGACTCCTCTGATCTCCCTGTTCGGACCGACCAATCCGGAGAAGTTTCCGCCGATGACGCGGGCGCTGAAAATCATCCGTGCTCAGGATTTTGGCGGCGAGGTGATGGACGCCATCCCCCTTGCGGCAGTATCATCGGAAGCAGACAGACAGCTGGACTGATATCCGGCGTCACCATCGACTGACCTTTCGGTCACAAACACAGGATGAAGACATATGATCAATGCAGCCATCGTCGGCCTTGGCCGATGGGGACAGAAACTCGTCGATTCAGTACAGACCGCTGACGGACCGAAAGGCGACGCCATCAAGGTGACCCGCGCTGTCACCCGCACCCCCTCCAAGGTTGAGGATTACTGCAAGGGTCTCGGCATTACGCTGAGTGACCGTTATGAGGATGCGCTGGAAGACAGCAGCATTGATGCCGTGATTCTGGCCACCCCGCACAGCCAGCATGCCGATCAGATCGTCGCTGCTGCCGCAGCGGGCAAGCAGATCTTTGTCGAGAAACCGTTCACTCTGAACCGTGCCGACGCGGTCCGGGCGGCTGAAGCCTGTGCAAAGGCCGGTGTGGTCTGCGCTCTTGGTCACAACCGGCGTTTTCTGCCGGCGATGCAGGAAATCAGGCAGATGATCGATAGCGATACGCTGGGTCAGATGCTTCAGGTTGAAGCCAACTTTTCCGGCAATGGCGCGCTGCGCTACAAGGCCGATATGTGGCGTGCCAATGGTGCCGAGGAAAGCCCGGTTGGCGGCATGACCGGCATGGGTGTCCATATGATCGACAGTATGGTGATGATGTATGGCCATATCGAAGCTGTCCGCACGGTCAGCAAACGTCAGGTCGTTGAGGTCAACATGGATGACACCTCGGTCATCATGCTGGAATTCAGAAATGGCCGTCTTGGTACCCTGACCACACTGGCCGCAACCCAGCCGCTCTGGCGTATCCAGTTCATGGGTGTGAAGGGCTGGGTTCAACTCAGCCATCATACGAAGATGGAAAGCCTGATCGACGGTGTCGGCCGCAAGCAGCGCGATTTCGATGCAACGGATATCGAACGTGCCGAACTCGAAGCCTTCGCCGCTGCCGCCTCCGGCGGTGCAGCCTATCCGCTGCCGGTCGAAGATGCCGTCCATAACGCCGCCGTTCTGGAAGCCATCATTGCATCGGCCAAACAGAATGGTGAACGTGTCGTCGTCGCCGGCTGACGGAACAACTTCCCCCTGTCATACCGGCCTGCGCCGGTATGACAGGGGAGTGAATTCCGGGAGCGATATCTGCGGTGTTTGAGCCGCGTTAGTTGACCCGCTCGGGCCGGTTGGCACCGGGATCTGTCTGGGGTGGTTTCTGGGCGGGGCCTGCCTGATGGTGGGTCATGCGCCAGATGGCGCCTTCGCGGACAAACAGGTTCGTTGCTATGAGGTAATTGCCATCGATCTCCTCGTAGCAGAGGACGGCAGCAGCGGTTGTTCCCTGCGGGACCACACGGGGCGACAGGCAGGTGATCCGGGGGGCACTGGCATTTCCCAGGATATCCCGCCAGGTCTGAAGTACGGCCTCACGGCCAAAGATCGGATTCCAGCCGGGATGGATGATGGCAACGGGATTGTCTGCTGCCCAGACTGCCTCCATCGCCGCTATGTCACGGCTGGCAAAGGCTGCATAGAAAGCCTCATTGGCGAAAAGCACAGCATTGATATCAGTCATGTCATCTCCGGGTCATATCAGGACAGTAGAGAGATGTTCGGCCATGTCAAAAGGTCGAGCGCTACAGGCAGGGACGGAAATAAAGTTCTGTCTGTCACATATCTGTTATAATTTTCTGGTTGAGTGTAAACGTTTCCAGTATGGTTTTCGCAAAAGAAGATGAAAACAGGGCGGATATGAACACCAAGGTGACCATCAAGGATGTTGCCGTGCGGGCGGGGTGCAGTATTGCGACGGTCAGTCGCGTGCTGAACAAATCCGGCCCGGCCAGTGCGGCCAGCCGTGAACGGGTCATCGCCGCTGCCGGTGATCTGGGTTTCCAGTTCAACGAGCTTGGTCGTTCCCTGCAGAGTCAGCGCACACGCACCATCGGTGTGATCGTCCCGACGCTGGCCAACCCGGTTTTTGCAGATGCCATCGAAGGCATTCAGGCCACGGCAGATGACAGCGGTTACCAGATGCTGCTGAACTGCGCGAATTATGACCCGGCGCGGGAGGAACAGTGCCTCTCAACCTTGCTGGGCAAGCAGGTTGATGCGGTCATCCTGACGGTCAGTGACCCGGCGACCAGTGAAACACTGGCCTCTCTGCGCGGGCTGGAGCTTCCCTATTGCCTGATTTTCAATCAGAACGCCGGTGACGGTCACCCGGAAGTGGGCGTCGATAATACGGCTGCGGCCGATATTGTCGGCGACGTTCTGGTGACGCACGGCCATCGGAATGTGGCGTTTGTTGCGGTCCGGTTCGCAACCTCTGACCGGTCGCGCCAGCGCTATGCCGGTCTCTGTCAGGCGATGACACGCGCCGGATGCGCGGAACCGCAATTGCTGGAAGTTGATTACGAACCGAAAAATCTGGAACTGGCGCTGGCCGGTCTGCTGGCCCGTGAGCCGCAGACAACGGCCCTGTTCGCCTCCAATGATATGCTGGCGCTGGCCTGTATCCGGGGGCTGCGGGCGCTGGGCAAGAATGTGCCGGACGATATCAGCGTCATCGGCTTTGACGGTATCTCTATCGGTGATCTGGTTGACCCCAGTCTGGCGACCATTGTCACGCCGGGCCGCGAGATGGGTCGCCAGGCCGCAGAGATGATGATCACCGCGCTTGAAACAAATGGCAGGGCACCCGGCGACTCCCGGGCGCTTTCCTTTACCTTCCGTCCCGGAGGCAGTCTTGCGCCCCGGGCTACGGGGACTCCGACGGGAGAGCGGTCACTCCCCCGCCGGTCGACTTCTCAACTCCACCTGATAACCAACAGAAGAAGTGAGTAGATCCATGAGAGTTTTACTGAGCGCCGCGGTTGCGGCAACCCTTGCCTCCACGGCATTTACCTATAGTGCAGCGAACGCTGAAGACGCCATCTGCTACAACTGCCCGCCGCAGTGGGCAGACTGGGCCTCCATGCTGAAGGCTATCGATACCAAGCTCGGCATCAAGATGCCGCATGACAACAAGAACTCAGGCCAGACCCTCAGCCAGCTGCTGGCTGAAAAGGACTCCCCGGTTGCTGATGTTGCCTATTATGGCGTCACCTTCGGGATCAAGGCCGGTAATGAGGGCGTTGCAACCGCCTACAAGCCGAAGGGTTTTGAAGATATTGCTGATGGTCTGAAAGATCCGGACGGCAAATGGTTCACCATCCATTACGGTACCCTCGGCCTGTTCGTGAACAAGGACGCGCTTGGCGGTGCCCCGGTTCCGGCCTGCTGGGCAGACCTGAAGAAGCCGGAATACAGAGGCATGGTCGGTTATCTTGACCCGTCGAGCGCCTTTGTCGGCTATGCCGGTGCTGTTGCCGTCAACCGCGCCTTTGGCGGGACGCTGGACAATTTCGATCCGGGTGTGAAGTTCTTCCAGGAACTGGCCGAGAACGATCCGATCGTTCCGAAACAGACTTCCTATGCCCGTGTTGTTTCCGGTGAAATTCCGATCCTGTTCGATTATGACTTCAATGCCTATCGCGGCAAATATACCGAAGGCGGAAATTTTGAATTCGTCCTGCCCTGCGAAGGTTCGGTCGTGGTTCCCTATGTCATGAGCCTGGTTGCCAATGGCCCGAACCCGGATCTCGGCAAGAAAGTGCTGGATTACATCCTGTCTGACGAAGGTCAGGCAATCTGGACGAATGCCTATCTGAAGCCGGCCCGTCCGGTGAAACTGCCGCCGGAAGTTGCGGCGAAGTTCCTGCCGGACAGCGATTATGAACGCGCCACACCGGTGGATTACGCGAAGATGGAAAAAGTTCAGAAGGCGTTCGGTGAGCGTTATCTGAAAGAAGTGAAATAATCTGACCTCCGAGGGGGGATGGCGCTGCTGCCGCGGCGTCATTCCCTTCGGTCGGATTACCTCCTGACATGAAACGACTTTTTCCGGTTCTGTGCATCCTGCCGCTGGTCATCTTCTCGATGGCCTTTCTTGCGTTGCCGCTTGTGCGCCTGTTTCAGGCGTCGGTGAGCACCAGCGCCGGGTTTGCCATCTATGCGGATATACTCGCCAATGAGCGGTATATGCGCAGTCTTTTCGATACGGTTGTGGTGTCTGCCGGGGTGACGCTGGCGGCTATCGCCATCTCAACCACGGCTGGTCTGTTCCTGACCCGCAACCGTTTTCGCGGCCGCAATTTCCTGATTGCGACCCTGACATTCCCACTGGCTTTCCCCGGTGTGGTTATCGGCTTCCTGATCATTCTGCTGGGCGGGCGACAGGGACTGGTCAATGACCTTGCCAAGGGCCTGTTCGATACCCGTGTGGTCTTTGCCTATTCGATTGCCGGGCTGTTCCTGGGCTATCTGTATTTCTCCATTCCCCGGGTGTTGCTGACCGTCATGGCCGCTGCCGAAAAGCTGGACCCCCAGCTTGAAGAGGCGGCGCGGTCGCTGGGGGCAGGCCCGTTCCGGGTGCTTCTTGATGTCATTCTGCCGGGCCTGGCACCGGCCCTTGTGGCCGCCGGGGCGATTGCCTTTGCCACTGCGATGGGCGCATTCGGCACGGCCTTTACACTGGCAACGGATATCGATGTGCTGCCGATGGTGATCTATACCGAATTTACCCTGTCAGCGAATATCGCCATGGCCTGTGCGCTGTCCTGCGTTCTGGGTCTGGTGACCTGGGTGTTGCTGCTGGCCGGGCGTTCTTTCACCGGCGGCACTGTCGCCGCTTCAGGTTAGGACAGGTCATGCCCCGTATCAGCCCCGTAAAATCGATGCAGCTTGCGGTCACACTTGCCGCCTGTCTGTTCCTGCTGGTTCCGGCGATCATGTCGGTCATGGCCGGTGTCACGGAAAACTATTTCCGCGGTATCTCCAGCGGTGTCACCCTGCGCTGGATCGAAGAGGTCCTGCGTCTGTATTCCGACAGTATCTGGCGGTCCATGCTGATTGCCGGTGTCTGCCTTGTCTTCACGCTGGTGATCGGTGTGCCCGCAGCCTATGCCCTGAACCGGCTGGGTGGCAGGCTGTCCCGTGTCATTGAGGAATTTGTGTCGTTGCCACTGGCGGTTCCCGGACTGGCGCTGGCCCTGGCATTGCTGCAACTCTATGGCTCCTGGAAGGGATTCCGGATTTCCTGGTGGTTCATTCTGGTCGGGCATGTGCTCTATACCCTGCCTTTCATGATCCGCTCGGTCATGGCGATCTTTGCCGCCATTGACCTGAAAACGCTGGAGGAAGGTGCGGCATCGCTTGGCGCATCCTCCTGGCGGCGGTTCATCGACATCGCCGTCCCGAATGCCATGCCGGGCATCCTCGCCGGTTCGCTGACTGTGGTTACCCTGTCGATTGGCGAATTCAACCTGACCTGGATGCTGCATACACCACTGACCAAGACCCTGCCGGTCGGTCTGGCAGACAGCTATGCCTCCATGCGGCTGGAGATTGCCTCGGCCTATACCCTTGTCTTTTTTGTCATGATCGTGCCGCTGCTTGTCGCCCTGCAATGGGCGTCGTCACGGTTACAGAATGTTGGAAAACGCTGATGTCCAATACATCCGACGGAACACGTATCCGCCTCAATCATTGCGCCAAAACCTATCCGGGAGGTGTGCAGGCGCTCAAGCCCACCGACCTGGAGGTCATCCCCGGTGAGATCATGGCGCTGCTGGGGCCGAGCGGCTGCGGCAAGACCACAATGCTGCGCATCATTGCCGGGCTGGAAGATCCGGACCGGCAGGGACGGGTGCTGTTTGACGATGATGACGTGACGTCGCTGCCGATCGAGAAACGTGCGGTCGGCATGGTCTTTCAGTCCTACGCCCTGTTTCCCAACATGGATGTGCGGGCCAATATCGGCTACGGCCTGAAAGTTGCGGGACTGCCCCGTAAACAGATCGACGACCGGGTCGATGAGGTGCTGGCACTCTGTCAGCTGGAAGCCTTTGCCGGACGCCCGGTTGATGCCCTGTCCGGTGGTCAGCGTCAGCGTGTTGCGCTGGCACGTGCGGTGGCACCCCGGCCCCGCGTGCTGCTGCTGGACGAGCCGCTTTCTGCACTGGATGCCGCCCTGCGTGAACAACTGCGTGATGAACTGGCGCGGCTGTTGCGGCAGTTATCCATTACAGCGGTTTTTGTGACCCACGATCAGTCCGAAGCCATGGCCATTGCCGACCGGGTTGCGGTGATGCGGGATGGCGTCATTCAGCAGATCGACCGGTCGGAAGCGATCTATCATCAGCCGGCGAACGGCTTTATTGCGACCTTTGTTGGCGGTGCGAATCATCTGCCGGGGCGGGCCAGCGGGTCAGCCATTGAACTGCCGGGCGGCAGGCTCGACCTGCCGAAGGCACTGGCGGCGAACCAGTCGGTTTATGTCCGGCCGGAAGCCCTCAAGATCACCCCGCCCGAAGGGGCCGGTCTGGTCGGGCGTGTGTCTGGTCGCCTGTTCCTTGGTACCCATTACAGGCTGACCATCGATGATGTGACCAGCGGGCCGCTGTCTGTTCTGTCTGCCGACCCGAATCCACCGGCCATTGGTGATGCGGTTGGCGTCGAGGTGCCGTCTGAAGCGATCATGATGCTGGACAGTGATGCCGCGGGAGCCGCCGCATGAAACCGGTGAGGATCTTCCAGTTCTCCGATTGTCACATCGTTGAAGAGAACAGTCTGGCTTATGATGTCGTTGACACATCCGCCTATCTCGACCGTGCTGTCAGCTATGCGAACAGTCTGATGGAGGATGTCGGCCCGGTTGATGCGGTCGTGGTGACCGGTGATCTGACCGATCATGGCCGCGTTGCGCAATATGAACGGCTTCGCGGCATGCTCGACCGTCTCGTCGTGCCCTATTACCTGTTGCCGGGCAATCATGACCGGCGCGATAACATGCGGCAGGTCTTCCCGGATCATGGCTATCTGCAGGGCGGGTCTGACGAAATCAATTACAGCCTGTCGATTGATGATCTGACCCTGCTTTGCATCGACAGCTCGGTTCCCGGTGCATCGCATGGCGAACTGACGACAACCACAACAGACTGGCTTGCCAGCCAGATCAGCAATCTGGGTTCCCGGCCGGTCATGGTCGCGTTTCATCACCCGCCATTCGATTCCGGTGTCGGTCATATGGACCGCCAGCGTTTACGTGATCCGTCCCGGCTGTTTGAAATTCTGGGCGGGCATCAGGGGCCGCATCAGATGATCTGCGGCCATGTGCATCGTTTCATCACCAGTCAGACCCCGGCTGGTCCGGCAGTCATCGCCCCCGGCACCTCGCATGCGGTCGCCCTTGATCATCGTGAGGACGGGGCTTCAGCCTTCCGGATGGAACCGGGGGCGTTTCTGATGCACAGCTTTGATGACCGCTCCGGTTTCGCCGGATTCACGTCGGAATATGTGCCTGTCGGTCCCTTCGACGGGCCATATCTGTTTTATCCGGACCGGCGATAAAGTTCAGCTGTCGTTGACAAACAGGCCCTTCACGCGATTCAACTTAAGCGAAGCTGAAGGATTGCCGGAATGTCGATTACCCTGTTGCGGACTCTCGTCGCGATTGCCGAACGCGGCAGCTTTCAGGCTGCGGCGGATCAGGTTTGTGTGTCTCCGGCGGCGGTCAGCCAGCAAATGCGCACGCTTGAGGATCTGGTGCAGGCAGAGCTGTTTGACCGCAGCAGACGCACCCCGCAACTGACCCGTCAGGGCCTGTCGATCATTCCGAAAGCCCGCGATATCCTGCATGCCTATGACGAGATGATCGGCTCCCTGCGACCGGGCGGAGAACTGGTCGGTGACCTGACCATCGGGGCCGTCTCGTCGTCGATCTCCAATCTGGTGCCGCGTTCGATCAAGGAACTGATGCAGGTCTATCCGGCAGTCCATATCAAGGTGGTGCCGGACCAGTCGCACGAACTGTTGCTGCAGATCGACCGGGGTGACCTTGATGCGGCGATCATGAGTGAACCGGACCGGTTGCGAAGCCATCTGAAATGGCAACCGATCGCCCGCGAGACAATGATGCTGATCTGTGCCCGTGACGTGGCCGGGGATGACGTGGTCAGCCTGCTGCGTGACCGGCCCTATATCCGGATGTCACGACAGGCCTGGGTCAGCGAACTGGCTGACGATCTGTTGCAGGAACTGAAATTGGATATCCGTGATGCGATGGAACTGGACACGCTGGAATCGGTTTCCCGGATGGTTGCCCATGACCTCGGCGTAGCGATCATCCCGCTGCCCTGCCTGCCGGACGAGTCGACAGCAGGCCTGCGTTTCCTGCCGGTCGGCAATCCGCCCCGTGACCGTGTCATGGGCATCCTGTCACGACAGGACAGCCCGAAGTTCAAGCTGATCGACCGCCTGTGGGAAGCCGCCATGACGGCGGCCAGTGAATAGCTGAAGGTCTGCTATTCAGGCAGAGGCGCGGCGGTCGCCCTGAAGGGGATAACTGGTGGCGGGCGGGGCGGCCTTTGCGGTCTCGGTGCCCGGGGGGGCCGGTTTGCGCCAGGGCTGCTTCTTGAAGAAGGCCATCATGTAGGCGATGCCGATCAGCAGGGCAAAACCGCTGAGATTGACGAAGGCATAGGTCAGCGGTGAGCGGCCGAGATAATCCAGCACCATGCCACCGATCTGCGCCAGAATCATCGAACTGATGAAGGTCGCCAGCGCCTGCTGACCGACCTTGATGACCGGCTTCAGGGCGGGGTGGTGCAGCATATCCTCGCGCCCCTTCAGCAGGGTGACGCAGATATAGGCCAGTGCGAGGAAATGCAGGTAGCGGAGATAGCCGAACTCTGTCTTGTCGAAGCCGGACCAGAAGATGACCCGGAATTCCCGCATCCATTCATAGTTCTGTGCGGTCTGCCAGTGACTGACCGGGATCAGCAGTGTCACGAAAATGACGGCGGTCCAGAACAGAATGCGGTTTGCTTGCGGAGTTTTCAGCCAGCCGATGGAGATGCTGAATCCGGTAAAGAAGATCAGCGCCCAGGCAAAGGGATCAAAGAACCATGTCCGGTCGGACCACCATTCCGCGGGAAGCTGCGGGTCAAATATCTGATTGGCCAGCCAGAGCAGGGCAATGGCGGCAATTGGCAGCAGGTTGTGGACCCGGCTGAGCAGCATGACCACCGGTATCATGGCCAGCAGGACCAGATACATGGGCAGAATATCGAAGTAATTCGGGACATAGGTCAGTGTCATCAGTCCGACCAGGCCGTTGACCGGATCGTCCATGAACGGCATCAGGTTGAGGGCGATGATATAATTCTTCGGGTCGGCAACCAGCCCGGCCATCACGTTGGTGCCGATGATGACAACCGTTGCGATGGTGATGAACATGGCCAGATGCGCCCAGTAGACCTGAAAGCAGCGCAGTCCGATCCGCGATGTGCCCATCAGGAAACCATGGGTTTTGTAAAGCGAGCCAAAGGCCAGGGCAGAGGCAAAGCCTGAGCAGAAGACGAACATTTCCGTCGCATCGGATGGACCGAAATTGGCGGGTATGAAGTTCTGCCAGCGGTTTTCGGGTAAATGGGCCATGAAGATAATCAGCATGGCAATGCCCCGGAAAAAATCGAGACGTACATCCCGCTTGCGGGGAGGTATACCGATTGCTGTTACCTTCGACTGGCTCATCTGTGTCAGCTTTCCTGTTTGATCATCGACAGGCGGGTGTCGACAACCGGAGACAGCGGTGCTGCCGGAACGACGGATTCTTCAGGGATACGGCAAAGTCCGGCGCGTTGTGAGGCCCGGCCGAGTGACGGCAGGGCCGTGACGACGGCAAAGGGGATGGCGCAGAGGAAGGCGACGAAGATCGGCGCGGCCCAGGGAAGAACAGACGGCATCTTCCACCAGAACACGGACAGGATGGCGATCCCTGCAAGGGTTTGCGGCCAGAGACCACGAAGGGCGTCGGACCAGGCCAGCCCGCCGCCGACACGGACCTGAGCTTCCCAGGCGACGCGCTTGCCGAAAGCCAGACCAATCATGAACCGGGCCACGGCAAAGCCGATCAGCGGGGCCATCAGGGCCGAGAAGATCAGCTCGACAAAGGTTCCCCACAGCAGGGCACCGGCACCGCCATAAGTGCGGCGTTTCGCCGGGGACAGCAGGGTATCAAGCACACCCATGATCTTTGGCATGAAGGTCATGGTCATGACAGTGGCAAACAGGGTCAGGCCAAGGGTGGCCGGGAACGGTTCGGTCCCGCCGGGCATGAAGACCTGTGCGGCACCGAAGATGATCAGCGCCATCCAGCCGGGAGCACCCACATACATCAGGATTGCCAGCGCCAGCTGAAGACGGCTGACCGGTTTGATACCCGGCATGTCGAGCAGCTTGAGATACTGCATGTTACCCTGACACCAGCGCAGGTCGCGTTTGATGAAATCCTGCAGCGAGGGCGGGTTTTCTTCGAAGCTTTCGTCTTCTTCGGCAACAACCCGGCATTCGTAGCCGGCACGCCGCATCAGGACGGCTTCAACCTGATCGTGGCTCAGTATATGTCCGCCGAGGGGGGCTTTCCCCGGTAGAACGGGAAGCTGGCAATGATCGCGGAAAGCCTGCATCCGGATGGCGGCGTTATGACCCCAGAACGGGCCACAGTCGCCCTGCCACCAGGCGCTGCCGGCGGTATAGGAGCGCATGCCGTGGCGCATGCCGAACTGGAAAACACGGGTAAAGAAACTGTCTGACGGGCGCCCGACAACCAGCCCCTGCAACAATCCGATTTCCGGATGTGCCTGCAGGCAGCGGATCAGGCGCAGGATCGCCGGGCCGGACATCAGGCTGTCCGCATCCAGCGGAATGAAGAAGTCATAGGCATCGCCATAACTGTCGCAGAACTCGGCAATATTGCCTGCCTTGAAGCCGGTATTGTCGGTGCGGCGGCGATAATGAATGCGGTCCGGGGTTATGTCGCGCTGACGCCAGAGATCGATCAGGCGTTCTTCTTCCCGTGCAACATCCGGGTTCGAGGTGTCGCTGAGCACATGGAACCAGAACATATGACCATAGCCGGTGGCATCGACGCTGCGCTTGATCTGCTCCAGCCGGTCGAGGGCGGCATCAACCTGCTCGTTACGGATGGCGAGTGCGATGGCCGTGCGCCCGGCAATCGGGGCATTGCTGTCGGCATCGGCCCAGGCCGGATTGACATAGACCGCCGGATTGCGGGTCAGTTGGGAAATCAGGAACCCGATCACCGAGTTCCAGAACCCGAGGGCAAGCCATGGGAGGGTGAGGAAGAAGCAGGCAAAGATGCCATATTCAGGCCAGTCCCAGCCGTTTGTGCCGAGAATCCGGAGCATCAGCGCGGACAGTGCGGCGATGGTCGCCGTGGTCAGCGCGAGCATGAGAAAACGACGGGCCTTGTAGCGGGCTGCGGGGCGGGTTACCTCAACAGCAGGTCGGGCAGGGCCCGGAATTTGGCTGGAAATGTGCATCGAAGGTTTCTTCACTATCCAAACAGGTTACAACAGGCACGCCCGGAACGCCGTAGCGCAGGAGAGGTAGCGGTGACATCAGGAATTTCCAAATCACTTTGGATTGAACGCCCGTGTGAGGCGTTTGTTCGCGAAAAAAATATTCCTGAATTAAATACGGGAGAAAATCTGGTCCGGACCATCTGGAGTGGAATCAGCCGGGGGACCGAGCGTCTTGTCTTTGAGGGCAAGGTGCCTGTCGCGGAATACAGCAATATGCGCTGTCCGGCGCAAGCAGGAGATTTCCCTTTTCCGGTAAAATATGGCTATTGCGCCGTCGGCGTGGTTGAAGCCGGTTCGGATAGTCTGGTCGGGCGTACCGTTTTTGCCCTGCACCCCCATGAAGACCGGTTTGTCGCAGCAGATAACGCCCTGCATCCGTTACCGAATCGCCTGCCTGCCCGGCGTGCCGTGCTGACCGCAAATATGGAAACGGCACTGAATGCGGTCTGGGACTCCGGCGCCGGTCCCGGTGACCGGATTCTGGTGGTTGGTGCAGGTGCCGTCGGACAGATGATTGCCTTCATTACAGCGGGGCTTCCGGGCGCCAGTGTCTCGGTCGCTGATCCTGACCCCGGCAAGGCCGATGCGGTGGCCATCCTAGGGGCTGAATTCATCGGGACAGAGCCCTCGCGTGATGATCACGACATCGTGTTTCATACCAGCGCCAGTGCAGACGGATTAAATCTGGCGATCGGTGCTGCCGGTCGTGAAGCGACAGTGGTGGAGGTCAGCTGGTACGGAGACCGCACCGTCGATGCGGCGCTTGGCGGTCGCTTCCATTCCCACAGATTACGGCTGATCTCCACACAGGTCGGTGCCATTCCGGCTGCGAGAGCCGCACGCTGGGATTACCGCAGGCGGTTGCAGACGGCGCTTGGCCTGCTGTGCGATGACCGGCTTGATTGCCTGATCACGGCTGAAGTCGCCTTTGATGACCTGCCTGCACGCCTGCCGGAAATCCTTGCGCCGGGGGCGTCGGGTATCGTAACAGCCGTCCGATATGACGGATCAACCTGAAAGACCCTGACTGATGTATTCTCTCACCATTCGCGATCACATCATGATTGCCCACAGCCTGCCGGGTGAAGCCTTCGGCCCGGCGCAGAACCTTCACGGTGCGACCTATGTGATCGATGTGACGTTCTATCGCCCGGAACTCGACGAGAACGAAATCGTTGTCGATATCGGGCTTGCCTCCGATGTGGTGAAAGCCTCCCTCGGTGAACTGAATTACAAGAATCTCGATGACCTGCCTGATTTCCGGACGAAACGTTCGACCACGGAAGTGCTCGCCAAATGGGTCTTTGACCGGATGGTGCGCTGCATTGCTGATGGATCGCTGGGCGCTTCGGCGAAGGGGATTTCGCGGATCAGGACCGTACTGAATGAAAACCATCTCGCCAGCGCCGCCTATGAGGCGGATATCTGACCAGACTGAACGGCCTGTCTGATGGCGCATCTGATCTTTGCTGTCCCGGGAGATCTGGCGACCCTGACCGGCGGCTATGCCTATGCACGCGAAATTATCCGCTGCTGGAAAGCTGCCGGGCATTCGGTTCAGCATATCCCGCTCGGTGATGGCTTCCCCAGTCCGTCACCGGCAGTCATGGATGAGGCCTGCCGGCGGCTGGCAGCAACGCCGGACGGGGCGACGGTGCTGATTGATGGTCTGGCCTATGGCGTGCTGCCGGCAGCGTTTTTACAGCAGACGCGACGGCGCTGGCTGGCGCTTGTACATCATCCGCTGGCGCTGGAGACAGGCGTTGATCCGGCGCAGCAGGTGATACTGAAGATGTCAGAACGGGCAGCGCTGGCAGAGGCGTCGCAGGTTATTGTGACCAGCCCGGCGACGGCCCGTGAACTGGTCACCTCCTATGCGGTCCCTGAACAAAAGGTTACGGTGGCCCTGCCGGGGGTTGAAGCCAGCGGCAGGGCATCCGGCGGTGAGGGCGTGCCCCTGCTGTTGTCGGTCGGCACCCTGACCCGTCGCAAGGGCCATGATGTGCTGGTCGCGGCGCTGTCGGAACTGGGGGATCTGGACTGGCAGTGCCGGTTTGTCGGCAGTACCGACCGCGACCCGGAGGTGACGGAGAGTCTGCGCCGGGCGATTTCCCGCGCCGGACTGGACCAGCGGATTGACATCGTCGGCGAGGTTGATGGCGATGGCCTGCAGAAAGAATATCATCAGGCAGATATTTTCGTACTGGCCAGCCGCTATGAAGGTTATGGCATGGTCTTCGCCGAAGCGATGGCGCATGGCCTGCCGGTCATCGCCTGTCAGGCGGGGGCTGTCCCCGATACGGTGCCGGAAAGTGCAGGTATGCTGGTGCCGGTTGATGATGCCCCGGCACTGGCCGGGGCTGTCAGGCTGTTACTGACAGATAGGTCGCGACGACAGGTGCTGGCGGACGGGGCCTGGCAACATGGACAGGGGCTGGCCCGCTGGCCGGATACAGCCAGGATCATCGCAGATATTATGGAGCAGACGGCATGAGCGGATTTTCCCCGGAATGGCTGGCGCTGCGTGAGCCCGCAGATACCGCAGCCCGGTCTCCCGAAGTGCTGGCCGCCCTGCGGCAGGCTTTTGCCGACCGGCCTTCCTGTCGCATCTGTGACTTCGGTGCCGGAACCGGCTCGTCAGTCCGGGCGCTGGCAGAACATTTGCCCGCACGGCAGGACTGGCTGCTGGTCGATCATGATGCCGCGAATATCAATGCTGCTGTCGAGGCTCTTTCAGACTGGGCGGATGCGTCGGAACGTCAGGGCGATGATCTGCTGTTACGGCACGGCCAGCAGATTCTGAAGATCGGTTTTGCGGTGCGTGACCTCGCCGCGACAGGTGAACTGCTGCCGGAACAGGTTGATCTGGTCACGGCGTCGGCGCTGGCTGACCTTACCTCGGCGGCATGGCTGGACCGGTTTGTCGCGGCGCTGGGTAATCGCCAGACGGCCGTGCTTGCCGGTCTGAACTATGACGGGGTGATGTCTTTTGATCCGGCCGACCCGCTGGATATTCCGGTACGCGATGCCTTCAACCGGCATCAGGGCGGAGACAAGGGGTTTGGTCCGGCACTTGGTCCGGCGGCGGGGGATTATCTGGCCCGTCAGCTTGGCCTGAACGGGTTTGCGGTGACCACCGGCGACAGCCCATGGAAGCTGGATGCGACCACCCGCAGTCTGATGCAGGCAACCCTAGTCGGGATTGCCGATGCGGCGGGTGAGACCGGGCTGGTCGATCCGTCTGAACTGGACCGCTGGCGGACCTTACGGCAGGCCGGCCCGAAAGCCATGACCATCGGACATCTGGATGTCTTTGCCTGTCACCCGTGATTGTCGCGGACAGGCAGGATAGTCTCTGGATTCCCTGTTTCACCGGAGGATCCCGCCATGAACATCAGACCGCTTGAGACCACCGACCGAGCCATCTGGGAGAGTTTTCTCGATGAATATGCGGCGTTCTACAAGACCACCGTTCCGGAGGGCGGGCATGATGGTGTCTGGGGCTGGATATTTGATCCGGACAACGATTTCTGGTGTGACCTTGTGCTGGCGGATGACGGAACCCCGGTGGGCTTTACCCAGTATCAGCTGATGCACCGTTCTCTCAGCGGGGCCATGGTTTGCTATCTCAGTGATCTCTATGTCCGTCCGGCAGTCCGCGGGACCGGTGCCGGGCGTGCGCTGATCGACCATGTGATCGAATTTGCCAGAAGCCGGGGCATTTCAAACCTCCGCTGGCTGACTCAGGATTACAATTATGCCGGTCGGCGTTTGTATGACACCTACACGCCGAAATCGGATTTCATCCTCTACAGTCTGCCGGTCTGACATCCGGCCCCGGTGGAGACAGGGGTCAGCCCTGCTGGTCAGGGGTCTGTTTTCCCGGCAGCATCCGGTTCAGCAGGCCGTCTTTGCGGATGAAATGGTGATGCAGGGCGGCACCGATATGCATCAGGATCAGCCCGCCGACAGCGAATCCTGCCCAGCCGTGAATCCAGAGTACGGTTTCAGACATTTCACGGTCTGCGCCGGTCAGTGCGGGCAGGGTGAACAGGCCAAAGACGGATATCTGCGCCGGGTACATGTTGGTGCCGATCCAGCCACCGAGCGGGATCGCCAGTAAAAGAACATAAAGCAGGATGTGAGTGGCCCCGGCGGCGAAACGCTGTGCCGGGGCAAGTTCGATATCAAGGGGTGGCGGTTTGTGGAACAGCCGCCAGATGATCCGTAATGCCATCAGCCCGAGGATGAGTGCGCCGAAGGAACGATGCAGGTCGAACAGCTGGTTTTGCAACGGCCCGGAACCAACACGAAGCATGGCAATGCCCATGGGTATGGCAGCGATGACACAGAATGCGATAACCCAGTGCAGCAGTTTTGCGGTGCCGGTATAGCTGCCGGTTGCCTTGTCGCTCATCATTTCTCTCCCTCGGTTCCGGTGAAGGCGCAGTCTATCAGCATGTCACCTTCGGGCAGGTTATAGGATTTCATCGATGGCCGGATAGCCTCTTTCAGCGTTTCAATCACCGGCAGGGTAAGCCCCGCCGGGCCGGAGCCGATGATCATGGGGCCGACCAGGAAATGCATTCGGTCCAGTGCGCGGGCCGCCAGGAATGCCGAAACGGTATGTGCGCCGCCTTCAACCAGCAGGCGTGTCAGACCGGCCTCTGCCAGCCGCGTGATAATCGCCGGCGGGGATAAAGCGCCGGTATCGTTGCCGGGCATGGTTATGATTTCGACCCCTGACGAGTCGATTACATGGGCGGCGGACCCCCGTCGCAGAACAATTCTTCGTGCGCGGTCGTCGGTCAGACAGGCCTCGTTCATGGTCAGCCGGCTGTTCGGATCAATGATGATTCTGGCCGGAGACGGCCCTGTCGCGTGACGGACAGTCAGGGCAGGATTATCGGCCAGAGCCGTGCCCACGCCTACGATTACTGCATCCATCAATGCGCGTAATCGATGGAGGTGGATCAAAGCCGAGCGACCGTTTATGTAGTGCGAATGACCGGAGGCTGTCGCGATGCGACCGTCCAGAGACTGACCAAGCTGCGCCATCACAAAACTGTCAGGGCGGCTGTCACAATCGATCAACGGGCCATACAAAGGTAAAAGCGGATTGCCTTCCAGAGCAGAGTTTCCGGAAGTTGTTCGTTTTGATGCAACTATGTCCAACCAGGGGCGTTTATCGTCCCATAGAGCCGTGTTCAACATTGTGTTAGTGCCAGACGTGACATTGTTTCAGTATCCCAAACCGCACTGCGATCCTATTATTGGTCGAAGCAACGACAATCATGATCGCCAGCATGCACCCTCGATTGCAACCCTTGCCGGTGACCTGTCTCGCCTGTCGGTTGAGAGATGTATAGCCGAATTACGGGCTGCCCGTCCCGTGCTGATGCATGATGCCGGTGACATCTGGCTGCTGGCATCGGCAGAGAATGCGGACGCCCAGCTGATTTCCTATTTCCGGCATTTGTCCGGGGCGGCACTGGTGCTGAGCGCGCCGCGCCTGCGCCATATCGGTCTGCAAACGGATCAGCCCGTTGGCTTCTCTCTGGCTGACATGGATGACTGGCGGATACAGGCTTATTGCCAGTCGGTGACCACGGATGCGCCGACAAATCCGGTCGATACGCAGTCTGCCGCTGGCCCGGCGATTGATCTGATGAAACGCGCGCAGCTGATGCCGGCGGCTCTGCTGGCAAGGATCGACAAGACTTCGGGCCTGGCAGGCCTGATGTCGGTCGATGTACGTGACATCAACGGCTATCACGACCGTATCGTACAAACACTGGCCATCGCATCGCGGGCCCGGGTGCCGCTGATTGATTCAACTGTTACCGATTTTGTTGTCTTTCATGGTGGTGACGGGCTGAAGGATCAGGTTGCTATCGTGATCGGTGATCCCGACCCGTCCCGGCCGACACCTGTGCGGCTGCATTCCGCCTGTCTGACCGGTGATCTGTTCGGCAGCCTGAAATGCGACTGTGGCGAACAGTTGCGTCTGGCGATCCAGCGAATTGCGGAACTGGGCGGCGGGGTGTTGCTGTATCTGGATCAGGAAGGCCGGGGAATCGGCCTGCGCAGCAAGATCCGGACTTACCGGCTTCAGGAAGATGACCATGATACGGTCGATTCCGATGCCATTCTGGGATATGGCCCGGATGAGCGGAAATACGGCATTGCCGGGCGGATGCTGGAATTGCTGGGTTTCAGCCAGATTGTCATGCTGACCAACAATCCGGACAAGATTGGCGCCATGCAGTCTGCCGGACTTCAGATCGTCGGAACCGAATGTCTGCTTGGTACCGTCAACCGGCATAACCGGAAATATCTGGCAACCAAGGCTGCCCGTGCCGGACACCGCCTCGATAAACTGCGCCTCACCGGATCGGATTAGACAGCAAGGGTGCTGCCGTCAAAGTTTCCGGGCTGCCATTTCAGTGGTCAGTAACTGAAAATGCTTCAGTGCATGGGTCAGTAATTGCTGGCCGGTTTCCGGGGTTGCCAGATCGGGTCGGCCAACCCAGCCGCCGGTGGCGAGGTCATCTGTTTTCCAGCCCCACTGAACCGGCCCTGCCGGGAACAGCAGGCTCCCTCCCTCGGTAGCGGGGTTTGCCGTGGCCTTGTCGAGCCGTACCAGTTCAGGCCGGATGGCCAGCATCAGCGCGGTTTCCAGCCAGCCGCCATGGACATCTGCACGGGCCTCTGTCGGAGCGTCGAGATCATCCGGAAGGCCGAAATCGAGCCAGTGCGCGTTGGCCGCCAGAACGCCATGTTTTCGTCGCACGTTCAGTATGGCGATATTGAGAGCCGCGATGTTCCCGCCATGACCGTTCAGTAGCAGCAGATGACGGATACCGGCCCGTACCAGGCCTGCTGCGATGCCGTCGATCTGGTCGATCAGGGTGCCTGCCTCAATGGAAAGGGTCGCCTGGGGTGCCATATCATCCGAGACATGCTCGCCGGAGACGCCAAGCCAGATGCCGGGAAGCCGGATGACAGCCTCTTCCAGACTGGCGGCGACGCGCAGTGACAATTCATCGGCGATGATGTGATCGGTACCAAGCGGCAGGTGAGGGCCGTGATTCTCAAAAGCACCGACCGGCAACAGGGCAACAATGCGGCCATCCGCGGCACGGCGGGTCAGTATGTCCTGTGACAGGTCGCCATAGTCGTTAGACACTGGTTTCAAAACTTTCTTCTCTGTCTCTGTCGGCAGCCTGCCCGGACTGCCTGACGGGAAGCCGGACTTTGCGGGCGGATTGCGCTGCAAGGACCGGATATCGGCAGCATTCCGGATACCGCATAAACAGCCGGCAAGCAATCAGACCGGAGAGAGAGCAATGAGCTACAGGGTCACCGCATTATCGACAGAGGATGTCCGGCAGTACCGGACCGGAGGAGGGGATTTTTATGGCCTGCCGGGTGAGATAATGCATTCCGACGGTGCTTTTCCCTGCCGGCATTGCCTGACGGATCTGCCGAAAGGGGCGGCGGCCCTGCTTGTCGCCCACCGGCCGTTTCCGGTGGCCACCCCCTACAGCGAGGTCGGGCCGGTGTTTGTCTGCCCGGAACATTGCGAGCCCTATAGTCAGGTTACTGAACTGCCGGAGGTCGTCCTGTCCCGGCGGGTTGTTATTCGTGCCTATAGCCGTGATCACAAAATGCGCTACGGGCATCATGAAATGGTCGACGGCCGGCAGGCAGATGCCGCCATAAGACGCCTGCTGGCAGACCCGGACAGCGACTATCTGCATATCCGCTCGTCCCTGACCGGGTGCTACCATTGCCGGATCGACCGGGAGGGCCTGGCTGATGGCTGTTAAGCGTCGTCGGGGATCACCGCAATGACGTCGATCTCCATCACCCACTGCGGCTGGGCAAGCCCCTGGACGATCAGGCCGGTACAGACCGGGAAGACACCCTTCAGCCATTTTCCGACTTCACGATAGACCGGTTCACGATAGGCGCGGTCGGTGATGAAGATGGTAATCTTGACGATATGGGACAGTTCGCTACCGACTTCTTCCAGCAGCTGTTTGACGTTCTTCATGGCCTGTTCGGCCTGGGCGGCGGGGTCGCCGATGCCGATTGTCTCGCCTTCAAAATTGGTGCCGACCTGGCCGCGCAGATAGATCGTGTTGCCGGCTTTTACGGCCTGGCACAGATCATTATCGAGTTTCTGGTTGGAATAGGTATCACCGGTATTGAATTTGCGATGTCTGGTATGGGCCATGTGGTTGCTCCGCTGCCTGTTTTCTGAAGATGTCCGTATTGTTCGCCGGTCCCGGTCAGGAGGTACTGCCCGGATTCTGGAGTTCAAAGAAGGTGATGCTGCCGTAATCGGCAGGTAATTCAACGGAAGTTTCGGTCAGTCTGGCAAATCGTGCCGCCTCGCCCCGCAGGATTTTGCCTTCATTGCTGTTCGCCATCGGCGAGGGGGCAAGCGACATTGCGTCGGCACTGACATAATTGACGATGAACAGACCGCGCGGATGGTCAGATACGTTGGCTTCGGAGGCATGCAGCAGCTTGGAATGCATCAGGCAGACATCCCCGGCCTTGCCGGTGACGGGCCGGGCGATGGCCGCTGCCGCGTCTGATGTCGGAGCATCCACCTTGCCGGTGAACCTGCCGTCCTGCCAGAGGCTTTTCGCACCGTTCAGATGGGACCCCGGAGCGACCAGCAGGCAGCCATTCTCGGCAGTCATATCGTCCAGCAACAGCAGGGCCGTGACCATGTCGTCGTTGGTATGCGGCGTGTAGGTGAAGTCCTGATGCCAGTCGACAACGGTGCTGCCGCCGGGCTGTTTGTTGTTCACCTTTGAATGATGAAACTTGACCGCCGGGCCGACAAGGTCTGCCGCCATATCAACCATCGCACTGTTGAACCCGACTTCCGCATAGATTTCGGATATCTCCTGCGGGTTATTGACCCGACGCAGTTGCGGATGGTCGGGTTTATGATCCGGGGCACAGTCAAACCGGGGTTTGGGAAAGCCGGTTTCACCATACATGCCGGTATGGTTCCGGCTGTCACTGACCCAGCCCTTCAGCTCCTGTTTCAGGCCGGCCAGTTGTCCTGGCGTGACCGCGTTGGAGGCCAGCAGCCATCCGGTTTCCCGAAACTGCCGGATTTGCGCGTCTGTCAGAATTGTCATCGGTTTATCCTGTTCGGTGATGCGGTGTGCCTGTCCCTGTCTTCGTTCAGATTGCGGTCTGACGTTGCATATGTAAAATATCATTATTCTTTCCACTGAATTGGAAAAATCTATCCAATACACGCTGAAACAGATGCGTTATGTGGTCGCGGTTGCCGAGGAAGGAAATGTCACGGCTGCGGCTGCACGTCTGCATGTCTCACAGCCCTCTGTTTCCTCTGCGATCCGGCAGGTTGAAGATGATTTCGGTGTGCAGTTGTTCATTCGCCATCACGCCCGGGGGCTGTCGCTGACCCCTGCCGGGCGGGGAATCGTCTCCGAAGCACGGGCGTTGCTGTCACAGGCAGCAGAGCTTGATGCGCATGCCCGTGGCTATGCGGGCACGGTTGCGGGGCAGCTGGAGATCGGCTGTTTTACAACCATAGCCCCCTTTCTGATGCCTGACCTGATCGCAACGTTTTCTGCCCGCTATCCGGATGTTCGTGTCCGGGCCCAGGACGGTGATCTGCAAACCATTACGCACAATTTGATTCACGGACGGTTTGAACTGGCGATCACCTATGAACTGGGAATTGATCCGGCGCTGGAGACGGAGGTTCTGACGGCGGTATCTCCCTCTGCAATTCTGCCGGTGGGGCATTCGCTTGCCGGGCAGGCGACAGTGTCTCTGGAGGATCTTGCACGGGAACCGCTTGTTCTGCTCGATCTGCCACACAGCCGGGAATATTTCATATCGCTGTTTTCTGCCCGCAATTTGCAGCCGACAATCCGGCATCGTTCGGAGTCTTTTGAAATGGTCCGGGGGCTTGTCGGGGCAGGGGAAGGCGTTGCCCTGCTCAACCTGATACCGGCCAGCAATGTGACCTATGCCGGGGCAACAGTTGTCACGCGACCGCTAGTGGAGAATCCGCCGGGGCTGAAGATCGTTCTTGCCCGGCCAGCGGAACTGCGGCTTTCTGCCGCTGCTACTGCGTTCCGGATGATCTGCCGGGAACGCCGGGCGGGTTGAAAATGTGATGATTTGTCTCCAGTTGAAGGGGATGCTCCTGTTTCTTTGCGAGGTCCTATGCCGGAACTGACACCTGACCAGATGCGCGTTCTCCGGGTGCTTATCGCCGAAGATGAGGTTTTCCTGCAGACGGTGATGAGCGGGGCGCTGAGAGATCTGGGCGTGCGGAGTATTACAACGGCGATAAATGGTCAGGATGCGCTGAAACTGACTGAAAAGGCGAAACAGCCTTTTGATATTATTTTCCTCGACCTGCAAATGCCGGTTCTCGACGGATTTGGTTTTCTGGAGGCTTTGCGAGCCCTGCCGGATAAGGATGTAGCAGAAACACCGGTCATCGTGCTGAGCGGGCATTCTGAACTGGCCCAGGTACTGCGTGCCGCGAAGACCGGAATCAGCGGATATCTCGTTAAGCCGGTATCCCGGGGGAAACTGCTGTCTGGCGTGACGACCGGCTTGTCAGGCAAGATGATTGACTATGATGAGCTCAGGTCCAAGTCTGGTGGCTGACCAGACCGGAGATCAGGCATGCCAATAGACGCGGAACAGGTGAGACTGGTTAAGTCGTCTTTTATCCGGCTGCTGCCGGTGCGCGATGAATTCAGTCAGCGTTTATACGCAAATCTGTTTGCGGCGGCCCCGGATGTGCGTGTGCTGTTTCCAAAAGATCTGCGACAGCAGCGTGAGAAGCTGATCGCCACCCTGACGACAGTCGTCAACAACGCCTCGAAACTGGATGAAATCGACCGTGGGATCTGGTCGCTCGGTCGTAACCATATCGATTATGGCGTGAAGGATGTTCATTATCAGGTGCTGAAGGATGTGCTGCTGAAGACGCTGGCAGAAGAATTTGGCGATGACATGACGCCTGACCTGACAGCGGCATGGAGTGGAATTTACGATGAGCTTGCCAGCCGTATGAGGGCCGGCTGACTGACTGCCCGGTCCTGCAAATCAAAAGGCGTCGACGAATGCCTTCACCCTGCTGGTTTCCCTGAAAAGATCCGCCTGCTGATTTTTCAGACTTGCCCAGTCGCCGGCCATTGCGGTTTTGCGCATCAAGTCCAGAACTGACACCAGCCCCGGTGCTCCCGCGGTTCGTGCAGCCCCCAGCAGTTTGTGCGTGGCTTCTTCAAAGGCGTCGGCATCGCCCGCGTCACTGGCTGCGGTAATCTCGTCCGAGGAGGAATCGATGCTGTCGACAAAGCTTTGGAGTAATGTACGAAGTGAGTCCCGGTCATCACCCACCAGATCCTGCAGAATGTCGATTGAGATGGCAGCTTCGGCTTCTGCTTCAGGGTTTGTTCCGGTCATTGGGGCCGGCACAGATACCGCGGGTCGCATGACGGCTGAAGCGGCTGGGGAAGGCAGGTCAATCCAGGTCCGGAGCTTTGCGTCGAGAACGCTGATCTCGACCGGTTTCGACAGATAGTCGTCCATGCCGGCGGCGATACATCGTTGCTGTTCGCCACTCAGGGCGTTTGCAGTGATGGCGATAACCGGAAGATGAGCACCGCTTTCTTTCTCGACCTCACGAATTTTCCGGGTCAGCTCATAGCCATCCATGCCGGGCATGTGACAGTCTGTCAGCAGCAGCTGATAATCGTTGACCTGATAGAAGCTGAAGGCCTCCTCTCCATGGGTGGCAATGTCAGCCTGTATGCCAAGACGGTTAAGCTGACGTCGCAGAACCTCGCGATTTGTCGGATGGTCTTCAGCGACAAGCACTTTGGGCCCGTCTTCCGGAAAATCTATAGATGGCTGTTCCCGGACCGGTTGCTCCGATTCATCGACGAGGTTTGCCGGGAGAAGCAGAGCTTCTTTTGGTGATGAACGACCTGCAGCAACGGCGATTGCGTGAAGGTAATTCCGACGGCGCACCAGATTTCGAAGGACAAACACATGTTCGCCAAATCGGGAGACCGCTTCCGCATCGCTCTGCCGTGGTGCAATGGCGACCAGATTGGCAGAAAGGCCGCTGAGGAAACTTTCCAGATCATCGGCCGGGGTCTTGCGGATGATATCCGAGCCGAGAACGACAACGTCGACCGGGTCTCCGTTGATACCGGTCTGCGCGTGATCCGGATGATCTGCAAAGGATATATGAGCCCCGGCATAGCGGGCATAGGAAGACAGAACATGACGACGTTTCTCGTCACCGGTGACAATGCAGACCCGCAGGCCCGAGATGTCATCACTCTGACGGGCGTCATCACTAATGACCGCACTCAGCGAGAAGGGAATATTTACATGGAATTGGGATCCGGCGTCAGGCTCGCTTTCGACAGAAATTTCTCCTCCCATCAGATTGGTCAGCTGTCGCGAAATTGTCAGCCCGAGTCCGGTGCCGCCAAACCGGCGGGTGGTTGAGGCTTCAGCCTGCGAGAACGGCTCAAACAGCTTTTCGGTCTGTTCGGGTGAAATGCCAATTCCGGTATCGGCAACTGTAAAGCGGACCGCGGCGATGGAGTCCGCTGTTCCTTCCAGTGTCGCCGATACTGATATTGACCCGGTACTGGTAAATTTCACGGCATTGCCGATCAGATTTGTCAGAACCTGTCGTAGCCTGACCGGGTCGCCGTTCAGATGTCGGGGGATCTCGGGATCGAAATAGAGCAGGAAATCGAGCTGCTTCTTGCGGGCGGCAACGGCAAGCGTCTCGGCAACGCTTTCTACCAGTTCTTCCGGATCAAAGCTGCTGTGCTCAATATCGATTTTTCCGGCTTCGATCTTTGACAGATCGAGAACGTCATCGACGATCTTGAGGAGCGAGTGAGCAGAGTCCCGGATCGTGTTGATCAGATGTATCTGGTCGTTATCGAGTGTGGTGTCCGACAATATTTCCAGCAGGCCGATCACCCCGTTCATCGGGGTCCTGATCTCGTGGCTCATGGAGGCCAGAAAGGTCGACTTTGCCCGTGTCGCCTGGTTTGCCTCCCGGGCCTCGCGGAGTGCAGATTCCAGATTTGAGGCATATTTGTTTACCGCCTCCAGAGCCGCCTGAAGCTTGCTGTTGGTTCTGCGAAGTTCAGCCTGTGATTCCTCCAGCCTGGTCTGGATTTCAATCCGGTCGGAAATGTCGAAGAAGCCGGAAATAACCAGCGCACCGTCCGGGTCATCAACCCGCCGGGACGAAATGCGGGCCCAGAATTCCGTGCCGTCATACCGGCGCATCAGTGACTCCGTCACCTCTGCTTCGCCGGTTTGCCGGAGCGATTCCAGAAGCTGCATTCGTTCCTCCGGATTAACATACCGGTCACTGTTGCTGGCATTTTCCAGCGCCGGGTCATAGCGAAATTTATTCGCGGCCCTGGCATTGGCATAGACAATGGTGCCGTCACTCAGCCTTGTACTGACTACGGCAACCGGCAGGGCTTCAACCAGATTGCGAAACCGTTCTTCGCTCTGTGATCGGGCTGCCTGTTCGCGGTCGGTCGCGGCAGAAATACGCCGGTCTGCATAGAGCGCCGCAGAGGCACCGAAAATCACCAGAGCCGATCCGAAGACAACAAGTCCTGCCAGCATTTCGTTGCCGGCGGTGTCGACAAGATTCGGATGGATCGTATTCTCGGGGAAGTAGGACATCGCGGCCATGCCGGTGTAATGCATCCCGCAAATCGCAATGGCCATGATGACGCCAGCCAGGACCTTCAGCCGGGCGCGGGTAACGTTGGACATCATCCAGAAGGCAGCGGTTGCGGCAACGACGGCAATCAGGACAGAAAGCAGGATCAGCAGCATGTCATGTTCGGCTCTGGCCGGGATCACCAGAGCGGCCATACCGATATAATGCATGGAGGCGATGGCGATGCCGCTGGCCAGTCCGGCAAGTGGAATTGATATCCCGGTGCGTCTGGTCGATGTGGCGACCCAGAGTCCGATTGCGGAAAACAGGACAGCGACAACCAGTGACAGGAGGGTAAGCCTGAAGCCATATCGCACCGGCAGCCCGAAGTCAGCCGCCAGAATAGCAATGAAATGCATCGACCAGATGCCGCCGCCCAGCACAACAGCACCGGCGATAATCCAGGGCAGATCCTGTTTGCCGGCAATCTTTTCAAACAGGCGATTGCCGATATCCAGCGCCGCATAGGAGGCAAAAAAAGCAATCAGGAAGGATGTCGCAACAAGCGCGGGCTGATAGCTGATCTGGACAGCCTGCTCCATTTATCCGGTTGTCCCGGTACGGGACACTGTCATGTCATTGATCATCAGGCCATCCTCCAGCCGGGAGACCCCTTCACCTGTAGCAGGGAGCCGCATTCCTCATCAGGCAGGATGCTGATATTCCCCGGAACATTCAAGTTACCGGATGTTCTGCATTTTGTTCTGCCGGAGTTGTCGGTCAGCCAAGCAGCAGGATGATGACGATCCCGGCGACGATCAGGCCGATGCCAAGCAGCTCGATCCGGTTCGTTCGTTCCTTGAAGATGAAATAGCTGGCGATAAAGGTGAACACCAGTTCGATCTGACCGACGGCCCGGACATAAGCGGCGTTCTGCATGGTCATGGCAATGAACCAGAAGATCGAGGCAAACACACCGCTGACCCCGACCGCGCCACCCCAGCGCCAGTTTTTCAGAACGGCGGTCAGCTGTCCCGGTTCGCGCAGGATCAGCCAGACAGCACCGAGTACAGTCTGAATAATCAGGGTCAGGGCCAGGGTAACCGCAGACCTGACATAGACATCGCCCTCCGGCAGCGACAGTGCAGCAGCCCGGAAGCAAACCACACAACTGCCCAGCATTGCCCCGGTGGCGATCCCGACAAGTGCCGGTTTACTGCCCAGACTGGTAAAGAGCGTTTTCACGGTCACGGTCGAGCGGGCGACCGACAGAGCCATCAGCCCGGCGGCGCTGATAACGATTGCGAGGATCGACCACAGGCTCATCGTGTCGCCGATGATCAGATATCCGAACACCGCAATCTGGATGGTTTCCGTCTTTGAATAGGTTGTCCCGACAGCAAAATTACTGAACGAGAACAGCCAGATCAGCATCCAGGTGAACAGCATCTGCAGCAGGGCGCCGGCAGTGACGAAGAACAGAAACCGACCTTCCATCGGCGGCAGGTCAGCATCCTGAAAATGCAAAATCAGCCAGCAATAGATGACCGCGAGCGGGACGGCATAGCAAAACCGTGCATAGGCAGAGCCGAAATCGGTCAGCTTGCCTTTCAGATGCTTTTGCAGTGCCGACCGCAGGTTCTGGAAAAATGCACCGGCAATCGTGATCGGAACCCAGGCGTCCATCTTGCTCTCCCGATGGCGCCTGTTCCCGGTTCAGATCAGGCCGCCAGTTGTCCGATCATGGCAAGAGAGCCAGGCGTCGGCAGTTTATAACGATGAAGGTTGGAGCGGATTAGTCTCTCCACCCCCATCATGCCGAGATCATTCATCATTGCGCAAGGCGGCTTACTGAATTTCAATGCATGAGCGGCACCAAAATCGATGTCTTCTGCACTGGCTACCTGTTCATCCAGACATTGCAGAACGGCGAGAAAGGTTCCTCCCATCAGCATGTCGGCGATCTTCTTCGTCTGATCAGCGTCGGGGACGTCCAGTTCGCCGATTTCCCAGTCCAGTCCGCTGTCGCCGAGCTTTACCATCTCCGGGACCGGTGCATAAAACGGACCGAGTCGGTCAAGATTGCGAATCGCGTTCAGATTGATCTGTGGCTTGATCAGGTTCATGACCTGAAACGGCCCGGCGGCCGCGCCAAAGCATTCCTGCGCAACATGGTCAATCTGTGCTGTTGTCCCAAGCCCCTCTGCCAGCGCCCGGACGGCTTCATTTGTATAGGGGCAGAAAAAACGGTTAAGGGCGAAACCGGGGGAATCCTTGCACAGGATCGGTCGCTTGCCGATCGCACGGGCAAATTCCAGGCCCAGATCGACAATAGCGGGATGACTGTCCTTGCCGCGGACAACCTCGACAATCGGGTTGATTTCCGCCGGGCTGAAAAAATGCATCCCGATGAAGCGCTCCGGCGTTTTCACATGCTTCGCGAGATTACCGACCGTCAGGCAACTGGTATTGGTCGCAATCGGCATATCTCCGCGAATCAGCTCGCTCAGGTTTTCAAACAGGGTTGCCTTGGTCTTGAAATCTTCAAAGATGGCTTCGATGACCATATCGCAGGCTGCAAATACGGTCAGTTCACTGATCACTTCGATCCGGTCGGCAATATCCCGGGCCTGATCTTCGGTCATCCGTTCCTTGGCGACCTGCCGGGCCAGAAAGGTGACAATCCGGTGTTGTGCGGATTTCAGCTGGTCTTCACTGATATCCTGAAGCCGCACGTCGCATCCATTGCTTGCGGCGGCGATGGCAATGCCGGTTCCCATGGTTCCGGCGCCGGCGATTCCTATTTTCTGTATGGTCAATAATAACTCCTTGTGGTTGGTCTTGGTTCAGCTTGTGTAAGCGGCTGCTGCTTTCGGGTTGCTGAGATGACACCGGGTCCGGGCCAGTGACAGGATCAGATCAGCGATATCTTCCCGCCCGTCCAGCTGGCCTGCGCGAATGTCTTCGGCCAGGTCGCTGAAGTCTCGTCCTCTGTTTTCGCCATAAGCCGCGCCCAGTATCCTGCCGGAGAGCAGTTCCGCGTCTCCGCCGTCACTGATTTCACGGCCGACTATGCCGAGTGCATTGGCGATCATCAGGGCATTATAACGATCTGTCCCTGACAGGCTCGGAATCAGTTTTGTTTCCAGCGTTTCCAGTGCAATCGCAAGAAGATCCTGTTCTGCGGGCTGCGCTTTCATGCCAGTTCTCCCATGCTTTTCAGCTGCATCAGCATATCCAGTTCAAGCTCTCCTATCCGTCTGCCGGTCAATGCCAGCTCCAGTGACGGTTCTTCACCGGAGATATGGCGCATGCCCTGTTGCAGGGCGATCACGGCCCAGCGGACGGTTGCCATGACCTCCCACCAGGGAACGCTGTCACGATCGATTTGTTTCCCGCTTTCTGACTCATATCCGCGATAAAAGGCTTCGCGTGAGCCAATGCCACCGGCTTCCCGGTCTGATCCAAAGCGCCAGCAGCGGGCACAGAACCAGCCGATATCCTCATAAGCGTCACCCCAGCCGGCAAACTCCCAGTCCAGAATACCAGTCAGTTTTCCCTCTTCGACCATGTAGTTTCCGGTCCGGAAATCACAGTGGATCAGGCAGATATCATCGGCGGGTTTCATGGTCAGTTCGAGGCGCCGGATCACCCATTCCAGAATCGGCTGTGGTTCCGGCAACTCGTCGAGGTAACGGCGATAGAGTGCAATGCGGTCGGCCGCCGGATGGTCCTGAACCGGGGTCAGAAAGTCGAGACCGGGACGGGGAGGTTTTACCCTGTGCAGGCGGGCCAGTTCCCTGCCGAGGTTTTCTGCAAGCCGGTCGCCGGTTTCTGCAATCACCGGATCACGAACCAGCCGGTGACCAAGTGCGGTGCCGCCGATCCGTCGCATCACTGCGAAGGGTTTGCCGATCACGGCGAGGTCGGTGCAGAACGCCAGCGGCTCCGGTACGGTGACACCTGCCTCATAGGCAATCTGGAGCAGGGTGAACTCCTGCTCACGGCTGTGCGATGTTGCGACGCCGGACGGGGCGTCGGTCCGCAATACCAGATCCCCTGCGCTGTCGGTTCCGATCAGCCAGTTTTCCTGAATGGCGCCGCCGGTAAGCTTGCTGGCGGCGGTAACCGTGACCTGTTGCTCGAGCGATTGCCCGAGCCAGTCTGAAAGTTGCTTGAGGGCTGTTTCGTCCATTCTTGTTCCTGATCCGCGGGCTGTCCCGGTCTGGTGAAATTAACCCTGCCGCCCCGAATGAAAGCCGGGGCGACAGGATTAATGGAAAAGTTTCCTCAGTTGTCGCCCCAGGCCCAGAAATCGAGGCCTTCCTTCTGGAAGGATCTGGCCAGGACCATCTTGTGAACTTCCGAGGCACCATCGACCAGCCGGGCCTGCCGGGCATAACGGTACATCCATTCCAGTATCGTATCCTTGGAATAGCCTTTCGCACCGCACAGTTGTATCGCGGTATCGACGGACTGGTGCAGGATGTCCGCCACAGCAACCTTCGCCATGGAGACTTCCTTGCGGGCGAAGTCCCCGGTGTCGAGTTTCCAGGCAGCATTCATGGTCAGCAGACGACCGGTATGGATACCCATCGCCGCTTCACCCAGCATCCACTGCACACCCTCATGATCGCCGAGCGGTGTCCCGAATGCCTGCCGTTCTGCCACATACTCACCGGCAATTTCCAGCGCCCGTTTGGACAGGCCAAGCCAGCGCATGCAATGGGTCAGCCGCGCCGTCCCCAGCCGGATCTGGACAGCTTTCAGGCCTTCACCGACGCCCATCAGACGGTTTTCATCCGGAATTTCGAGGCCGTCGAACTTCAGCTCGCAATGGCCGCCATGTTCTTCCGGGCCCATGATCGGGATACGGCGCAGGATTTCCCATCCCGGCTGATCTCGATGGTACAGGAAGCAGGTCAGGCCACGTCGGGGATCATCCGAGGTGCGGGCCAGCAGCAGGAAATGGTCTGCGACACCGGCACCGGTGATGTACCATTTATGGCCATGCACGACCCATTTGTCGCCCTTCTTTACAGCCGTGGTCCGCATCATGCCGGCCGGGTCTGAACCTGATCCGGGGGCCGGTTCGGTCATCACGATGGACGACCGGACCTTGCCGTCGATGATCGGCTGCAGCCACTTCTCCTTCTGTGCGTCGGTGGCAACCCGGTTCAGCAGGAACATGTTGCCGTCATCCGGCGGTGCCGCATTGAAGCAGGCGGGGCCGAAGATAGAGCGGTTCATTTCCTCGTAACAGGCAGCCATGCCGACCGTGTTGAAGCCGCGTCCGCCGCGCTCTGTCGGCATCGACAGGGACCACAGGCCCAGCTTGCGGGTTTCCGCCCGCAGGCTTTCCAGCAGAGGCTCGTTGATATTCTCGTGGTCGTCATACGAAGCCGCATCGGATTCCAGTGGGATCAGACGCTGATCGACGAAGGTCCGGATCTGTTGGCGGACCTCCTCGATCTCTGGTGTCAGGTTGAAATCCATCGGTTTACTTTATCGGTGAGAAGGGGGCCGGAATGAGAATGCGGTTCTGCATCTCGCGGAAATAGGGGGATGCCTTCTTGAGATAGGCCTGCCATTTCGGATCAGCGGCCATACCGGCGCGGCGTTTCTCGCGATCGGCCATGTTCTCGTAACCCCAGAGATGGACAATCTGGTTCAGGACGCCGATTTCGGTCCAGAACCAGCCCACCGGCTCGCCCAGATGGCTGGTCTGAACGGCATAGCCTTCAGCCTGATAAAGTTCCAGGAACTCAGGAATTTTGCCCGGATGCAGGGTGTAGGTACGTTCGTCGATAATCATGAAATCTGTCCTTTTATGCTAGAGAGTTGATTGCAGATGACCGCCGTCAGCGGTGATGACGCTGCCGGTCATATAGGCGGATGCGTCGGAAGCCAGCAACAGCAAAGGCCCGTCCAGATCAGCGGGCTGGCCAAGGCGGCGTTGCGGGATACGTTTGATCATGGCTTCCCCGGCGGGGGAGGCAAAGAAGTCGCTGTTGATGTCCGTCGCGATATAGCCCGGTGCGAGGGCATTGACCCGGATATTGTCGCGGGCCCATTCCAGCGCTAGCGCATGTGTCATCTGTACCAGCCCGGCCTTGGTTGCGGCATAGGCCGGCACCTGCGCGGTTACCCGGAATGACAGGATGGAGGCGATATTGATGATGACCCCGCCGCCATTCTGCTTCATCTGCCGGGCCGCGGACTGCGCACAGCGGAACGCACCGTTGAGATTGACATCGACAACCGATGTCCAGTCATCATCAGACAGTGAAAGCGCCGGTGCGGTCTTTGCGATACCGGAATTGTTGACGAGAATATCAACCGGCCCCAATGCGGCAGCAATACCGGCAAAGGCGGCTTCTACCGAGGTGGCATCGGTCACATCCATACTGACGGAAAATGCGCTGCCACCCGCTGCGGTAATGTCGTCAGCGAGGCTTTCCAGCCGGTCGGTCCGTCTTGCGGCCAGTGCGACAGAGGCACCGGCGGTTGCCAGAACGCGGGCGAAATGTGCGCCGAGAACACCCGAGGCACCGGTGACCAGGGCGGTTTTCCCGGTCAGGTCGAATAGATTGGACAAGCTTGTTTCATCCCGGTTGCGATGCTGGCATGTTCGCGCCAGCCTCTGATAACATGAAGGCGACAGGGTGCCCGGCAATATCGGTCCCCGCAACCATCGCAATGAACGGAGATACAGGAATGACGATTGAACGCAAACAGACTGCCACCCGGATGAGCCAGATTGTTATCCATGGCGATACTGTCTATCTTGCGGGTCAGGTTGCGAAGAATGCACCGGGTGCGACCGTCAAGGAACAGACCGAAGATATTCTCGCAAATATCGAGAAGCTGCTGGCTGAAGCCGGGACCGACAAGACCAAGCTGCTGAGCGCCAATATCTGGCTTTCCAACATTCAGGACTTTGCCGAGATGAACAGCGTGTGGGATGCCTGGGTGCCGGAAGGTCATGCGCCCTGCCGTGCCTGCGTTGAAGCCCGGCTGGCCTCGCCGAAGTTTACCGTCGAAATGATGATCGTCGCGGCGAAGTAAAGCAGATGTCCGGCGCTGTCGACGCTCCTCCTGTCAGCCTGCGGAATCTTCCGTTTCAGCTTGATGAAGGCGTGGCGTCGCGCGCCGGTATCGGTCTGATCGTGCTGGCTTCTGATCAGTCCATGGAACGGGAATTCGCTGATATTCTCGCACTGGATGGTGTGACGGTCTTTCACAGCCGTATCCTTAACGATAACGAAATTACGCCGGAAACACTGGCCCGGATGGAACAGCGGCTGGCACCGACGGCGGATCTGCTGCTGCCGGGTGTGGATCTGGATGTGATGGCCTTTGGCTGCACTTCGGCCTCGATGGTCATCGGCGAAGACCGGGTGGCAGAGCGCATCCGCGAAGCCCGCCCCGGCATCGCCGTCACCACGCCGATCACGGCGGCCTTTGCTGCTTTCCGGGCGCTTCAGTGCAACCGGATTGGCCTGCTGACCCCCTACCGGGATGACGTTAATCTGCATATCCGGGAGTATGTTCAGGCACGTGGGTTTGCAGTGCCGGTGATGGCGTCGTTTAACGAGCCGGATGACCGGAAGGTGGCGCGTATCCGGATTGAGGACGTGCAGCGGGCGGCCATTGAACTGGGCCGGCGCGAGGATGTGGATTCGGTGTTCATTTCCTGCACCAATGTACGTGCCGCCAGCGTGATTGGCGATATCGAGGCGGAAATCGGCAAGCCGGTGACCTCCTCAAATCATGCAATGGCCTGGCATTGCCTGCGGCTCTCCGGTGTTGCCGACAGCCTCCCCGGCTGGGGCTCCCTGTTTGAACGAGGACTGACATGACATTTTCCATTGCGGCACGCTGTGCCCGGACCGGACAGATCGGCACAGCGGTCACTTCTTCCTCCATCGCCGTGGCGGCGCGTTGTGCCTGGCTGCGTTCAGGTGTTGGTGCGGTGATGACCCAGAACATCACCGACCCGGCGCTGGGCCCGGTCCTGCTCGACCGGCTGGCAGCGGGCGAGGCACCGCAGGCCGCGCTGGACGAGGTCGTGAGAACTACAGCCGCCATTACCTATCGTCAGTTGACGGTGATTGATATGGCAGGCCAGACCGCCCGCTATTCCGGTGACATGACACTGGGTGTGAACGTGTCCGCAGCCGGTGAGAATTGTGTGGCCGCCGGTAATCTGCTGGATAATGACGGTGTGCCCGCCGCCATGGTCGCGACCTTCACCGGATCAGATGCCGGTCTGCCGCTGGCGGAACGTCTGATGCTGTCCCTGGAAGCCGGAATGTTTGCCGGTGGCGAGGCTGGTCCGGTGCATTCCGCCGGTCTGAAAGTCTGTGGTGATCCGGTCTGGCCGATTGTCGACCTTCGGGCGGACTGGGCGGAAGACGAGGGCGTCACGGCCTTGCGGTCGCTGTGGAATGCCTATGAGCCGCAGATGCAGGATTACATCACCCGTGCCGGCGATCCGGCAAGCGCGCCGGCTTATGGTGTGCCGGGCGACGACGGCTGAACAGAGCTTGCCGGCATCTGTCCGGGGTGTCTGTAAGGATGAGTGGTTCAGGCAGCGGACAATTCGCTTCAGCTGTCGCCGACCCAGCCGCCACCGCCAAAGAAGTCACCTTCAAAGCCGACCATATTGGCACCGGGGGCGGTGGTCGGTGCGTAAGTTGAGCCGGCGCGCAGATTATAAAGACGGTCAACCTGATACCGCACGGAAGGGTATTCATCTTCCGGCAACCGCGCCTTGCGATAGATCGCCAGCAGGCCCTGGGTGCCCCGGTCGGTAATCAGCCGCACGGCATTCTGATGGGCAATGCCCGACAGTTCCGAGAGCGCATGTTCAAAGAATTCCCGGTCGCCGACATCCAGTGACCGGAGCACCAGCTTTGTGTTCAGACGCCCCCGTTCTTTCAGGCTTTTCACCAGCTGTTCGACATTACGCTCTGCCGGGGTGCTGCCCAGCAGGTCTTTCAGGGTGTCTTCCTGGCTTTTCAGAACGATCTTCTCAGCGACATCTTCGGGAACATCATGCTTGCTGATCAGTTCCATCTTGAGCGTGTCGCTGACCACATCAATCAGCCGCCGGGTGACACCGGGGGGCAGTTTCTGACGGGACACCATCCCGGATGTTACCGTCTCTGACTGGCCGAAGTCGTTGATGACCCGTTCAAAGGTACGTTCGGAGATTTCAGCACCGTTATTGCGGACCAGTGTCGCGACCACCAGTTCGACACCCGTGGCTGCCAGTGCGTCGGAAACCGGCTCCGGCACGGTACGGCGTTTCGCAACGGCTACTTGTGCGGCGGTTGGCTGGGTCCGGATGATATCGATCAGGTCGACATCGGTCAGGACATCGGAATGGGTCAGGACTGGTTCGGCGACTTCAATGACATCGGTTGCCAGTTTCTTGGCAACATCATGGGGGACATCGGGGTTTGATTGCAGATGTTCGGCCAGTGACTTGCGCACGGCCAGTTCCACATCCTGCGCCAGAACCCGCAGGATACCGTCGGCCAGCTGACGCTCCCGCTCGGACATGGCACGTCCGTCATAGACATCGGCGACCTTGCCACCGACCAGCGCGCGACTTTCCGCAGACGGGTTGCTCAGCAATTGCTGAATATCCGCCTGTGTCAGCATTGCAGACCGCTTTACTGCCGTTTCGTCCGGCATTTATGCTCCGATACAGCCAAACAGGTGCAACAAAGTTACTCCAATTTTGCGGGAAAGATAACCCTTTCGTCGAGGGCTCAGATATTGCCCTGCCGGCCCCTGCCAGACGGTTATTCGATTTCCACCCAGCGCGGTGTCGGCCCGTCCTGATCCGGGAAAAGCGTCACCAGATAGCTGTACCGGTCCGGCCGGTAATGCGAGCGGATAAAGATGATCGGATTGGAATCAATATCATAGACGATGCGCTGCATCAGGATCAGTGGCGAACCCGGTGCAACCTGCAGGCCGGTGGACAGGGCGGCATCGGCCAGGGTTGCGGTGATGCGCTGTTCGACGATCCCGGGCGCCAGTCCGCGTTCGCGCAACAGCTCGACGATGGGGGCCTGGCTGACGCTGTCTTCATCCAGCAGTTTGCCGGCACGTTCGGCCACCCAGGAACAGCCCATTGCCAGCGGGATGCGGTTACGCATCCGCAGCCGGTCAACCCGCAGGGTGCGGTCTCCCTGTCTGATTTTGAGACCCTGGGCAATATCGGGTGTCGCCCCTGCCCATTCATAGAGCAGAACCTGGCTGTCGGTGTCCTGCATGATGGTCATCTGATCGGCCAGTTTGCCGACCGGGGGGCGCTGTCTGTCCATGATCGGGAAGGTGCCACGGCCGCGCTGCCGGATAATCCGGCCTTCCTGTTCAAGCCTTTGCAGGGCCTTGCGGACGGTTACCCGTGATACGCCATACATGCTGGCAATCTGCTGTTCGCCCGGCAGAGGTGTTTCTGCATTGAACTGCCCTTCGCGGATTTGCTGGCTCAGAATGGTATAGACACGATGATAAAGCGGGATGACGCCGACGGCACCCGTGCCATTGTCGTCCCGTAACCGGCTGCTTTTGTTCTGGCCCAATATCCAACCCTTTCCATTCTGCCCTCCCGACTCGAAATTAGCACAGCGGGGCGGGGCTGTCGCCACCGCCGTCTGGCCAGTTGACGCTTTACCACGGAGAAAATTTCATGCCACAATTGTACAACCGATAGGAAAGGACGCGGCGATGACGGATGTGACAGAGACAGCCCCGGTTCAGGTCAGCAAGCTGCGTGCAGGCTCTGTTATTGCCCGGACCTTCTCTGTCATGTTTTCGAATTTTCCGGCATTCATGTTTCTGGCGGTCATGCTGTCGCTGATCCCCCTGATCTTTCAGGTCCTGCTGGGTGGTGTGCCGTCGCTCGATTCGTCAAATGTTGCCTATAATATGCAACAGGATGTTCTGGCCCTGTCTCTGGTGGTGGGCTTTCTGTCCATTATGCTCAGCTATGTCGCGCAGGGCGCGATTGTCTATGGTGCGGTCCGCTCACTTGATGACCAGAAAACCAGCTTCACCGAATGTGTTGGCCGGGGGCTGGTACTGGCCCTGCCGCTGCTGGCCATCGTGATCCTCTATTCGCTGGGCCTGATCGTCTCCTTCATGCTGCTGGTGGTGCCGGCCGCCATTTTCTTCTGTGTCTATTTTGTCGTTATTCCGGTGGCTGTGATGGAGAAGCCGGGCATTTTCCGGAGCTTCTCGCGCAGCGCCGAACTGACCCGCGGGAACCGGTGGCGCATTTTCGGGCTGATGGCACTGAGCCTGCTGATCTTCTTCGCGCTGGCCTTCGGCTTTGGTCTGGTAATCGGGATTATCATCGCCTTTGCCGGGCCGGGAGCGGATGCCCTGCTGGCCGGTGCCCTGATCGAAGCTGTGATCAACGCCGTCATCATGGTGTTCTTCGCCAGCCTGGTCTCGGTGACCTATTACGACCTTCGCCATTTCGAAGGCGGGGCGAACCTTGAAAAACTGTCATCGGTGTTCGACTGACCGGGCAGCAACCGGTTTCCGGGGTGCAGCAGGGGTGATGTGTCGCCTCTGCGCTCCGCCTGTTGTTCGGGGGTGACGGATCGCGCATCAAACGCTATGTTCCCGCCGCATAGCGCCCGTAGCTCAGCAGGATAGAGCACCAGATTCCTAATCTGGGGGTCGTGGGTTCGAATCCCGCCGGGCGCACCACATCGCTTCGCAAAGCGAAGCGATCAACAAAACCTCCCACCTCCAACCAGCGACAGTCGTTTCACCGAAACGACGAAAGCGTCGGGCACGCTGAGTTTCCCTCACCCATCCGCCTGATATCCCTCAGCATGTTGAAGCCAATATTGACCATACCATTTTTCTTGCTGCCGTATCCGCGGGACGCTCTCTCCGTGGATTCTGTCAGATGTATTTCGTGTTATAATTCTCTTTTTGGTTTGAAATTTATGCCCGTGCGATTGAATGAAAGTGAAGTTTGCATAAGAAACGGTCGTGAAATGGAGCACCTAAATGCTAGAGAGTTGTTTGTGTGATTATCACCACTTTTTATAGTATTTTTTAAGAAATATTCTATTTAGTAAAGATCGGCGGCATGCTTAGAAAAGGGCACGATTAATGCTGAATGCTAATTGGACTACGGGGCAACAAAAGTAACTAAATAGGAATGTGTCCTGATGCGGATACGTCATTTATTGGTTAGCAACTTTCGAGGTGTTCGTGAGCTCGACTGGCCGGTTCCGAACCGAAATGTTGTATGTCTGGCTGGGCGCGGAGATTCGACAAAATCGACAATTCTTGAAGCTTTGCGGCGCGTCTTTCATCCACAATGGAATTTGGCTTTCGATGATGCCGATTTTTATCTTTGCAACCCTGCCCATCCAATTTCGATTGAGGCCATCCTAGGTGACCTGCCGGATTCATTTCGCGATCTAGAAAAGTACGGTCAATCGCTGTCTGGTTGGAATCATGAGGCGCTAACTCGTATGGATGATCCTGGTGATTTTGAAGAAGTACTTAGGGTTCGTCTTAAAGTAGCGGAAGACCTTGAGCCGGCCTGGACGGTAATAAAAAGAGATGAAGATGACGGCATTCCTTTTCGTGCGAATGACCGAGCAAAAGTCGCAGTGAGTCTAATAGGTACTATTTCTGATCGGCATCTCACATGGTCTCGTGGCTCGATCCTTAGCCAGCTCACCGAAAGTGAGAACATTTCTTCATCTTTGGTCGGTGTGACACGCGCAGCAAAAAGCGCTTTAGAGGCTCGGCGTGCTCTGGACTTAATTGGGTTTGACGAGGTAGCAGGAACTGCTGAAGACACCGCTCGAACACTTGGTGTCAATGTTGTCACGTCCTATAAGGCACACCTTGATAATGATGCCGTCAATGTCCGAATAGCAGGTCTTGCCCTGCATGACGGTGATATACCCCTGCGATTGCTCGGGCTTGGTTCTAAGCGCATGCTGACAACTGGCTTGCAGAGACAAGCGCTTCGGACACCGCATATCACTCTTTTTGATGAAGTGGAGGTCGGGCTTGAGCCTCATCGGATTGCGCGCCTTCTGCAGCATATTAAGCAGGATGAAACAGGTCAGTATTTCTTAACCACCCATTCGCCAGTCGTGTTACGCGAACTGACAGTTAATGATCTGCAAATTGTCCATTGTGCCGGTGGTAACATTAAGGTGGTGCCTGCTAATAGACCCCCAATATCCGATTCAATTCAGGGTAAAATTCGCTCAAACGCTGAGGTTTTTCTTGCGCGTAAGATCATCGTTTGCGAAGGGGCCACCGAAGTTGGTTTTCTACGTGGCCTAGATGATTATTGGGGGGGATTCCATGGCTGGGAGTCCTTTGCATATCTTGGAATTGCACTATACGACGTAGGCGGAGCAAGCAATATCAAGGAGATAGCCGAGAATCTAAAGTTCCTCGGCTATGATATTGCGGTCTTTGCGGATTCCGATGCGCCTGAACTCTTTTCGGAAGCGCACACTGGTGAACTCCGTAACGCCGGGATCAGTGTCATAAAGTGGGATGATGAACTGTCAATTGAAGAACGGGTCTTCGCAGATATCCCATGGGCTGGCGTAATCGCATCCTTTAACACAGCGTGTGAGATTAAAGGTGATGATGCCCGCCTACTTGATCAGGTGCGGACCCAGTTTGGTCAGGGTTTTGACTGTGATGTGACGGCATGGGCCGACACTCAGCAACTTCGGACCGCCCTCGGCAGGGCGGCTAAGGTTAGCGGCTGGTTCAAGCGGCAAAGCTGGAGTCGCGAATGGGCAGCAGCTGTTTCTGTCCATTTGGCAGATGTTAGCATTAGTGAGAGCGATCTGATTCGGCAGCTTACTAGTATGAGGGACTGGATCGATAGTGTGTGAACTTTCACATATTTTAGCCACGCACAAGGGGGCGGGCTATGTCGTGGCGCCCGCCGGATACGGGAAAACCTATTTGATTGCAGAATCAACGGCTCGGTGCGTTGGACGACAATTAATTCTAACTCACACTTATGCAGGCGTGAACGCCCTGAGAAACAAGATGCGTATGTTGAGTGTGAAAGACAATCTCTATCACATTGACACAATAGCAAGTTGGTCGTTACGGCTTACCCTTGCCTATTCATACACGTCAAACTGGAATGTTGTTTGTCCCGCAGACAACGAACAGTGGAGTGCGTTGTACGTCGCATGTGGAGAACTGCTCGATCATGAGTTTATCCGCAGGATCGTACGCGCATCCTATACGGGGGTCTTTGTCGATGAGTATCAGGACTGCTCGGTCGGCCAACACAGCATTTTGCTAAAGTTAGCGCGTGATTTACCGAGCCGAATACTCGGTGACCCGTTACAAGGAATTTTTGATTTTCGCGGACAGAACCCGGTGAGTTGGAGGCAGGATGTTGATGCAAATTTTGAATGTCTCGGTGTTCTTAAAATACCTCATCGCTGGAGACAGTCAGGGAGAGGCGAGCTTGGTGAATGGCTGTCAAGCATTCGAACAAAACTTGAGCAAGGACAGCCCATTGATCTCCGGGAAAACCGGCCTCAAAGTGTGCGCTATATTTCGTCGGGTACTGATCCTCAGACTCTCTTGCGATCGCAAGGCAACGCCTGCCGATATTTCCGGTGCGCTCCTATGCAAACTGTGATCGCCATTCATAGGGGAAGTCAGGAGTACAAGGCCAAGTGCCATCGGCTTTCGAGGAGTCTCTCTGGTATGTATTCTTCCATTGAAGAGGTTGAAGGTCGGGACCTATTCTTATTTATAAGACGGATTAACGCCGCCCAAACGGCTGCTGCTTGTCTTCAGGAAGTCATCGCCTTTGCCAAAAAATGCATGACTGCCGTTGCGAAAAATCTTCCCGCTGCGACCCTCCGAGGTGAGGCGGTTGGTATCCGTGCTAACACACGAAACCCGGATGCTGCAGGCAAGGCCAACGCGTTCCTTGACGCGCCTACTAGCGCAGCTATGGCACGTTTCATAGAGGTGTTGAAAGAGACCGAAGGTGTGCGAGTGGTGCGTGCGGACCTTCTTAACCGTGCAATGGGTGTGTTACGCAAGCACGTGTTACATCCAGACATTTCATTAGGAGAAGCCGCAGACAAGTATCATCGAGAATTTCGATACAAGGGTCGCTTAGCAAGTGGGCGGCGCAAGCTTATTGGGACTACGCTCTTAGTTAAGGGGTTGGAGTTTGATCATGCCATCGTCTTAGACGCGACATCCCTCTCGAAGAAAGAACTGTATGTTGCGCTTACGCGCGGGGCTCGTTCTTTGACAGTGATATCAACAAACCCTGTGCTTAGTCCCTTAGAGTAGCGCTCAACCAGCGACAGTCGTTTCACCGAAACGACGAAAGCGTCGGGTAACCCCAGTCCCTCTCGCCATCAACGCTGCTTTTCAGACCATTTCGCTGTCGGACAGACCCGCCAACCCGTCATCCCGCAACGACCGGCAGGTCGGCTGTCCGGGACCTGCGTTAATGGGGGGGAACAGGTCCCGGACGGTCCGGCTCCGACGTTTCCGGGACGACGGAGGGCGCGATCATGTCATTTTGTCATGATCGCCGGTATGAATGCCGACCGATCCGGTCTCAGTTCTCTGCCAAAGTCTCCCCAATCACTCCGCAAGTTCGCGCATGACCTTGATCAGGTCGGATTTGCCTTCAAAGCCGATTCCCGGCAGGTCCGGCATGGTGATATGGCCGTCGATGACCTTGACGCCGTCGGGGAAGCCGCCATAGGGCTGGAACAGGTCGGGGTAGCTTTCGTTGCCGCCAAGGCCGAGGCCGGCCGCGATATTGAGGGACATCTGGTGGCCGCCATGCGGGATGCAGCGTGTGGGGGACCAGCCGAACTGGCGCAGGACATCCAGCGTGCGGAGATATTCGACCAGACCATAGGCCAGCGCGCAGTCGAACTGGAGAAAATCGCGGTCCGCACGCATGCCGCCATAGCGTAGCAGATTGCGGGCATCCTGATGCGAGAACAGGTTTTCGCCGGTCGCCATCGGCGCATCATAGAATTCGGATATCGCGGCCTGCAGGGCATAGTCGAGCGGATCGCCGATTTCCTCGTACCAGAACAACGGGTAGTCGCGCAGCATCTTGGCGTAGGCAATGCCGGTTTCCAGATCGAACCGGCCATTTGCATCCACGGCGAGCTGTGCTTCCGAGCCGATTTCCCTGAGTACGGATTCAATGCGGCCCCGGTCCTCGTCAATCGAGGCGCCGCCGATCTTCATCTTGACCACGTTGTAGCCGCGGTCGAGATAGCCGCGCATTTCCTTGCAGAGGGCGCTGTTGTCCTTGCCGGGATAGTAGTAGCCACCGGCGGCATAGACGAAAACCCTGGGATTGGCTTCCTGTCCGGTCTGCTCGGCCAGCAGGCGAAAGAGCGGCTTGCCCTCGATCTTGGCAACCGCGTCCCAGATCGCCATGTCGATGGTGCCGACCGCAACCGACCGCTCACCATGGCCGCCGGGCTTTTCATTCATCATCATGGTCGCCCAGATCTTGTGCGGATCGAGATTGCTGCCGGCGTCATTCAGCAGGCTTTCCGGGGCGGCTTCCAGAATGCGATCCCGGAACCGCTCGCGGATCAGGCCCCCCTGACCATAGCGGCCGTTGGAGTTGAAGCCGTAGCCGACAACGCGGCGTCCGTCCCTGACCACATCCGTGACAACTGCCACCAGACTGGCGGTCATTTTGCTGAAATCGATATAGGCATTGCGAATGGGTGAGGAGATAGGTTTCGTGACTTCGCAAACATCAAGAATTCGCATTGGATATTCCATTTCACTGTTGAGCCAGAGGACCGGCGGGAACGGTAATATCCTTAAGCGCCGGTGTAAGGGGCGTCCAATGCCAATTCGGGCTGTTTTAATGCTGAAATGGCATGATGTTTCTGTCGGTCATCTTTGATAAGCGAAATATATTCCTGAATATTCCCCGTATATGCTATCTCGATGGTGCAATTACGGCATAGATCTGTGGGAGGGGATTGGCGATGAATACGACCTGGCTGGAAGACCTTCAGGCTCTGGCCGAGACGCTGAATTTCTCGCAGGCGGCTGAGAAACGGAACATTACACAACCTGCCTTCGGACGCCGGATCCGGTCGCTGGAAGACTGGTGCGGGACGGCGCTTGTCGACCGTTCGGGATACCGGTTGCGGCTGACACTTGCGGGCGAAATTATGCTGGAGGCGGCGGCGGATATTACCCGCCGTCTGGAGCGCGTGCGCCATGATTTCGTGCAGATCCGTGCCGAGACGGCGACGGTGACTTTCGCGGCGACGCATGCGCTTTCGTTCGTTTATTTCCCGAAATGGATTCAGGGGCTCGGGCCTGCGACCTCGACCATGCCGATCCGGCTGCTGTCGGACAATATGAATGAATGTGAAAGAATCATGCTGGAGGGGCAGGCCCAGTTTCTGCTGTGCCACTACCATGAAGCCAGCGGCAACCGGCTGGAGTCACAGAACTACCGGTATATTGAACTGTCTTCCGACCAGATGATTCCGGTCAGCGGCAGGAATGAGAAGGGTGAAGCCCTCTACCGCCTGCCGGGGTCGCCGGAGATGCCGGTTCCGCGTCTGGCTTATGAGGAAAAGTCGGGAATGGGGCGCATTCTGTCCCGTAATCTGTCCGGACGGGGCGATGATCTCCATCTCAGGACGGTTTTCACATCGCATCTGGCAATGGCGCTCAAGGCGCTTGCGGCAGATGGCAAAGGTGTGGCCTGGATTCCGGAAAGTCTGGCGCTGGATGAAATGGGCCCGGCGGGTCGCCTGACACCGGCCGGGCCGGACGACTGGTCGGTTGATGTGAAAATCATTCTTATCCGGTCCCGCGCCCGGTTGTCGGAAATGGCCGAGAGATTCTGGGATCTGATACAAAGGGACAGCGGAGCCTGACCGCCAACATCAGGAAGCGACCGGGGTTGCTGTTCGCTTTCACCCCTCCGCCGCGTAGCCCCGCAGCACATCCAGGCTGACGGCGTTCAGGGTGTGGGCGTGGGTGGCTTCGAGAATGAGGTTGGGGGCGACACCGGCCTGATGCGCCTCGATCCAGCGGGCGAGGCAGAGGCACCAGCGGTCGCCGGCTTTCAGGCCGGGGAAACTGAATTCGGGCATCGGGGTTGAGAGATCATTGCCGCGTTCTTTCGAGAAGGCGAGGAAGTCGTCGGTCATGACGGCGCAGACCAGATGCAGCCCGCGGTCACCCGGCCCGGTGGCGCAGCAGCCGTCGCGATAGAAGCCGGTCAGCGGCTCCAGCGAACAGCTTTGCAGTTTGCCGCCGAGTACGTTGCGCTGGCGATTGTCACCGGACATATGCATGAGCGTTTTCCTCCCTGTTGTGGCCGGAACATGTTTCCCGCCTCTGTCGGCGACAGGGTGCGGGCTGGCTGGCTTTATTTAAATGAAAATTTCCGGACAGTTTAACGGTACAGCCTATGAAAACAGAGTTTTTAGAAGCGGATTGGGGAAACGTCTTTCAACTGTAATTGCAAAAAACGTTTCCGTAATGTCAGGCAACTGGTCGACCTCCGTGAGCATGCTGGCTTCCAGTTCGTCCTTCACAACAATCGGCGGGATAACCGCAATCCCGGCGCCTTCTCGTGCCATAAGCCGCATCATCGCCATATCATCAATTTCTGCCGCGATTTGAGGCACGACACCCAGTCGGCTTGCAAGCGCATCAAACCCCCGCCTCACTCCGCTTGACCGGGTTGGCAGTACAAGGGGGCAGGTGGCCAGTCGCTCCGACAGGGACATCTTCTTTTTGCAAAGCCCGGGCACGCCAATGAGACTGACTGTCTGTTCATCAAGTTTATGAGTGATAAAAGGGCTGATCGCATCAGTCTGCGGCTCCTGATTGGTCAGAACCAGATCAAGCTGTAGCGTAATCAGTGCGTTCAGAAGTTCTCCTGCGCTACCTGCCCGCAATATGATCTCGACATCCGAGCGACCCAAAAGCGGCTTCAGGAAAGTCAGCTGAAAATTTCTCGATAGGGTTGCAATCGCTCCGACGCGCAAAGGCTGACGTGAAAAGCCGGTCTGCTGGAGAGTGGCCAGCAGCTCTCGTCCGACAGAAAAAATTGTTTCGGAGTGATCAAGTGCGATCCGTCCGGCCTCAGTCAGATGGAGGGCGCGACCCCGCCGTTCAAAAAGCTGCTGTCCGAAGCGTTCTTCAAGCTGCCGTATTTGAGAAGAGAGGGCTGACTGGGAAACATTCAGTAATTCAGCTGCGCGCGTCAGGTGGCCTTCGCGGGCGACCACATGAAAATAATACAGATGATGGTAATTCATATCCGCCATATCGTTCATTTTAACAGAACGAAATCTAATAAACTATGTATTTTTAATAACAAAATCGTCCGGCTATTTTCAGGAAAATCGCCATAAAGGACGCTGTCGAATGAGCAGTTTTTATTTACTACCGGTCATTTCATCCTGTATTTTATTTGTGACATCAGGAATGATTTTATTAAGCAGAAATAAAAATACGGCCTTTTTATCAAAAATTGCCGAATCAGTGGCCTTTCTTGTCTTCGTTCTGGCGGTGTCTGCAACGTTTGTTCTTTATCAGGCAGGTCCAGGAACCAGTTCACTGCTTGGCGTTGCCGGTGTCGGCCTCAGTGCGCGGGTTGATGTGATTAGTGGCACAATGCTTTGCCTTGTGACCTTTATCGGCTGGATCGTACTGCGTTACTCCGCTTCTTACCTTGAAGGGGAGGCAAGGCAGGGAAGCTTTATCGGGTGGATGGCAGCAACGCTGGCATGTGTCCTGATGGTGGTCTCCAGCGGAAATCTTTTCCAACTGGCGGTTTTCTGGATTGCGACCAGCCTGTGTCTTCACAAACTGCTTCTGTTTTATCCGGACAGGCGGCCTGCCATTCGTGCAGCGCGCAAGAAGTTCATCATTGCGCGTGTTGCTGATATCACAATGATCTCTGCGGGCATCCTTCTTTACTTCAGTTATAACACCACGGACATCGCAACCATTCTGGATCAGGCCAGAAACAGCGAAGGGACACTATATGTCACTTTGGCTGCTGTGCTGATCGCGGTGTCTGCGCTTCTGAAATCAGCACAGTTTCCGACGCATGGCTGGCTGACGGAGGTCATGGAAACGCCAACCCCGGTGTCTGCCCTTTTGCATGCCGGCGTCATCAACGCTGGCGGATTTCTGCTGATACGGTTTGCGGATGTGATGCTGCTGGCGCCCGGGGTGCTTGCTGTTCTGGTGATGGTCGGAGGGTTTACGGCAATCCTTGGCGGCGCCGTTATGCTGACGCAATCAGCGGTCAAGACCTCCCTCGCATGGTCAACGGTCAGTCAGATGGGCTTTATGATCATGCAATGTGGTCTCGCCCTGTTTCCGCTGGCTCTGCTGCATATCGTTGCCCACTCACTTTACAAGGCACATGCGTTTCTGGCTTCCGGATCGGCTGTTGATCTGGTTGCCGCCAACCGGCGCCCGGGTCCGATTGCCATACCGAATGGAAAGGCTGTCATCAGGGCATTCATTGCTGCGCTGATCATTTATGCCGCGGTTGGATTTGGTTTCGGATTTGAAGACAAGTCACCGCAATCCGTCGCTTTAGGCGCCATTCTGATCTTTGGGGTCGCCTATCTGATAGCGCAGGGGCTGGCAGATGATGCCCCGCGGGCGCTGACGTTACGTACCAGCCTTTATGCCCTGGTCGCATCCGTCAGCTACTTCGTCCTGCAACTTGGTGCAGAGTATATATCCGTCGGGTCACTTCCCGGAACACCGGCGCCCGGTCCGCTTGAGTGGGCTCTGATCATTCTGGCTCTTATCAGCTTTGGACTGGTGGCGCTGGCTCAGTCAATGTTTCCGTTATGGGCTTATCACCCGGCAACGGCAGGGCTGCGGGTGCATCTTGCAAACGGCCTCTACTTTAACACGGTTTTTGATCGGCTGCTTGATGGCTGGGCTATCCCCGGTAACCAGAACAAACCTCACAAGGAGGCTTCCCAATGACTAATGTACAGGCCGCAACCGGCATCCCGCAGCATGATTTGAAAAATGCAATCGATGCGGCCGGAAGAATGATTCCCCCCTCCTGGCCACTGGATACATCGGTTGCGGTTAATCCCTTTTTCGGTCAGGGCACAGACAGCCTGGCAAATGTGGCCGCACGCCTTGGGCGCATCAGTGATGTCAGTGTCGTTATGCCGCGAGACTGGTATCAGAACAAAATTGCTTCAGGCGAGATCGTTGACGCCGATCTTCAGGACGCCCTGGAAGCGTCTCTCCACAAGGACAAGCCTTCGGGGGTCCTGGAACTGAAGACGGCGGCAGAATCCAGCACTAACAAGTCACCGGCATTGCCAACAATCACCAGTCTGGCAACCCGGCAATCAGATATCGATTGGTGCGCCTTCATGGAGGACCGCCTCGGGCTCTGGGCTGGCGGGTATTTTGATCAGGGTCAGGCATTATGGGCGGCGTCACGCCGTTCCGGTGCATGGAAGTCATGGTGTGCCTGGGCAACGCATGATTTATCTCCGCAGATACAGGGCTTAAGGAATTTTCCCGGCTATGTTGACCTGTTGCCTGAAACGCCGGTCGATGCGATCGCAGGAATAACTGACAGACTTGGTATCCCTGAAAGTGCCTTCGCCAGCTATTTTCATCAGTTGCTGCTCTCTCTTGGAGGCTGGGCACAATATGCCCGTCATGAACTGTGGAAAGCAGAACTGGCCGGCAGGACTGACAACACCCTGACGGAACTGCTGGCCATTCGGCTTTGTTGGGAGGAGGCGCTTTACCTTCAGTATGAAGAACAAATCGCGGTCCAGTGGCAGGAGACCGTGAAGCAGCATGCCGAGCCTCTGAAACCGTCGCCGGACCAGATCATTGACGAGATACTTCAGGAAGCCGCCGAAAGGGCGAGCCAACGCAATCTGTCCGGAATGTTGAGTTCTGAGCTGCCCTCAACGACAACGGCTCCCCCTCCTCAGTTACAGGCGGCTTTCTGTATTGATGTTCGTTCGGAAGTATATCGACGGGCGCTTGAGTCTGTTGACCCGTCTGTTCAGACCCTCGGATTTGCCGGCTTCTTTGGTCTGTTCACCAGACACAGGCGGTTTGGCTCGGATATCGAAGAAAACCGCTTTCCTGTTTTGCTGAATTCGACGCTGACATCCTGCTCCGGCAAGGCAGATGATCCTTCAGAAAAGTCGCATCGTTATCAGGCGCGCTCTGACAGGGCATGGGGACGTTTCAAACTGGCTGCGGTTTCTTCATTTGCTTTTGTTGAAGCTATGGGCCCGGCCTATCTGTTTAAACTTTTGCGTGATGCGCTTGGCCTGCAATCCATGCAAGGGGCCTGTGACCCTGCACCACGTTTTGAGCCGGACCTTGATATCCGGACACGTATAGATGCAGCGGAAACCATTCTGAGGGCAATGTCCCTGACGGCGGGGTTTGGCAAAGTCGTACTGATTGCCGGACATGGCGGCAATGTTGTTAACAACCCCTTCGCCAGCGGCCTGCACTGTGGCGCCTGTGGCGGATATGCAGGTGATGTGAATGCGAGATTGCTCGCTCTTATTCTAAATGATCCGGATGTCCGGTCCGGACTGACAAAGCGCAAAATAGAGATTCCGGATGATACGCTTTTCGTCGGCGCGCTACATGATACCACGACGGACAGGGTGACTCTTTTTGATCAGGACGGAGATTACGGCAGTCACGCAGATATCCTCAAGAAGACGCGCGACTGGCTGGACAAAGCCGGCATTATTGCCCGCGAAGAGCGTAAGCTCCGGTTGCCGGGTGCGGGTAGCGAAAAAGATGTACTGGCGCGTGCTCATAACTGGGCAGAAGTGCGTCCTGAATGGGGGCTTGCCGGCTGTCAGGCGTTCATAGCTGCTCCCAGATTGCGGACATCCGCTCATAAACTGGATGGCCGGGCCTTTCTTCATAATTATGACTGGAAGAATGACGCAGCCAACAAGTTTGGTGTTCTCGAACTTATTATGACAGCCCCGGTTGTGGTGGCGAGCTGGATCAGCCTGCAATATTACGGATCAACTGTTGCGCCTGATGTTTTCGGTTCAGGAAACAAGCTTCTTCATAACGTTGTTGGCGGTATCGGCGTGCTGGAAGGTAATGGAGGAAAAATGCGGGCAGGGCTGCCATGGCAGTCAGTGCATGACGGTAACAGCTTCGCGCATCAGCCTCTTCGCCTATCTGTCTGCATCGAAGCTCCTGTCGAAGCGATGACGGCAATTCTTCAAAGGCACGACTCTGTTCGCGCGTTGTTTGACAATCGCTGGCTTCACTTATTCGCACTGGACGATACGGGCAGAATGGCTTCCCGCTACAAAGGTAATCTCACCTGGGAACCTGTGATAACAAAAGAGTCAGAAAACCTGCACATTAAGGTTCCCGCATGAGGGTCCGCACTCTTCGTCCGGGTCAGCATAAAAAAGGGCAACCCGGATAGGGAGGTTCTGCGGTGGTGAGTGACTGTATGTTGTGTCACCACCGCAGCCTTCAGAAGCAGAAATCAGATGATTTCATGCCGAGTCGCCGCCGGTAAATCTGCGATAATACCGGTTGCTCACGCCTTGCGGCGGCTGAGCAGGCGATGGACCATTTCCGGTGCTTCGCCGAGATAGTTGACCGGGTCAACCAGACGGGCCAGAGCCGTATCGTCGAGATGGTCACGCACCTGCGGTTCGGCCTTCAGCGCATCGAGGAAAGAGATGTCACCGGTCAGGGCAGCGCGGCAGCAGTCATAGACAACATCATGGGCGATCTGCCGGCCGATATGCGGGGCGAGGCCCATCATGACGGCTTCTGCGACAATCAGACCGCCGGAGGCGTCGAGGGTCTTGCGCATGGCGTCGGGTCGTACCTCCAACCCTTCCAGCGCCTCGCGTGCGGCATTCAGACCGCCGGAGGTGACGATGAAGGCGGTCGGCAGGGCCTGCCATTCGACATGCCACTGACCGGTTGCCCGTTCATGGTCGACGACCATCGCATCCAGCATGGCAGCATGGGATTCCCGGACGATCTTGGCGGCGGCCAGCATCATTTCCGAGGAAATCGGGTTGCGCTTCTGCGGCATGGTGGAGCTGGCACCACGTCCGGCAACGAAAGGCTCCATCACCTCGCCGGTTTCAGTCTGCATCATCAGCATGATGTCATAGCCGATCTTGCCGAGGGTGCCGGCGATCAGGGCCAGCAGGCCGGTTGCCTCCGAGACACTGTCACGGATGGTGTGCCAGGTAATGTCGGGGACGCCGAGGCCAAGTTCTTCCGCCAGCGCCTTCTGGGTCGACAGCCCTTCACCGGCCAGTGAGGCAAGGGTGCCGGACGCGCCGGAGAAGGAGACCACCTGGACACGGCTGCGCAGTTCGCTGAGCCGGGTGCGATGGCGGTCGATAGCACTGAGCCAGGTCGCGGCCTTGTAGCCGAAGGAAATCGGCAGGGCATGTTGCAGATGGGTCCGGCCGGGCATCGGTGTTTCCGCATGATCGGACGCCAGTTTTGCCAGAGCCGTCCCGACCGCGTCGAGTTCGCGGGAAATAATGTCCAGCCCGTCGCGGATTTGCAGCACATCGGCGGTATCCATGATGTCCTGCGTGGTCGCGCCCCAGTGGGCATATTCACCCGCCCCGTCGGGAACCCGTTCGGCGATCTGTTCGACCAGCGGCAGAATCGGATAGCCGACAATCAGGGTCCGTTCACGCAGGCGGTCCCAGTCAATGTCGAGCCCGGCAGCGGCTTTGTCGATGGCCTGTGCCGCTGCGGCCGGAATGATGCCGAGTTCCCCCTGAACCCGCGCCAGTGCGGCTTCGACATCAAGATATCGGGCAACCAGTGCCTCGTCGGTGAACAGGTCGCGCATTTCGGCAAGACCAAACATATCGCCGAACAGGCGGGAGGTAAGAACGGTAGAAGGCATGGGAAGTTTCCTGCTCAATCTGATTGATTTCGGGCGCAGTAAACAGTTTCGTCAGCCCGTGGGCAATTGTTTGGACAAATTAATTTTCAAGGGTGAGGCGCGGGAAGGGAATTACCCCAGCCGGGTGACGGCTTCCCGTGCCTTTGCCTCGATCGCTGACCAGTCACCGGCACGGATGCGGTCTGCGGGCACGACCCAGCTGCCGCCGACAGTGACGACATTCGGCAGGGCCAGATAGTCCGGAGCGTTTTCCAGACTGACGCCGCCGGTCGGGCAGAACCGGATATCGGGCAGGGGGGCGGACATGGCTTTCAGCATGGCCGGGCCACCGGCGGCACCGGCGGGAAAGAATTTCAGCATGCTGTAGCCGCGTTCCGCCAGCGTCATCGCCTCTGACGGGGTGGCACAGCCGGGCAGCAGGGGAAGTCCGGGCAGGGCAGCGGCGGCGTCCAGCAGGGCCGGGCTGGCACCGGGGCTGACCGCGAAACGGGCCCCGGCAGCATGACAGGCCGCAAGGTCAGCGGCATTGCGGATGGTCCCGGCACCAACAACCGCGCCCTCACATTCTGCCGCCAGCAGGCGGATCGCCTCGACCGCGACGGGGGTCCGCAGAGTGACCTCCAGCGCGGGCAGCCCGCCGGCAACCAGTGCGCGACCCAGCGGCAGGGCATCTTCGATCCGGTCGATGGTGATGACCGGAATGACGGGGGCCAGACGGCAGATGTCATATGTGGTGATCATGATGCAGCGGCTTTCATTATGTCGGGCAGGTGGCCTTTATGGCCGGGTCCCGGCCAGCACCGGGATGACACGGCTAAGATGGGGTTGGTCGCAGGCCCGGTCATGACTGATCTTCACGGAGGGCGGCCAGCGTGGCCCGTGTGGCGGGGTCGAGATTATCCGGGATCGCGTCGCCGTTCAGGGCGGGAACCAGCCGTTCAGCGAGTTGCTTGCCGAGTTCAACGCCCCACTGGTCGAAGGAATTGATGCCCCAGATTGTGCCCTGCACGAAGACCTTGTGTTCAAACAGGGCGATCAGCCGGCCAAGGCTGAACGGGTCGAGACGGTCCTGCAGGATCAGGGTCGATGGCCGGTTGCCGGGGAAACTGCGATGCGGTGTCAGACGGGCAGCATCCAGCTTGTCATGTTTGCCGGAACGCAGCATGGCCTGTTCCGCTTCTTCGGCGGTCCGGCCGAAGGCCAGTGCCTGTGCCTGGGCAAGACAGCTGGCCTGCAACAGGATGTGCTGCCCGGGCAGACCGTCACGTGCCTGCCGGTTCAGGATGAAATCGACGGGAATGATATCAGTGCCCTGATGCAGCAACTGAAAGAATGAATGCTGGGCATTTGTTCCGGGCTCGCCCCAGATGATCGGCCCTGTTGCTGTCGCCACCGGCGTGCCCTGTCGGGTGACCCGCTTGCCGTTACTCTCCATATCCAGTTGCTGGACATAGGCTGCAAAGAATTCGAGGCGCTGGTCATAGGGAATCAGCGCGACCGTTGGCAGGCCCATCAGATTGCGGCGCCAGATTCCGGCCATGGCCAGCAGCACCGGCAAATTGCTCTCCAGCGGGGCGGTGCGGAAATGCGCATCCATCGATGCCGCCCCCTCAAGGAACTGCCGGAAGCCGTCTGCGCCGATGGCGATGGCCAGTGGCAGACCAATCGCTGACCAGACGGAATAGCGGCCCCCAACCCAGTCGCTGAAACCGAATACCCTGTCTTCCGGGATACCGAAATCTTTCGTCGCCGGAATATTGGTCGATACGGCAACGAAATGGTCCCCGGCCTGCGGGGTTCCCGCGGCCTCCAGCCAGCGCCGTGCCGCATGGGCATTGGTCATCGTCTCCAGCGTCGTGAAGCTTTTCGAGGCGACGATGAACAGGGTTGTCGCCGGGGCGACCTGTTTCAGAATATCCGCCAGATGGGTGCCGTCCGCGTTCGAGACGAAATGCAGCCGCGGCCCGTCATGGTCCGGGCTGAGCGCCCGTACCGCCATGGCCGGTCCAAGGTCGGACCCGCCGATACCGATGTTCACCACATCCTTATAGGCCCGGCCACCGGATGCAGTGATTCGCCCGGCACGGATATCTTCGGCGAAAGCGAGGAACCGGTCGCGGGTCGTTACGATGCCGGACATGACATCCTGACCATCGACGGAAAAAGCGGCGTCCGCGGGGGCGCGTAACGACATGTGTAGTACGGCCCGGTTTTCCGTACTGTTCAGTTTCTCACCGGCGAACAGGGCATCGCGTCGTTCTGCGACACCGGCAGCCCGAGCCAGATCCAGCAGGGCGTGCATTGCCCTGCCGTCGAGGCGTTCGCGTGACAGGTCGATCAGCAGATCATCCAGCCGTGCTGTCAGCCGGGCCGGGCGGTCCGGATCATCGGCAAACAGGTCGCGCAGATGCCGGTCAGCCAGTCGGGCCTGTTCGGCGGTGAGGGTGTCCCAGCAGGTCTGAAGATCAGTCATGGTTCAGCAACATAAAGATGTTTCAGCAGATGGCATGTCAAACCAGTGGGGAGGCCCCGAAATCCGGTGAACTGACGGCCTGACGGAACAGGCGGAACAGTTCCCGCCCGGTCCCGAAATCGTTTGCGGTGAGATCCGCTTCGGCAACAGGCCGGGCGGCAAAGCTGTCCGGATCGACGTCAACGGCGATGACGCCGTCATTGGCATCGACGGTAATCACGTCACCATCACGCAGCCGCGCAATCGGGCCGCCATCCAGCGCCTCCGGGCTGAGATGAATGGCAGCCGGTATCTTGCCGGAAGCGCCGGACATGCGACCGTCGGTCACCAGAGCCACCCGTAACCCCTTGTCCTGCAGGATGCCGAGCAGCGGGGTGAGCGCATGCAGCTCCGGCATGCCATTGGCGCGGGGGCCCTGAAAGCGGACGACGATCACCACATCTTCTGTCAGCTCACCGGCCTCGAAGGCGGCTTTTACCGAGTCCTGATCGTGGAAGATGCGGGCGGGGGCGGTGGTGCAGTGGCGGTCTTCGGGGACGGCGGATACCTTCAGCACGGCAGACCCCAGATTTCCGGTCAGGCGCTTCAGCCCGCCATTCGCCTGAAACGGATCAGCGACAGTGCGCAGGATATCGTGGGAATGACTTTTCCCGGCACCATCGCGCCAGCCCAGATGGCCCTCGTCATCAAGCCCCGGCTCTTTTGTGTAATGAGCGAGACCGGTCCCGGCGACAGTCAGTGTATCGTCATGCAGCAGGCCTTCGTTCAGCAGTTCGCCAATCAGGTAGCCCAAGCCACCTGCGGCATGGAAGTGGTTCACATCTGCCTTGCCGTTCGGATAGACGCGGGCCAGCAGGGGCGTTGCTTCGGAAATGTCGGCGAAGTCTTCCGTCGACAGAATGATCCCGGCAGCGCGTGCCATCGCGGTCATATGCATGACCAGATTGGTTGAGCCGCCGGTGGCATGCAGCCCCACCATGCCGTTGACGAAGGCGCGTTCGTCCAGCACCTGTCCGGCGGGGGTATAGTCATTGCCTTCGGCCGTAATGGCCAGGGCACGGCGGGTGGCGGCCTTTGTCAGTTCCTCGCGCAGCGGCGTGCCGGGGTTGACGAAACTTGCCCCCGGCAGATGCAGCCCCATGAATTCCATCAGCATCTGGTTGGAATTGGCGGTGCCATAGAAAGTACAGGTGCCGGGCCCGTGATAGGCTGCCATTTCGGAACGCAGCAGGCCGTCGCGGTCGATTTCGCCCTTGGCGAATTGCTGGCGGACCCTGGCTTTCTCGTCGTTCGAGATGCCGGAAGTCATCGGCCCCGCCGGAATGAATATCGCGGGCAGATGCCCGAATGTCGCTGCGGCGATCACCAGTCCGGGCACAATCTTGTCACAGATGCCAAGATAGACCGCAGCATCAAAGGTGTTGTGCGAGAGGGCGACGCCGGCAGCCAGCGCAATCACATCGCGGGAAAACAGCGACATTTCCATGCCGGTCTGACCCTGTGTCACACCATCGCACATGGCGGGTACACCCCCGGCAACCTGTGCGGTGCCACCTGCTTCGCGGGCGGTGGTGCGGATCAGTTCCGGATAAGTCTCATAGGGCCGGTGGGCCGACAGCATGTCGTTATAGGCCGTCACGATGCCGAGATTCAGTGAGCGTCCTGCGGCCATGGCCTCTTTGTCTGGCAGCTCAAGAGCGGCCATGGCATGGGCCAGATTACCACAGGCCAGCCCGTTACGGGCAGGCCCCTGATCGCGGGCCTGGTCGAGACGGGTCAGATAGGCGCGGCGGGTTGGCTTGCTGCGCTCGCGGATTCGCTCGGTTACCTGATGGATCGGGTTTCTGAGGGTCATGGGCGGCTCCTTCTGTCAGGGCGCGTAATGAATATGCAGCGGCGTCCGGCCGGTCATCAAAATCCGGACCGGGGCCTCGGGCAGACTGGTCGCGGCTTCTGCACGGGCAAAGGCAGCCCGTTTCGCATTGCCGGCCATCAGCAGATGGCGGTGGCGGCTTTGTCGCAAAACCGGACCGGTCAGGGTGATACGTGATTCCAGCCCGTCCGGGGGCGTCATCAGTGCCAGAATCGCTCCGTCCTCCGGTGTCAGTGCCTGTGCCAGCTCCGGTGCTCCGGGAAACAGCGAGGCGGTGTGGCAATCCTCACCCATCCCGGCGATGCAGACATCAACGGGCTGGTGCTGGCTGAGTTCCCCGCTAACCTGCGGGACCATGGCCTCCGGCGTCATGTCCGGTCGCCAGAGCGGGATGAACACGGCTTGTGCCGCCTTGTCCCGCAACAGGGTCTCGCGGACCATGCGGGCATTTGACCGGTCGCTGTCTTCACTCACCAGACGCTCGTCTGTCAGGGTGATGACGACCTTTGACCAGTCCAGGTCGCAGGCGGATAACATCCGGTGAAAGGGGGCGGGTGTGTTGCCGCCGGAGACGGCAAGGCTTGCGGTTCCGCGGGCTGCGATGGCTTCTGATAATTCCCCGGCGACGATCTCCGTCAAGGCGATGAACAGGTCGTCGCGGCTGTCGTGAATATGCCAGAGCGGTTCGGTTGTCTGATCTGTCATCTTTGCCTCAGCCTGAAATTTCACGCCAGCGGCGTCCGTCGCGATGCAGCAGCATCAGGGCATCTTCCGGCCCTGACCCGCCGGAATCATAGGGCTGTGGTTTCAGGTTCTGATCTTCCCATGCCTGAATCACCGGATCGGTCCATTGCCAGGCAGCCTCGACCTCGTCACCCCTCATGAACAGGGTCTGGTCACCGCGTACCACATCCATGATCAGCCGTTCATAGGCATCCGGAATGCGGGTGCCCGACGGTCCAAGTGCCTCGGCGAAGGTCATGTCGAGCGGAACCTCGACCAGCCGCATGCCACCCGGCCCCGGCTCCTTGATGTTCATCCGCAGCGTGATGCCTTCATCCGGTTGCAGCCGGATGACCAGCGTATTGCAGGGCAGGCTGTCGCCTTTCCCGCCAAAGATCGAATGCGGGGCGTCCTTGAAAATGATGGCGATTTCGCTCATCCGCGCCCGGAGGCGTTTGCCGGTGCGCAGATAAAAGGGTGTGCCGGACCAGCGCCAGTTCGACACATGGGCGGTCAGGGCAACGAAGGTTTCCGTCAGGCTGTCCGCCTCACCTGCGTCTTCCTGATAGGAGGTCAGTCCGTTGCCGCCGCGATACTGGCCGCGAACGGTCATATGCGGCACGTCTTTCGGGGTGATCGGCTCCAGTGCCCGGATCACCTTCAGTTTTTCATCGCGGACGGCATCCGGCTCGAACCTTGCCGGTGGCTCCATCGCCGTCAGGCAGAACAGCTGCATCAGATGGTTCTGAATCATGTCACGCATGGCACCGGACCGGTCATAATAGCTGCCGCGGCCCCCGACGCCGATATTCTCGGCGACAGTGATCTGCACATGATCAATATGGCGGGAGTTCCACAACGGCTCGAACAGTGCGTTGGCGAAGCGGATCGCCATCAGGTTCTGCACCGTTTCCTTGCCGAGATAATGGTCGATCCGGTAGATGCGGGATTCCTCAAAGCAGGTCAGTAACTGTGCGTTCAGGGCGGCGGCGCTGTCACGGTCATGCCCGAACGGTTTTTCGACAACGATGCGGCTGTCCGGGGTGGCGATTCCGTATTCAGACAGTTTCAGGCTGATGGCGCCAAACAGGCCGGGGCCGACGGACAGATAGAAAATCCGGATACGGCCATTGTTTTTCCCCAGCCGGGAAGCCAGTTCGGACCAGCCGTCATCCCCCGTCGCGTCAACCGGCACATAACCCAGCAATGCGATGAACTGATCCAGCAGGTCACGGTTGATTTCATCAGCAGACACATAGGTTTCAATTGCTTCGCGGGCCATGGCGCGGAAACCATCGTCATCCAGACCGGAGCGGGCGGCACAGATCAGCCGGGCACCCTCCGGAACCTGTCCGGCAATCAGCCGGCGGTAGAGGGCAGGCAGGATCTTGCGCCGGGCCAGATCGCCGGTGGCGCCGAAGATTACAAGGTCGAACGGGTCAACCGGTATGGTACGAGAAACCAAGTCAGTCTCCGGAGTCTGGGTTCAGGTCAGCGGGACGCAGGGATGTTCCAATGTCAGACGATCAGCATGGCAGGCAAAATAATGTATACATTAATATCTGTCGCCTCAAGACGTTCATCCTTCTCATGTGGTGTGTGGCAGCATAACAGCAACCATATCAACATTGTGTGAAAGTCCGGCGTATCCGGGATGCTGGTATGATGGCGCTCTATTCGGATAATGCGGAAACAAATTCTGCAGATCATCATCAGGGAGACCCGCCATGCCCGACGCCGGTGCAAATTTCACTCATCAGACCATGTTTCCGCTGGCCGAGGACAAGACTGTCTATCGCAAACTGACATCGGATTATGTGCGCGAGGTCGAATTTAATGGCCGTCGGGAGCTACAGGTCGACCCGGAAGGGATTACCCTGCTGACCCGGCAGGCTTTCCGGGATGCCTCGCATCTGATGCGGCCGGGCCATCTGCAAAGCCTCCGGAATATTCTGGATGATCCGGAAGCCAGCCAGAACGACAGGTTCGTGGCTTTCGACATGCTCAAGAACGCGAATATTGCGGCAGCGGGTGTTCTGCCGATCTGTCAGGATACGGGTACGGCAACGGTGGTTGCACGGAAAGGACAGTCGGTCTGGACCGGCGCTGATGACGAGGCGGCTATCGCGCGCGGGGCAATGCAGACCTACACAGAAGCTAATCTTCGTTACAGTCAGGTCTCGCCGATCGACATGTTTACCGAAGAGAATACGGGTAACAACATGCCGGCGCAGATCGAAATTCATGCGGACAGCGGCGAGGATTACCGGTTTCTGTTTATCGCCAAAGGGGGCGGTTCCTCGAACAAAAGCTTCCTGTATCAGGAATCGAAGGCCCTGCTGACACCGGAACGCCTCACGGCCTTTATCGACGAGAAAATGCGGACCATCGGGACAGCGGCCTGCCCGCCCTATCATCTGGCGGTTGTCATTGGTGGCACGTCCCCGGAACTGACCATGAAGACGGTCAAGATGGCCTCAACCCGCTACTACGACGGGTTGCCGACAGAAGGTGGCAATACCGGCCACGCCTATCGCGATCTGGAATGGGAGGCGCGCATTCACAAGATGTCGCAGGATCTCGGTATCGGGGCGCAGTTTGGCGGCAAGTATTTCTGTCATGATGTGCGCGTCATCCGCCTGCCGCGGCATGGCGGGAGCTGCCCGGTCGGCATCGGCATGTCCTGTTCAGCGGATCGTCAGGCGCTCGGCAAGATCACCCGCGACGGCATCTTTCTGGAACAGCTTGAAACCGATCCGTCGAAATTCCTGCCGGACATCACGGATGAAAAACTCGGTGGCGATGTTGTCGAAGTCAATCTCAACCGGCCGATGGCCGAGGTTCTGGCGCAGTTGTCGCAATACCCGGTCAAGACGCGGCTGTCGCTGACCGGCACGCTGGTTGTCGCCCGGGACATTGCCCATGCCCGCATCAAGGAGCATCTCGACAGTGGCAAGCCGATGCCGGATTACCTGAAGAACCACCCCGTCTATTATGCCGGTCCGGCCAAGACGCCGAAGGGCTATGCTTCCGGCTCGTTCGGTCCGACTTCGGCCCAGCGCATGGATTCCTATATCGACCAGTTCCAGGCGGCTGGCGGATCACTGGTCATGCTGTCGAAGGGCAATCGTGCCGCTTCCGTGACACGGGCCTGCAAAACTCATGGCGGGTTTTACCTCGGTTCCATCGGCGGTCCGGCGGCCCGCCTTGCCAAGGAATGCATCCGCAAGGTCGAGGTGCTGGATTATGAAGATCTCGGAATGGAAGCGGTCTGGAAAATCGAGGTCGAGGATTTCCCGGCCTTCATCGTCATCGACGACAAGGGCAACGATTTCTTCCGGGAATTCATCACCATGTAACCGGACGTTCAACTCGTCCGGAGATTTCCTCATCTTGAGGAGGGCCGACGGCCCGTCTCGAAAGATGTCGGGCGGGTGCCAGGCCAGAGGTTCCCTGCATCCTTCGAGACGCAGCTCTGCTGCTCCTCAGGATAAGGTGCTCGTGGGTTTTATCTGTGCGGTTGGGGAATTCCTCATCTTGAGGAAGGCCGCAGGCCTGTCTCAAAAGATGGTGAGCAGGCTGCGGCGGATCATGCCGGGCAGGCTGTCGGTAGTCGCTGGAAAATACGGACTTAATGGCGATAATGACGGCAACGATCCCGTATCGCTTTCCATTACCAGACCAGAGAGGCCACGCCATGCCCGACGCCGGCGCAGATTTTTCACATCAGACGATGTTTCCACTCAGTAAGGATACGACCCCTTACCGCAAACTGACCTCTGATCATGTCCGGGAAATAGATTTCAACGGCGGCAAGATGCTGCAGATTGATCCGGAAGCGATCACCCTGCTGACCCGTGAAGCTTTTCACGATATCTCGCATCTGCTGCGCCCGGCGCATCTGGAAAGCCTGAGCAATATTCTCAAGGACCCGGAGGCCAGCCCGAACGACAAGTTCGTGGCCTTCGACCTGCTCAAGAACGCGAATATTGCCGCCGCCGGTGTATTGCCGATGTGTCAGGATACCGGCACGGCCATTGTCATGGGCAAGAAAGGCCAGCGCGTCTGGACCGGCTTCGATGATGAGGAAGCCATCGCCCGTGGTGTAATGAAAAGCTATGCCGAGGATAACCTGCGTTACAGTCAGGTCTCGCCAGTCGACATGTTTGCCGAAACCAATACCGGCACGAACCTGCCGGCGCAGATCGAGCTTTATGCGGATCAGGGTGATGCCTACAAGTTCCTGTTCATGGCGAAGGGTGGTGGCTCGGCAAACAAGAGCTTCCTGTATCAGGAAACCAAGGCGCTGTTGAATCCGGAACGTCTTGCCGCTTTCATTGATGAGAAGATGCGGACGCTGGGCACCTCGGCCTGCCCGCCCTATCACCTCGCCATCGTTATCGGTGGCACCTCGGCAGAGCTGACCATGAAGACGGTCAAACTGGCCTCGGCCAAATATCTCGACAACCTGCCGACATCGGGCGGTGACACGGGGCACGCCTATCGCGATCTCGAATGGGAAGCCAAAGTGCTGGAGATGTCGCAACAGCTTGGCATCGGTGCGCAGTTCGGCGGCAAGTATTTCTGCCATGATGTGCGGGTAATCCGTCTGCCGCGCCATGGCGCCAGTTGCCCGGTCGGCATCGGTGTTTCCTGTTCCGCTGACCGTCAGGCGGTTGGCAAGATCACCCGTGACGGTGTGTTTCTGGAACAGCTGGAAACCGATCCGTCAAAATATCTGCCGGAAGTGACGGATGAAATTCTCGGCGGTGATGTGGTTGAAGTTGACCTGACGAAACCGATGCCGGAAATCCTGAAGCAGCTTGCCGAATGCCCGGTGAAAACCCGGTTGTCGCTGACCGGCACCCTGATTGTGGCCCGCGATATTGCTCATGCCAAGATCAAGGACCGGCTGGATGCGGGTGAGCCGATGCCGGACTATCTGAAAAATCATCCGGTTTATTATGCCGGCCCGGCCAAGACGCCGACCGGTTATGCCTCCGGCTCCTTCGGGCCAACCACGGCAGGTCGTATGGATGCCTATGTCGAGCAGTTCCAGGCTGCCGGCGGCTCAATGGTGATGCTGGCCAAGGGCAACCGGTCGGCGGCAGTTACCCGTGCCTGCAAAACCCATGGCGGGTTCTATCTCGGTTCGGTCGGCGGTCCGGCGGCACGTCTGGCACTGGATTGTATTACCAAGGTCGAACAGGTCGAGTATCCGGAACTGGGTATGGAAGCGGTCTGGAAGATCGAGGTGAAGAACTTCCCGGCTTTTGTCGTTGTGGATGACAAGGGCAATGACTTCTTCCGGGAATTCATGAAACCGTGACGGAAATCCTCTATAACGGCCGGGCGGATGCAGACCGGACCATTGTCCTGACACACGGGGCGGGGGCTGCCATGGACAGCCCCTTCATGGATGCATTCGCAAAAGGTCTGGCGGCGGAAGGTCTGCGGGTGGCGCGGTTCGAGTTTCCCTATATGGAACGTCGGCGCCGTGATGGCACGAAGTCACCACCAGACCGGGCCCCGGTGCTGCTGGATTGCTTCCGCGACGTTATTAAGGAATTCAAACCGGGAAGTCTGATTATCGGTGGTAAATCCATGGGGGGCAGGATCGCGTCGATGGTGGCTGATGACTGCGGGGTTCGTGGTCTGGTTTGCCTGGGTTATCCGTTTCATGGACCGGGTAAGCCGGTGGGCAACCGGCTGGACCATATGAAACGGATCCGCACGCCCACCCTGATCTGTCAGGGCGAACGGGATTCCTTCGGTACGAAGCTCGAAGTCCAGCAATACGAAATGTCGGGCAATATCCGGGTCGAATGGCTGGTGGACGGTGATCACAGCTTCAAGCCACGCAAGGCCAGCGGCCTCAGCGAACTGGATAACTGGCGCAAGGCCATCAAGATCACAGCCGCTTTCGCCCATCGCTGCTGAAGCGGGGTGCTGCCGCTTTTGGTTCTGCCGGCATCCTTCGAGACGCGCTTTCAGCGCTCCTCAGGATGAGGTCGTATTAAATATCAGGGCCTCATCCTGAGGAGCAGCGCAGCTGCGGCTCGAAGGATGCCGGTGAAGGACGGATCATCACGACACTTCGGGTTTCCGGTATGCGGGCAGGCTGAAATCCTTTGTCTCTCCGCCGCTCCGCCGTTAAGAAATCTCCATGTTAAAAATGCGCGTTATTCCCTGTCTCGATGTCGCCAATGGCCGGGTGGTCAAGGGCGTCAATTTTGTTGACCTGATTGATGCCGGTGACCCGGTCGAGCAGGCGAAGCTGTATGACCGCGAGGGTGCGGACGAGCTTTGTTTTCTCGACATTACCGCCAGCCATGAAGGCCGGGATACCATTTATGATGTGGTGCGCCGGACGGCGGAACAATGTTTCATGCCGCTGACTGTCGGTGGCGGGGTGCGCACGACGGAGGATATCCGCAAGCTGTTGCTGGCCGGTGCCGACAAGGTGTCGATCAACACGGCGGCGGTGACCAATCCGGAATTCGTGCGTGAAGCGTCAGAGAAGTTCGGGGCGCAATGCATCGTTGTGGCCATTGACGCAAAGTCGGTCGGTGAAGACCGGTTTGAAATCTTCACTCATGGCGGCCGCAAGCCCACGGGTATCGACGCCGTGGAATGGGCGAAGAAGATGGAAGCTTATGGCGCGGGTGAAATCCTGCTGACCTCAATGGATCGCGATGGCACCCGCATCGGCTTCAACCTGCCGCTGACCCGGGCGGTCGCTGACGCGGTGCGTATTCCGGTTATCGCCTCCGGTGGTGTCGGAACGCTCGACCATATGGTCGAAGGCATTACCGAAGGTCACGCGACGGCTGTGCTGGCGGCCTCAATCTTCCATTTCGGGGTATTTTCGATCCGCCAGACCAAGGAACATATGCGCGCGGCCGGTGTGCCGGTCCGGCTGGAGGATGTGGCATGAGTGGCGTTGACAGGGCGGCGGTTCTGGACCGGTTGTTTGCGACAATCGAATCCCGTAAGGGCGCTGATCCGGCCAGTTCGCATACGGCAAAGCTGTTCGCGAAGGGAACCGGCAAGATTGCCCAGAAGGTCGGCGAGGAAGCGACGGAGACAGTGATCGCGGCCCTGAGTGAAGGTCCGGATGCCGTGAAGTCAGAAAGTGCCGACCTGATCTATCACCTGATGGTGCTCTGGGCCGATGCGGGCCTGACCCCGGCAGATATCTGGGCGGAACTGGAACGGCGCGAGGGTGTCTCCGGCATTGCCGAGAAAGCATCGCGGAAACAGGAGTAGACCGATGGCCTATGATGATCAGAATATCTTTGCAAAAATCCTGCGGGGCGAAATCCCCTGTACAAAGGTGGATGAAGACGAGCACGCCCTGGCCTTTCTTGACATCAATCCACTGGCGAAAACCCATGTGCTTGTCATCCCGAAAGGGCCCTATACTTCCTTCGATGATTTCTCCGCCAACGCGTCAGAGGCCGAGATCGCATCTCTGATCCGCATGATTGGCAAGATTGCCCGCGAACAGGGTATTGCCGGATCAGGCTATCGTATTCTGTCGAACATTGGTCGTGATGCTCGTCAGGATGTTCCGCATCTGCATATTCACCTTTGTGGTGGTCAGGACCTTGGACCGATGCTCAAGCTGAGCTGATCTGAGGTCAGGCGGTGCCGCGGATGAGGTAGCGCTGTATCGACATGCTGCGCAGCCGGAAGCCGAGCGGGCGTCCGCTTCGCTGCTGGCGCTTCAGGTCGGACAGCGGATCGATCCGGATATCGGTGAAGCCGGCATCAGCCAGCAGTCCGGCAATTCTTGACGGCGGTGCGCCGTTAATACCAAACGGCAGCAGGGCATCAATTTCCGGATAGGGACTTCCCGGATCGGTCAGGCCCGGCGGGCCGTTTGTCTTGACCGGGTCGGGTTCGGCCAGTGATGCCATCCGGCGCAGCAGACTGGCCAGCAGGCTGTTGTCACCCCAGTAGCCGTCAACGATGAGCAGACGCCCGCCCGGTGCCAGCAGTTCGCGCCAGCGGGCGATGGCTTTCTCCGGATTGGGCAGCGTCCAGACGAGATGGCGTGAAATGATTCCGTCAAAGGGGCCTTCCGCCGGAAAGGGGTCTTCGGCATCGCCGAACAGGATGCTGGCCCGGTCGCCGATCCGGGCCCGTGCCCGCTGCAACATGGACTCGGCCAGATCAAAGGCCGTTACCTGACAGCCAGCTTCACAGAGCAGATCAGTGATAATGCCGGTTCCGCATCCGAGCTCAAGGATACGGGGGTTGTCCCCTTCCAGATGGGTACGCAGCAGTTGCTTCCAGGCATCACGTTCCGGCCCCTGGCGAATTGCGTGGGACGGGGCTTCGTCGAATGTCTCGGCGCGACGGTCCCAGTAGGCCGCGATCTCGGTCTTGATATCGTAGTTCGGGCGTTCTGCCTGCGACATGGAAGGTGTCCGTTATATTAATAATTGCGAATAATTATCAGTATTAAAAATTACCCGACGCGTTGACAGACGCCAAGTTTTCTTTGCGGCCCTGCGGACAATAATCTTGTCTGAAACAGATCACTATGGCATACGGAATTCCGTATTCGGGATTCAAAAACTATGATTACACCTATTCAGCCACGTGGCGACCTTGTCGATGAAGTCTATCAACGCCTTAAAGATGCAATACTTTTTGGCGATCTGGAGGAGGGTGCGGCGCTGGTTCAGTCAGATCTGGTTGAGCAGCTCGACGTCTCCCGTCAGCCGATCAGCCACGCCCTGACAAAACTGCATCAGGAAGGTCTGGTGGTCGAACGCGGGCGTCGTGGCCTGATGGTTTCTCTGGTCGATGCAGACAGGTTGCTGGCGCTTTACCAGGTCCGGGCGGCGCTGGATGGTCTGGCGGCGCGGCTGGCGGCGACACGGATGAGTGACCGGGTTATCAGTGCCAGCGACATGATGCCGCTTGAACAGGTCATGGACCGGGGGTGGAAAGCAGTCCGCAAGGACGCAACCCGGGAACTGATCGGAGCAGATGTTGCCTTCCATCAGGGGGTCTATGACCTCAGCGGCAACCCGGCTATCGGGGAGATGGCCAGCACCGCCTGGCCACATTTCCAGCGGTCGATGGGGCTGGTTCTGACGGTGCGTGAAAACCGCGAACTGTCCTGGAAAGAACATCGCGCCATTCTGGAGGCTATCGGGAACGGTGATGTCGAGCTTGCCGAAAAACGTGCCCGTGACCATGCGGAGCGGGCGGGGCGAGCGACCAGCGAACGGCTTCGGCTGCGCCACGACGCAGCCTGATTTCAATCCGACATTCAAATGAAGCCGGGCAGCAACAGACCCGGCAATGGGAGAGAGACGATGAAACTGACCGACGAACAGATTGCCGAATTCGACGAACAGGGCTACCTGTTCCTGCCGAATTGCTTTTCTGAAGCGGAGATTGTGGCGCTTCGTGAGGAGGCGCAGGGTATCTATGCGTCTGACCGCGAGGAAGTCTGGCGGGAAACCTCCGGTGCGCCGCGGACGGCGTTTGCCGCGCATACCTATAACGAGGCCTTCCGTCTGCTTGGCGCACATCCGCGCCTGATTGAGCCGGTCAGCCAGTTCTTTGGCGAAGATGTCTACATGCATCAGTTCAAGGTTAATGCCAAGGCGGCCTTCGACGGCGACGTCTGGCAGTGGCATCAGGATTACGGCACATGGGCGCGCGATGATGGCATGCCGGAGCCGCGGGCAATGAATATTGCGGTCTTTCTGGATGAGGTCATGCCGATCAACGGCCCGCTGATGTTCATTCCGAAAAGTCACAAGCACGGCACGCTGGAAGCCGGTCACGATTTGCAGACCACCTCCTATCCGCTCTGGACGCTGGACAAGAAGACGGTCACCGAACTGGTTGAGGAAGGGGGTATCTATGCCCCGACCGGCCCGGCCGGTTGTGTCATGATGTTCCATGGCAATCTGGTTCATGCCAGTCCGCCGAACATCACGCCCTATCCCCGCACCATCGTTTATCTGACGCTGTGCGCGGTCTCCAATCACATCACCAAATTTACCCGCAAGGAATGGATCGCCCATCGTGATTTTACGGCTATTGAGCCGGTTGCCGATGATGCGCTTGCGAGCTTTGCCAGAAACCGCCGTCAGGCCGCTTAAAGGACATACAAGATGAATCTCCACACACATGCGCTGCGTCTTGCCGCAGCGGGAAAGCCGGTTCGTGTCGGCCTGATCGGGGCCGGTAAATTCGGCTCGATGTTTCTGTCACAGGTGCCGACGACGCCGGGCCTGATTGTCACGACCATTGCGGATCTCGACCCGGATCGGGCGCGGGCGGCCTGCGCGAATGTCGGCTGGGACCAGCATCGCATTGCCGCCACCCGGTTCATCGACAGTGGCGAGGCACTTTGTGCGCGGGCTGATGTGGACGTGGTGATTGAAGCCACGGGCCATCCGGGTGCCGGTATCCGGCATGCGCTGTCGGCATTCCAGAACGGCAAGCATATCGTCATGGTCAATGTCGAGGCTGACGTGCTGGCCGGTGCCGCACTGGCCCGCCGGGCTGATGAAGCCGGGGTGGTCTATACCATGGCTTATGGTGACCAGCCGGCACTGGTGTCCGAACAGGTTGAATGGGCACGGGCCAGCGGATTCAAGGTGGTTTGTGCAGGCAAGGGAACAAAGTATCTGCCGGAATATCACCATGTGACGCCGGAAGGTGTCTGGGGTCATTACGGCCTGACACCGGAAGAAGCGAAGGCCGCGGGGATGAACCCGCAGATGTTCAATTCCTTCCTCGATGGCACCAAGTCCGCCATTGAAATGGCGGCGATCGCCAATGGCTGTGACCTCACCGTGCCGGTTGATGGCCTGGCCTTCCCGCCCTGCGGTGTGGATGACCTGCCGCAACTGCTGCGTCCGAAATCGGAAGGCGGTATCCTTGAAGGCTCCGGTATGGTCGAGGTGGTTTCGTCGCTGGAACGCGATGGCCGTCCGGTGTTCCGTGATCTGCGCTGGGGTGTCTATGTCGTGTTTGAGGCCCCGAACGATTATGCCGCCGCCTGTTTCCGTCAGTACGGCATGACGACCGATTCAACCGGGCGCTTTGCCGCGATGTACAAACCCTATCATCTGATCGGTCTTGAACTCGGTATCTCGGTTCTGTCCGCCGCCATTCATGGCGAGCCGACCGGCCGCAACCGTGGTTTCCGGGGGGATGCGGTTGCCACGGCAAAGCGTGACCTGAAGGCCGGTGAGATGCTGGATGGCGAAGGGGGCTTTACCGTCTGGGGCAAGCTGATGCCGGCGGATGCCAGCCTGAAAGTTGGCGGTCTGCCGATCGGTCTGGCACATAATCTGCGCCTGAAAAATGACGTGGCCATGGACCGTCCGGTGACATTTGCAGATGTCGAGATTGACGAGACGACGGAGCCGGTCCGTATTCGGCGCGAAGCCGAGCAGCTGGGTGCCCTCGCGATGGCGGCGGAATAATCCATGGCTGATCTGCTGATACGGGGTGCCACGCTTTATAACGGCACCGGCGGGCCTGCCTTCACAAGCGATGTGGCGGTGGAGAATGGCCGCATCATTGCCGTCGGTCAGAATCTGAAGAACGAAGCTGTGGAGGTGGTGGAAGCCGATGGTCTGGCCCTGATGCCGGGAATTATCGACAGCCATACCCATTACGATGCGCAGATCACCTGGGATCCTTATCTCAATCCGTCCCCGGCGCTGGGGGTGACCACCTGCATTATCGGCAATTGCGGGTTCACCATCGCGCCCAGTCGCCCGGAAGACCGTGATCTCTGCATGCGCAACCTGACGCAGGTCGAGGGCATGAGCATCGAGGCACTTCGCAGTGGTATCGACTGGTCATTCCAGACATTTCCGGAATATCTCGACCGGATTGAAGACCGGGGGGTGACCCCTAATGTTGCGGCCTTTATTGGCCATTCCAGTCTGCGCACCTGGGCCATGGGTGCAGATGCCACGGAACGTGCGGCAAATGAAGACGAGATCGGCGTGATGGCCGGTATCGTTCGCGAAGCCATGAAGGCGGGGGCGGTTGGTTTCGCCACCTCGACAGCCCCCCAGCATAATGGTGATGCGGGCAAGCCGATGCCGTCCCGCCTCGCCGACGACAGGGAACTGATGGCGCTGGCCAAGGCCATGGGAGCAGACGGTAAGGGTGTCTTCATGCTGACCCGTGGCGGTCAGACCACGATCCCCTGGCTGGAACAGATGTCAGTGGAAAGCGGTCGCCCGGTAATGATTGCGGCCCTGCTGCACAGCCCGAACAAGCCGACCGCGACCTTCGAGGCGCTGGATGAAATTGCCGCCGCGCAGGACCGTGGTGTGCCGCTCTATGGTCAGGTCTCCTGCTGTCCGCTGACTTTCGAGTTCACCTTCAAATCGGCCTACCCGTTTGAGAGCATCACCGCCTGGAAACCAGCAATGACCGCCCCGAAGGATCAGGTCGCTTCAATTCTTGCGGACCCGTCGTTCCGGCAATCGGTGCGCGATGAACTGAAAACCGTCAACCCGATCCGCCTGTTCAATGGGGACTGGGACAAGGTCGGAATCATTCAGACCGGCAAGCCGGAGAATGCACATCTGGAACATGCGACGATTGCCGCCCGCGCCGCCGAAGCGGGTGTTGACCCGCTGGACTGGATGCTGGACCTGTCGCTGTCGGAAAATCTGGAAACCCTGTTCTATGCCCATGTGCTGAACTCTGATGAAGAGGCCGTGGGACGCATGATGCGTCATCCCCATGCCTCCATTGCGCTGTCGGATGCTGGGGCACATCTGTCGTTCTTCTGTGATGCCGGATATGGCCTGCATCTGCTGGGTCACTGGTCACGCGACCTCGGTGCCCTGCCGATTGAAACAGCGGTCTGGCAACTGACCGGGCGTCCGGCAGATATCTATGGCATTCAGGGCCGTGGCTATCTGAAACCCGGCATTGCGGCTGATCTGTTGCTGTTTGATCCGGCGACGGTGGGGCGTGGCAAAAGCTACCGCCTGTTCGACCTGCCAGCCGGTGCACCACGCCTGAATACCGACGCTCTTGGCCTGCAGGGCGTCTGGGTCAACGGGGTGAAGGTTGCCGGTTCAGACGGCCCGGTCCCCGGTTGCGGCACCCCCGGCCAGCTGTTGCGCGACTTCGCGGGATGAGGGCAGGGGGAGACCCCGGCGGGTATCAGACTCGGCCGCTCCAGTTTACGGTTCTCTCATCCTGAACTCGTTTCAGGATCCCCCGCAGATGCATGATGGTGTTGAGAGAGGTCCTGAATCAAGTTCAGGACGAGGGGAGAGAGGGATGGGTTATTTGCGTCTCCCCGGACCCGGTCCTATTCATCGATCTTAATCTGATAGCGGACCCAGTCATCGGCAGGGCGGAAGCTGTCATAGAGGTGGCGGGCGGTGGTGTTGTCATGTTCGGTGAACCAGTACAGACGGGACCAGCCGCGGGATTTCGACAGCGCAAGCAGGTCGTTCATCAGTGCCTTGCCGGTGCCCCGTCCGCGGGCGGCCTGATCGATATACAGGTCTTCCAGATAACAGATCGGACTGGCGACCGAGGTGCCGTCATGCAGGACGCAATTGGCAAAGCCGATGACGGTGCCCCCGTCATCTTCGGCGACACGGCAGAACAGGCTGCTGTCCGGGTCCAGAATACGCCGCCAGGTTGCGCTGGTGATATCATCAGATTGCTCAAGCCCGATGAAGTCGAGATAGCCGGACAGTAATTGCCGCCAGCTGTTTTCATCTTCCGCGCGGGCGTCTCTGATTTTCATGGCATCCTCTGTGGCTGAACTGAAGTTGGTGATAGTCTGGCGTTCTGCTGGCGGAAATCCAGAGCCAGCTATGAACAGAGGATCAGACCAATGTCTTTTTCAGGAATGAATTATCTGGCCGTGACTGGTCTGTTCGGTGTCTGAAACGCATTTCTAGGACGGATTGGTTGCAGGCAGGGTGATCCTTGCCCGAAGACCACCGGCCTCACGATTGGTCAGGGTTACGTCGCCGCCATGTGAACGGGCGATGGTCCGTGCGATGGTCAGGCCAAGACCGGTGCCGCCACTGTCCTTGTTGCGGGCATCGTCCAGCCGCTCGAAGGCATCGAACACGCGGGCAAGGTCGGCCTCGGGAATGCCCGGCCCGTTATCGTCGATTGTGATTTCGATATGGTCGCCTGCATCAGAAACATCGACAATGGCCTGTCCGCCATAGTTGACCGCGTTCTGGATCAGATTCCGGATGGCGCGACCAAGGGCGACCGGGCGACATCGGGTTGTTATACGCGTTTCCCCGACAAAGCTGACGGCGGTGTTGATCCCTTCCATGTCGTCAATCAGGCTCTCAACCAGTGCGGTGATGTCGGTTTGCCGCGCAGCCTCGCCGTCGGAGGCATCGCGGGCAAAGTTCAGGGCTGATTCCGCCATCTGGTGCATGTCGTTGAGCTGACGCTGCATGCGGTCACGCAGGTCGTCATCTTCAATGAATTCGGTTTGCAGCTTCAGCGATGTGATGGGGGTGCGCAGGTCATGCCCCAGTGCTGCCAGCATGCGGGTGCGGTCGGTCATCATGCGGTGCAGCCGGTCCTGCATCTGGTTGAAGGCGCGGATGGTCTCCCGCAGGTCGGCGGGACCGGCCTCGGCAATCGGGCTGACCGTCTCGCCCCGCCCCATCCGGTCGGCGGCACCGGACAGATGTTCAAGCGGTCGCGTGACCCGGCGTACCGCAAGGATGACGACCAGCGCCAGGACACTGCCGGTTATCAGGAAAGACAGCAGGATCGGAAAGCCGATTCTGCCGACATGTTGGCGGTGATTGAGACCGGCATTCAGCCATCTGCCGTCACGCAGCCCGATGGAGAGGACAAGGTCCGGCCGGAACCTGTCACCTTCTCGGAAGCGTTTGCGGTCATCGTCGTCGTCATCATCTTTGCCGGACCTGATTTCGCGGGGCAGTCTTGCAGACCGCAGCAGGCGGTCCTTGTCGCCAAACCGGATATCGCGGTTCTGGCCGATCCGCTGTTTCAGTGACCTTATGCGTTCGTCAACATCATGCCAGTCCCGGTCGGAATCCATGATGCCTTCCTGCAGGACCGGGGTGCGGGTGACCCAGAAGGTCAGGAAGTTCGAGGAGGTGGCGGCGGTCAGTTGCCGGCCAAGCGACGGCGGCGCGTTTTCGATGATACGGACGGTGACCGCCAGCCGGTCAAGCAGGCGGGCGCTTTCAAATTCGCGCAGGGATTCGCGCCGGTCCAGCGTGATGGCAATCAGAACGATGATCTGTGACAGCACGAAACCGGCAATCACCAGGGCAATCATTTGGCTGGCCATCCGCTTTGGCCAGAAGGGCGTCAGCCATTTCATTCCCGTTCAACTCCGGCGGTGAACATGTAACCGCCACCCCAGACTGTGGTGATCAGTTCTGGTGCTTTCGGATCGCGTTCCAGTTTCCGCCGCAGCCGGCTGACCCGGTTGTCGATGCTGCGGTCAAAGGGCTGGGCACTTCGGCCGCTGGCCAGATCAAGCAGCTGGTCGCGGGACAGCACGCGGCGGGGATGGTCGAGGAACACAGCCAGCAGACGATATTCCGCCGTGCCGAGTGGAATGCTGACATCCTGCTCATCAATCAGTTCGCGTTGCAGGGGCTTCAGGCGCCAGCGGTCAAAACGGATGAGGTCGGCATCTTCAAGTGACGGCGTGTCATTGCGGTTATCGCTGCGGCGGAGCACGGCCTTGATCCGGGCAACCAGTTCCCGTGGTTCGAAGGGTTTGTTCACATAATCATCAGCGCCCAGTTCCAGACCCAGAATGCGGTCAGCACTTTCCGTGACTGCGGTCAGCATAATGACGGGAATTTCGCTGTTCTGGCGGAGATCACGAAGCAGGCTCAGTCCGTCCTCACCGGGCATCATGACATCAAGGACGACCAGATCGATGGCTGCCGCCTCCATGGCCTTGCGGGCGCGGGCAGCGTTTTCAGCCAGTGTCGTACGATAGCCGTGACGTTGCAGATAGCGCGCCAGCGGCTCGCGAATGTCACGATGGTCGTCGACGATCAGTATATGCGGTTCGCTGCTCATCTGTTTTTCCTGCAGGGCATGTCTTTCTATAACGCCATTGCCGGGGGGGCCGCCAATCGGATGATGTAACAAAATGTATCACATCATTCCGGCTCTGAATCTCCGCCGGGCCTGTCGGATGCAACGGACTGCAGGGGAATGTGCCTGTTGTCTTGCTGGCCTGATCGTTCCTGCGGGGTCTCCGGCGGTCACGATGACACAGTTTGCGACAGTTTACCGCCGGTGATGACAAACTTTCAGGACATCTTCCGGGCATTGTCTGTCTTGTCGAAAGACATAACCCAACGAAGGAAAACAGATAATGCGAGACCATAACATGAAGAAGCACTCGAAAGTCGTTCTTGGCGTCACCTCCTTTGCACTGGGCGTCGGAATTCTCGGCTATGCCCTCACGGCGCAGGCCAGCGGCGGCCGCGGCATGGGCGGTTCGATGCATGCGATGAAGATGTTCGATCGCTTTGACACAAACAAGGATGGCAAGGTGACCAGCGCTGAAGTCGATGCGCTGATTGACGCACAGATTGCCGGTGTCGATGGCGACAAGTCGAACAGCCTCACCAAAGAAGAGTTCACACAGTTGCTGGCGGTGCTGATGGAAGAGCGCATCAATCGTCGTTTTGCGAAACTGGATGACAACAAGGACGGGGTCATCTCGGCGGACGAACTGAAAAAGCCGGCACAGCGTATGGTCAGCTGGCTGGATGATGATGGTGATAATGCGGTTTCCCAGAAGGAAGCCCGTGACGGCATGCCGCATCACCGTCGGGGTCATCATGATCGCCATGACCGGGATCACGATGATGATGACGACCAGAAGAAAAACTGATCTGCAGAACGGCGACCGGGTTGTGGCCCGGTCGCCATCGTTGCAAAGTCCCGTCTGGAACCCGTGACAGGACGAGGATTGGACGATGTCGAGAATTTTGCCACCGCTTCCCGAAGAAATGAGCGCGGAGCAGCGCGCCATGTATGACGACATCGTCAATGGTCCCAGAAGCCAGGGACGGCGCAGCCCGTTCATTGATGACGAAGGCCGTCTTCAGGGGCCGTTCGGTATGTGGAACGTGGCGCCGAATGTCGGTGATGCGGTTCAGAATGTCGGGGTGGCCGTACGTTACAATACGTCACTGAATGACCGCCTGCGGGAAATCGGTATTCTGGCTGTCGGTGCGGCTTTTCAGGCGAATTACGAATGGTATGCCCATGCGCCGCTGGCCGTCAAAGCCGGTGTGGCGGAGGCGCAGCTGGCGACCCTTAAAGCCGGAGACATGCCGGACGGTCTGGGCGAGGATGAACAGCTTGCTGTGCAGCTGGCCCGCGAACTGGTGTTCGACCGGACGGCATCCGAGGCCACAATGACGGCTGTGATCGCCTGCCTTGGCGAGCCGGCAACCGTCGAGCTGGTGGTTCTGATCGGCTATTACTCGCTGCTCTGCATGACCCTGAACGCCTTTGATGTGGAAGTCCCGGCAGGCGCAGAAAAGCCTTTCGGCTGACCGGGGCTTATTTCGACAGCCGCAGTTCGGACAGATTGTTGGCGACCTCCCGGAACACATCACGCAGTGCATCCGCATCCGGGGCGTATTGATAGAATGGAGATTCCGGTTCTGTTGCAACAGACTGCATCAGGGTCTGAAGGGCGGTGCCGTTATTGGCGAACTGAATGGTGTAAATCTGGACGCCGCTGGCCTTGATGTTGGCGGCAAGTGCCAGCAGGCGGGGATTCATGCCGCTGCCGGCACCTGACCCGGTTCCGAATACCGCCTTGTAGCCGTCGCCATTTCCCCCGAAATTTTCACCATCGGTCAGCAGTATGATGGCCTGCTGGCGGGGGAATTGCGGGGCGACCTCTGCTTCATCGAAGGGAGCGCCGGGTCTCAGGACCCGCCAGGCCCAGCCCAGTCCCTGCGGAATATTGGTATTTCCGGTCGGGCTGGTCAGATCCCCGACGGCATCCAGAATGGTCTGTTTGACATTGTTCAGTGGCGTGATGCCCCGGTTCAGGCAGGGGGTGCATTCACCCCCGTTCACGCTGAGACTACAGGTGCCACCGCTCACCGGCTCGCCCTCCGGTCCGACCGGCTCCCAGCCCTGCCAGTCGCCGGTTGGCGATGAATGTTCATACAGGTGAATGTCTGCATCATCGTCGGCAATGCCGTTGTCCAGGTAGCGGTTGAACACACATCCCCGCCAGTTCGAGGGCGGAGCCGACAGCAGGGGGACCGGGCTGTTGTTGGCATAATAAAGTTCGGACTGGACGGTGCCGGTCAGCGGGTTGACGAAATCAGGCACGCTGACGCTGGTGGTCAGGGCGCTGTTGTAGCTGGTTCCCTCACGCCGGACATTGACCTTTGCATTCCATGGAACCAGACCGATTTTCAGGAGGTCTTTTGTCGCGTTGTCGCCATAGAGAATGTTGATCATCTCGGTCGCGGCATTGCGGGCTGCCTGAATGCGGGATTGCCCGCCACCAGCGGAGGAGGTCATCGAACCGGACATGTCGATGGCCATCACCACCTCGATGATCTGGGTGCGGCGCTTGACCTCTGCCGTCGCCGAGACTGTCAGTGTATCGATATTGAACAGATGCATGAACCGGGTGGGGATGGTTGCACGGGCTTCAAGCAGCAGCAGTTCATCATCATTGACGGCGCGGATCAGCGGTCCGACGACCGTGGAATCCATATAGCCGGGCGGGAAATTGACATCAAAATACATGTTGATGTCGGCGTCCCGTGTATCTGAGAAAAAGACCCGCCCCCCCGCCAGTCCGGCAGCGTCGAGGGCATGGGACAGGCGGGACTTCACCATGTAGCCACGGGATGCATCAACGGCGAGACCGACAAACCCGAACAGTGGAATCGTCGCAAAGCCGAGAAACAATGCTGTCGCTCCGCGAGTACAGAACAGCGTACTGCGAAGTGTCGAGATGACAGTCCGAAGGGTTTCTAAGACCGCGACAGAAAGCCTGTGCGCTTCGTAACATGCTGTAAAAAATGAAATAATCAGGCGTTTCAGCTTTTTCATCATGGCTGATTTAGCTGCCTGTTTCAGTATCTGTTCAAGAAAAATATATCTATAAAATTTTAATTAAAATAATAAATAAGTTAATCGTAAAACTAATTATAAAACTAAATACATTTCTATAGTTAACTATTAGTTATTTTTTATTTGACGCGTATTTTGTTTGTCCACATGCTTACATTGTCAATTGAGCTGCATTTTGGAGGTAAACAGATGCTCACGTTTCTCAGAAAGTTTCGCAAAGATGATTCCGGCGCCACCGCTATTGAATATGGCCTGATCGCCGCACTGGTTTCCGTTGCTGCCATCACGGCCCTCGGCCTGATGGGGACATCGCTCGACAACATGTTCACGACGGTGTCGACCGAACTGACCAATGCAACCAACTCGGCCAGCAGTGGCGGCACGACAGGTGGTACGACCGGTGGTGACACGGGTGGTACGACCGGCGGCACCACTGGCGGCGGTTCATAACAGTGAGATAACTGCCGGTGGTGGCTCGGTTGAACGGGTGGCGGCAGAAAGCTGCCCCCGTTTCAACCGGCGGTGCCGGTTTCAGGGAGGGTCCCCGATATGCCTGAATTCATTACCCGAGAACTGCTTGTTCTGATCTTTGCGGTCCTGCTGGTCATTGCAGCTGTCTGGGATACCCTTTCCTACAGAATTCCGAATTTTCTCAGCGTCAGCCTGCTGGTGCTTTTTCCCGTTTATGCCTGGATCAGCCCGATTTCGGTTCACTGGTCGCTGCTGATCAGTTTCGGCGCTTTTGTACTCTGCGCTTTTTGTTTCATTCAGGGCTGGATGGGCGGAGGGGATGTAAAACTGCTCACGGTTGTAGCCCTGTGGGCCGGGCCGGATGAGGTTATGGCAACCTTCTTCGTGACGGGTCTTGCCGGCGGGGTGCTTGCGCTGATGATGAAAACCCCGGTCCGCGGCATGTTTGGTCTGGCGGCGGGTTCACCCTCTGAAACCCTATCATCTCCAGCCGGAATTGTTCTGCCCTACGGGATTGCGATTGCCTGCGGGGGGCTGTTTCTCGCCTGGCGCCTGACCGGCGCGGCATTTTGAGCGCGGGGAGCTGACCAATGACACTGCGCACCCTGCTTTTCGCTATTCTCGCCATTGTTCTGGCCGGTGGGGCTGCCTGGACGGCCCGGAACTGGATCGATACCCAGCGGGCTGCATTGCAGTCACAGGTCAACAAGGCGCCGGAACCGGAGCCGGCGAAGGTTTTTGTCATGGTTGCCCGGCAATCCCTGCCACGCGGGGCATTCTTTCGTCCGCCGGCCGTTCGCTGGCAGGCCTGGCCGGATGATGCGGTGCCCGACAGCTACATCCTGAAAGATAATGTCGCCCCGGAAGATCTGGTTGGTGCCGTGCTGCGGGAAGCGGTTGATGCCGGCCAGCCGGTTACCCGCGGACGCCTGGTTTTCCCCGGCGATACGGGCTTTCTGGCGGCGGTTCTGAGACCCGGTTACCGGGCGGTAACGATCGCCGTCAGCGATGTCTCCGGCGTGGCCGGGTTCGTCTTTCCGGGCGATCAGGTGGATATCATTCTGGCACAGGCCATCAAGATGAGTAAGGAGGTCACCCGGAGGGCGACGATCACCGCGCTGGAGGATGTCCGGGTGCTGGCCATTGATCAGGCGATTGATGACCGGTCAGGTGCAGCAGCAACCGGCAAGACGGTGACACTGGAAGTCAATCCGAAAACCGCAGAGGCGGTTGCGCTGTTGCCGGATATGGGGCGACTGTCGCTGTCACTTCGCAGTCTGGCTGCCGATCCGGTTGCAGAGGCCATCCCCGATATCACCGCGCCGGGTTCGGCAGATGACAACTATCAGCTGGCCGCCGACCGGAAGACGAAAACGCCCGCACTCAACCCCTGGGATCTGAAATCGCATACCTGGGATGTCGAGGTCTCGCCTCTCCTGATTCGCCCGGCGTCGAAAAAATCACAGACGCGGAGTGTCACGGTCATGCGTGGTGGCAATGCCGAAGTGAAGCAGTTCGGCGGAGCCTCACAATGACCGCCAGATATATTATAGCGGCTTTTCTGACGGCGGCGTTCCTGACCGGACTGACCGTTGCGATGGACCCGGCATTTGGTGCCAGTGTTGTTGCTCCGGAAGGAGAGCCGCTGCTGATTGAAGTCCATAAGGGCAAGCTGGTTCGGCTGCCGGCCCCGGCATCCACCGTATTTGTTGCCGATCCTGAAATTGCCGATGTGCAGATCAAGTCACCGACCCTGCTTTATGTCTTTGCCAGGCGGGCCGGAGAGACCAGCCTGTTCGCAGTCGACAGTCGCGACCGGGTGCTGGCGGGATTGCCGATCACGGTAACCCACAATGTTGCGCGGCTGCGGCGGGCGATCTTCGATCTGTCACCGCAATCGGATGTCAGTGTCGATTCCCTGAATGGCAATCTGGTGCTGTCCGGCAAGGTTGCCTCGGCGCTGGAGGCGGAAAACCTGCGTGGTCTTGCCAGCAGCTTTGTCGGCGACCCGGCGCAGATCATCAACCGCATGTCCATTGATGCCGCGACGCAGGTCAACCTTCGGGTGCGGGTCGCCGAGATGAGCCGGGATGTCACCAAGACTTTCGGAATCAACTGGGATGCGATTTACAGCGCCGGTGCCTTTTCGTTCGGCCTGGCGACCGGCAACCCGGTTTTTGCTGCGGGATCCTTCCTCAGCCGAACGCCCAGCCAGTCGACGAATTTCAATACTTTCGGCCGTTTCTCGAAAGGTAATCTGGATCTGAATATTCTGCTGGATGCGATGGATACGGAAGGTCTGATTTCGATCCTGGCTGAACCGAACCTGACAGCGAAATCTGGTGAACCGGCAAGCTTTCTGGCCGGGGGCGAGTTTCCGATTCTGGTGCCGGAAAGCAATGGCCGGGTTTCCGTGACGTTCAAGCAGTTCGGGGTTTCGCTGGGGTTCACTCCGACCATTCTGGGTGACCGGATCAGCCTGAAGGTCCGGCCCGAGGTCAGCCAGCTTTCCAATGCCGGTGCGATTCAGTTCAACGGCTTTTCCGTACCCGCCCTGACGACCCGCCGGGCAGAAACGACGGTGGATGTTGCCTCCGGGCAGAGCTTCGCCATCGCCGGGCTGTTGCAGAACAATATCAATGATTCCGTCTCGCAGTTTCCGGGGCTGGGTGAGGTGCCGGTGCTGGGCGCGCTGTTCCGGTCTGACCAGTTCAGCCGCGAGGAGACGGAACTGGTGATTATCGTCACCCCTTATCTGGTGAAACCGGTCTCGTCCCCGGCCGGGGTGGCCAGTCCGCTGGACGGATATGCGGCCCCGCGGGACCGCGACCGGCTGATCGACGGGGCTGCCCATGATGTGCGGATCACGGCACCGACGCTGGCTTCACCCGCCGGATTTAAACTTACGGACTGACAGAAGGGAGAAGCCCCGATGTGTGCGCTCAACAATCCACGCCGGATATTCTTTGAGGAACCGAAAAGATTTCCGAACTCTGTCGCGTTCACTTTGACCCTGTTGCTGACGCTGGGGGCCTGTCGCACGGCGGATACGCCGCCCGCACCGACAACATCGCTGAAACAGCTGCAGGTCGTCACATCGGAAATGCGCCATCACGTTGTCTTTGATCCGGGCAGCACATTGCCGGAGACCATGGCGCGGCGGCATCTGGATGACTTTCTGTCCGGGCGACGCAGTGACGAACGTTTTGCATTGCTGGTGCCCGACGACATCACGGGTCAGCGTCGGGGGGCATCTGTGACCGCCATATTGCGGGCGCATGGTGTGCCGAAAAACCGGATTGCGGTCTATCATGCGGCCCGGCAGGACATGCGGGAAACCCCGGAAGGGGACGGCATCGTTACTGTCGTCGCCCGGCGCTATATGGTGAATGCCCCGGCCTGTCCCGACTGGTCAATGTCCACCGGACGCAATGAGGACAACCGGCCAACCAGCAATTTCGGCTGCGCGACGGCGCTTAATCTGGGCGCCATGATCGCCGACCCTGCTGATCTGGCAGGTGGACGGGCGCTGTCTCCGGATGATGGTGCCGGTGCGGTCCGGTCTGTGCAGGTCTGGCGGACGGGAAAGGTTCCTGTCGCAGCTGATCCGACAAAAGATGACTGAGGGCACCCCGTCATGAATGCTCCATCCCCCGCCAGCGTTGCCTCTGCCGGACCTGCTGACCGGTATCTGATTGCCAATGCCACCAGCGACGAAACCACGGTGCTGCTGAACCGGGAGTTTGAGCGTCGTGGCTGGCCGGCCCGTGCCCTGCCCGGTGACTGGCGCGGATTGCTGATGTCTGTCCCGGACCAGACAGCAAGCCTGCTGCTGATTGCCGACCTCTGTGATGTTGAAAACCCCGCGCAGGCTTTTGACGAGATCGCTGCGGGCTGTCCCGATGGCGCGTCGGTGATCGTCATCGGGGACCGCAACGATGCCCGTCTCTGCCGGTCCCTGCTGGCAGCGGGCGCGGATGATTATCTGGTTGCCCCGGTACGCGAAGAAGACCTGACGGATGCGATTGAGTCGGTGCTGGCGATGGATAGCAATCTGGTCGCCCGGGCACGGCCCGACAAACCGTCAGACCGCGCCCGTATCATTGCGGTGACGGGGGCTCGCGGCGGCGTCGGGGCAACCACGGTCGCGGTCAACCTGGCCTGGCTGCTGGCCCATGAACAGTCGCGGCGGGTAGCGATTGTGGATCTGGACCTTGGTTATGGTACCGTGGCCCTGTCGCTTGATCTGGAAGCCGGTCGCGGGCTGGAAGAGGCGCTGGCAAACCCCGAACGGATTGACGGGCTGTTTCTGGACCGTGCGATGGTGAAATCGTCTGACCGGCTGGCGGTGCTGGGGGGTGGCGAGACGGATACAGCGGATATTTATGACGCAACCGGTCTGCGGGCGCTGCTGGAACAACTGTCCGGTCAGGTCGATGACATCATCATTGATCTGCCGCGACAGGGGCGGGTCTTGCGGGATGCGGGCCTTGCCGTGGCTGACCGCAGCCTGATCGTCAGCGACCTGACGATTGCCGGATTGCGCGACAGTGTGCGGCTGATCCGGATGGCCGCAGACCGGGGAGCCGGATCGGTTGATGTGGTCGTTAACCGGCAGGGTGCCCGGCGCCGGGGCGAGATGCCGCTGAAAACCTTCGTGAAGGGGATCGGTCGCGAACCGGTTGCCTGTCTGGCTGAGGATGTCCGTATTGCCGAAGCAGGGATGGCGGGTGCCCCGATTGCCCGGCAATCCGGTGGCCGGAAATCGCTGCTGCGGTTTCGTCACCTGATCACGGCCCTTTCACCCGTGGCGGCACCGGTGAGCAGGGGGCTGTTCGGTCTGGGTCGGGTGAAACCGGCATGATCGGACAACGCGCCCGCCAGCGTCCCCGGCGTCTGACCGTCATATCGCCGCCACCACCCGCGATTGCCGGAGAAGGTGAAGCGCGAAAGATGACCGAACAGACCGCAGTTCGCGAGGCGCATGATTCTCTGCTGGCGGTTGTCACGGCTTCGCTGCGGATGGCGGGTGCGCCGTCTTCAAGGGCAGCGCTGGCATCGGAAGTCGACAATATTGCGATTGAAAACGGTGTCCGGCTGGACGGGATGGACCGGCGCAATCTGGTCACCATGCTGATGCGGTCACTGGAACAGACCGCACCAGACCTGCTGAATGCAGCGAAAGCCAATGGACGGGCGACAATCGAGACGGCACGGCTGACCATCCAGCCCCTGCTGATGGAGCGGATGGATGCCGCGGCGGCAACGAAGATGGAACGGGCCGATCTGGCCGTTCAGGTGTCGGATCTGGTCGGCGAGATACTGGTGGAAGAACGCATCCAGCTGAACCGGGCTGAACAGGACGGCCTGGTCGAACTGATGCTGGACGAGATGCTTGGGCTGGGTCCGCTGGAGCCGCTGCTGGCGGATGAGGCGGTGACCGACATCATGGTCAATGGTGCGAACCAGATTTACGTTGAGCGGGGCGGCAAACTGACACTGGCGGATGTGCGGTTTCGCGACAACCGGCATGTGATGAGTGTCGCCGCCCGCATTGTCAGCCGGGTCGGCCGCCGGGTCGACGAGACCTCGCCGCTGGTCGATGCCCGCCTGCCGGACGGCAGCCGGGTGAATATCATCATCCCGCCGCTGGCGATTGACGGGCCTTCGATTTCGATCCGGAAATTCGCCAAACAGAAGATCACCCTCGACCGGATGGTGGGGATTGGCAGTGTCTCTGATCGCATGGCGACGGTGCTGAAAATCGCCTCGCGCTGTCGCCTGAACGTGCTGATTTCCGGTGGTACCGGGTCCGGCAAGACCACCATGCTGAATGCACTGTCGCAGATGATAGATGCGGGGGAGCGCATCGTGACAATCGAGGATGCGGCGGAACTGCAATTGCAGCAGCCTCATGTGGTGCGGCTGGAAACCCGGCCGGCCAATCTGGAGGGGCAGGGCGAGATCACCCAGCGGGAGCTGGTAAAGAATGCCCTGCGGATGCGTCCGGATCGTATCATTCTCGGGGAAATCCGTGCCGGTGAGGCGCTGGATATGCTGCAGGCGATGAACACCGGACATGACGGGTCGATGTGTACGCTGCATGCCAACCGCCCGCGTGAGGCACTGGTCCGGCTGGAGAACATGGTGGCGATGTCCGGCGTGAAACTGCCGAACGAGGCCGTCCGTGCGCAGATCGCGGGGGCGGTGAATCTGATTGTTCAGGTCAGCCGGATGCGCGACGGCAAACGCCGCGTCACCCATGTGACGGAAGTCGTCGGTATGGAGGGTGAGGTGGTAACGACACAGGACCTGTTCACCTTTGAATTCACCGGTGAAGCATCCGACGGCACCCTGACCGGAGAGTTCCGCCCGACCGGGCTGCGTCCGGCCTTTGCCACCCGTGCAGCCTATTTCGGGCTGGAACGATCCCTGATGGAGGTCCTGGCATGACCCCGGCGATGTCTGAAGACCTGATGCTGATGGCGATGATCGCGCTGGCAACGATGGCGGTGATGTTGCTGGGCTATGTGATCTGGCAGGGAGTGGCTGGCAGTGAACGGCGGTTGCGCCGTCGCATTGCTGCCGCCCGGGGCGAACGCCAGATGCAGGTACAGACGCTGGCCAGCGTTCGCCGTGATGACGGTGAGGGAAGCGGCCACCCCCTGTTACAGGCACTGTCGCAGATGATGCCCCGGCGGGAAAATCTGAAGCTGCGGCTTTCTGCCTCCGGCATTCGTCTGACCCCGGTCGGCTATCTGATTGCTTCCCTGACGGTGGCGACGGGGATGTTGCTGTTCCTGATCTTCTGGGCCGGACTGGCTGTGCCGCTGGCGATACCCGGCGCCGTGGCGGCGGGGTTTGCTCTGCCGCATGCCGTGGTGGGTTTTCTGATCAGCCGCCGCCGGTCGAAATTTGCCGCTCGGTTTCCGGATGCCATTGATCTGATTGTACGCAGCCTGAAATCGGGTCTGCCGGTGACGGAAGCAATGATGGCCGTGGCCCGTGAAATGGACGACCCCATCGGCACCGAATTCGGCAAGGTCTGCGACGCTGTCCGGCTGGGCAAGCCGCTGGAGAAAGCGCTCTGGTCGATGGCTGACCGGCTGGAATCGACGGAGGTGAAATTTTTTGTCATCAGCCTGTCGATCCAGCAGGAGACCGGGGGCAATCTGGCCGAGACACTGGATAACCTGTCCGACATCATTCGCCGTCGCCGCCAGATGAAGCTGAAGGTCGCCGCCATGTCGTCCGAGGCAAAGGCATCCGCGATCATCATCGGCTCGCTGCCCTTTGCCATGTTTACCATTCTGTATGTCATCAATCCGGATTACGTGACCCTGCTGCTGACCGATGTCCGGGGCATGATCATGACCGGGGTCGGCCTGTCGATGGTGGGGATGGGGGTTGCGGTGATGACAAAGATGGTACGGTTCGAGATATGAATTTTGCCGATTACCTGCCCGCGGCTTTCGGCCCGGATGACTTTGCGGTCCTGATGGCGGCTTTCGGGGCGCTGTCGGCGATGGTGGTGGTCTGGCGGGCATTGCTGATGCGTGACCCGTCGGCCCGGCGTATCCGGGCGGTGGCGGGGGAGCGTGCCGCATTACGGGCAAAGCGTCTTGACCCTGTTGCCGCAGACCGCCGGTTCGGGGGGCTGAAGGAGGAAAGTCTCGGCCTGATGCGCCGGGTGATCGAACGCTTCAACCTGCGCCGGTCGGAACAGGGCAGGACGGCTGAGTTCCGGCTGGCCCGGGCGGGCTGGCGCTCCCGCGATGCCATGGTCGCCTATCTGTTCTTTCGTCTCAGCCTGCCCTTTGCTTTCGGTGTACTGGCGGTCAGTGCGATCTATCTGCTGGAGGTCTATCCCGTCAAACCGGCTTTTCGACCGGCGATCTGCTTCACGGCGGTGATCTTTGGCTATCTGCTGCCCGGCCTGATTGTGAAAAATCAGGGCGACAAGCGGGAGCAGGCCCTGCGCAAGGCGCTGCCGGACGGGCTGGACCTGCTGGTTATCTGTGCCGAGGCGGGACTCAGTCTGGATGCCGCGCTGGCCCGGGTGGCCCGTGAAATCGCCCCTTCTACGCCGGAACTGGCAGAGGAAATCGCCCTGACGGCTGCCGAACTGTCATTCCTGCCAGACCGGCGAAAGGCCCTGCAAAACCTGACCCTGCGGGCACCGATGCCGGAAGTCTCCGGACTGGTCAATACCCTGATCCAGACCGAACGCTACGGCACACCGCTGACCCGGTCGCTGCGTGTGCTGGCGGCGGAATTCCGGAACGAACGGCTGATGCGGGCAGAGGCGAAGGCGGCACGTCTGCCGGCAACCCTGACCCTGCCGCTGATCCTGTTCATCCTGCCGCCCCTGTTCATCGTGCTGATCGGTCCGGCGATCATCCAGGCCATTGATGCGTTTGCGAAGATGTAGGCGGAAACAGGCCAGTCACCGCTTGATTGCCAGTTGAAACTCACGCAACACTTAGGCTGTTTGTTGCGTTTTGTTTAACTGGAACAGGCCTCATGAACGTCAAGGCTCTCAGGGCTTTCTGTCTGGTGATGCGTCACGGCAATCTGGTCGGTGCGTCGGAGGATATGAATCTCAGCCAGCCGGCAGTCAGCCGGCTGATAAGCGGTCTGGAGGCGAGCCTGCATCTGACGCTGTTCCATCGCGATAAGCGCAGCCTGCGTCCGACCTATCAGGGCCGCGCCTTTTTTCGCGAAGCCTCGCGCATTCTGTCAGGGATCGAAAGACTGCCGGATATTGCCCGCGAAATTCATTCCGGCCGGAACGAGCATCTGCGGGTTGTCGCCATGTCGCGGATGGCCAACACGGTTGCAGCACCTGCTGCCGGACTGTTTGCGCGGCGCTATCCCGACGTTCCGCTGACCATCGAGATGTATCACCGCCGGGATATGGAACGATGGCTTGCCCGGCGCGAGTTTGATCTCGGGCTGGAACCTCTGCCTGTAGACAATCCCGGTCTTCGGGTTACGCCGCTTTGCCGGGGGACGGCGGTCGCTGTCATTCCGGAAGGCTGGGACATTGCCCGTCAGGATGTGGTGACCATTGAGGAACTGGCATCCCGTCCCCTGATCGCACTGATGCCGGATACGTTGTTGCAGGGGCAAACCGATGCGATGTTCGCCAATGCCGGGTTACAGGCGATCACGCGGATGCGGGTCTCTTCATCCGCGCTTGCCTGCTCGCTTGCAGGGGAAGGGCTGGGTTATGCGATTACCGATCCCTTTACCGCCAATCTGCACCGGGAACGCGTGGTCGAGCTGCCGGTTCTGCCGGCCTTCCGCATGGATTTCGGGGTGGTCTGGCCACTTGATACGGAACCGACACCAACCGCACTGGCCTTCAGCGATTGCGTGAGAGATGTGGTCAAACGGGTGGGCCGGGGGGTGACTCTTCTGCGCGGGGATGATCCGCCCGTACCGTTATGATTTGCTTTCGACGTTCCGGATAAATTCGGTGATGACCTCGGTAAAGAGTGCCGGCTCTTCCGTGGGCATCATGTGACTGCAATGGGGCAGCACCAGCAGGCCGGCATTCGGAGCGGTACGTTTGATCATCAGGCTGCCCTCCAGACAGCCGTCATCATCATCTCCGGCGATCACGAACAGCGGCGGCCGGAAGCTGGCCAGCCCGTCCCGCATGTCCTGCAGGGTGGGGCGCTTCATTTGCAGATTTTCCATGGTCAGCGCATGGCCAAGCCCGGAATGTTCCGACATCCGGTCGACAAAGGCCTGAAATCCGGCAGGGTCCTTGCGGGCAAAGGTCTTGCGCATGTCCGCAGCGCCATACAGGGCGGCTGAGTCTGCCATTGGCAGGGTGCGGAACATCTCTGCCACCGTCTTCATCTCGGCTTCTGCGGCCTTGCGGGCTGCGGGGTCGGAACCGTAACCGACACCGGCGGCAACAACCGACCGGCAGCGATCACTGTGGCGAATACCCAGATGCAGGGCGGTATAGGCCCCCATCGAATGGCCGACGATATGGGCTGATGCAACACCCAGTGCATCCAGTATGGCGAGGGCATCGGCAATGACGATGTCCTGGGAATAGGCTTCTGCCCCCTCCGGTACATCGGAGGGGGGATAGCCCCGGGCATTGTAGCTGATACAGCGATGGGTCCGTGACAGGCGACGAACCTGATAGTCCCATTGCCGCATGTCACCGGCAAATTCATGGATGAACAGTATGGGCTGGCCCGTACCGCAGTCTTCGACCTGAAGTTCAACGCCGTCAGAAACGCGAATCCGTGTCAGCACTTGTCTCTCCTGCCTTTGGGGCAGAAGACTAGCTGCCTTCGCTGTTGCCGCCAATCTGACTTTGCAGATAGTTCTGAAGGCCGGTCTGTTCGAGCAACAGCTGCTGCGATTCCAGCCAGTCGATATGTTCTTCCGTCTCGTCGAGGATTTCTGTCAGAATCTGGCGGGAAACGTAATCGCTGTCTTCTTCACAGACGGCGATTGCCGCTTTCAGGTCTTTCTGGTTGTTCACTTCCGCGCCCATGTCGCTTTCCAGGATTTCCGGAATCGACTCACCGATTTTCAGTTTGCCGAGATCCTGCAGATTCGGCAGGCCGTCGAGCATCAGAATGCGGTCGATCAGCTTGTCCGCATGCTTCATCTCGCCAATGCTCTCGGCATATTCATGGGCGGCCAGTCGCTCATAACCCCAGTTCCGCATCATGCGGGCATGCAGGAAGTACTGGTTGATGGCCGTCAGTTCGTTACGGAGAATACCGTTCAGTCCGCTGATTACTTTTTTCGAACCCTTCATGATCCTGCCTTTCTCTGGTTAATGCTGCCCTGTTCAGGCGGGGAACTCGATTATTCGGATATTAACATCTCTGGACCGCAGGGCCAAAGGGACTCACGGTTTTTGTTTCTGGAATTGATTTGTTGTAAATGATAATGCTTCGCATTACATTATGAAAGTAAGTCGCAATTGCCCGATAGATGACATGTATATCTGCAACTGTAATGGTCTGAATGAACGTGATGTTGACAAGGCGATCTGCGCCGGGGTGCAGCGCTGCAGTCAGGTCTACTCATTTCATGGTTGCCGGGCAGAATGTGGCAAATGCCTCCCGGAAATACGCGCACGCATGCAGCGGACACAAAGTTCTGTCAGCATTGCCAACGCACCGGTGATCAGCGGATCCCCATCAGTCTGCACCGCGGAATTTGCCGGCGCAGACTGACAGAATTCCGGATATCCTATTTCTTGGTCGTCGCAGGGCGTACCGGTAGCGGACGCAGTGACATGCCGGTCGGGGCCTGTTCCATGGTGACCAGAGGTGCCCGGACCCAGCGGGGGCCTTCCGCGCCGCTCTGCAGCAGCCAGGTGCGACCGTAACGGGTATCCAGCAGGATGGTGACCCGCAATCCCGGATCGCCGATTTCACCTTCCATGATGGTGTAACGACCGTTATCCAGCGGGCCTTCATTGGCGGTTGCCGGAGGTGAAGATGCGGATTGGGCGAAGGCGGGTAACGCTAGTGTCGTCGACAAAAGCAGGGCAGCAACAAGTGAGACAGATCTGATCATCGGTAATTCCCGGGCATGGCCCCTGATCTGGTGACGTCACCAGCGGGACGAATGCATTCAATGCGGGTGAATATTATACGAATTCGATAATTCCGTCGATAGGCGGTGTTATCACACTACCGTAAGGGTACGGACAGATAGACGCCGAATTCCGCACCGACATCGCAGCTGATCCGGGCATGTACCCGGCCCTGCCTGTCGAGGAATCGCTGGTTGTCCGTCACCGGAAAAATTCCCTCATGCCAGATACCGGGATGGATATAGAGTCCGCGTGATCCGTCACAGCGAAAGGCGATCAGTTTGTCCGGGGTCAGGTCGTCGCCGGGCAGGGCGACGGGTACGACAAATGGCTTGTTATCCAGCGGGAAAAACATCTGTCCGCCATCAGGGTGATAATTGAGGTGCCAGAGCAGGACTTTCTCACGCGGGGTGGTCTGGCGTTCGGCAGAAGCAGCCTGCGGATCGGTTGACCAGCCCAGAACATAGTTTCCGCCAACCGCCTCATTGGAGCCATAGAGCACATCACCCCGCCAGTTTCCGTAGAAGATGCCCTCTGTCACACCCCCTTCATCGCCGCTGTCCTCGTCCACCGGACGCCAGCCTTGTGCCGGCCAGCGGACGATCTCGACATCGCAATCCGCCGGGTCATCAACCATGCGGCCATATTCCCTGACGTTGTCGTCCGTCGCTTCGACAAGCGGTACATCAAACAGCGGCAGGCTGGGTTTTTCGGCAGGGTCGAAGATATAAACGGGGGCCGCGACATTCATGGGATACTCCTGAGAATATGGTCAGGCCAAGGATAAGGCAGGGCGCAACGGGAATAAACCGGAATGGTTGTGCCGGGTTTTTCCATCTCCCCTCATTCACCTTCCTCTCCCCCTCTCTCTCGCTCTCCTCATCCTGAACTCGTTTCAGGATCCCTGCCGTTCGGGCAGTCAGGTAGCGAGGAGCGCTGTTGAGAGAGATCCTGAAACGAGTTCAGGATGAGGGGGAGTAAAATATTAAGCGGTGCCTGACAGCTCCCGGTCGCAATCTTGCTGCTGGCGATCATTTGGCAGCAGCACCTATATTATGGGGACCGGAATGATTCGAGGAACCCGTCTGATGTACGCTTTCGTGCGATCTGCCGTTGTGACAGCTGCACTGGCCCTGCTGGTTGTGGCCTGTGCCTCTGATGACCTGCGTGAGCCGTTCCCGGAGGAATGGCACCGGCAGCTGACTGGAGTCTATGACGGTACACTGATCAGTGGCGGTGCAGAGGAACGGGTGACCACACGTCTGCTGTCACAGCCGGACGGGCGGGTTGTCGGGGTCTATTTCTATACTGTGCGGGACAGTAACGATACCGGCTCCCTGACGGATTGCCGGGCTGATGGTTTTGGCGAGCTGTCCTGCATCTGGACAGACAAGTTCGGGTCCGGCCCGCTGCGGTTGCGGTTTAATGACGATCTTGACGCGTTTACCGGTAACTGGGGAACCAACAGGATAGAGCCGGACTACTTCTGGAACGGCAAACGAAGCTGAGGGTTGCGAGACCATGAATATCCGGTTCCTCGAAACCTTCTTTCTGCTGTCGCAAAACCACAGCTTCCGGAAAGTGGCAGAGATTCAGGGGACGACCCAGCCAGCGATCTCGGCGCGGGTGCGGTCGCTGGAGGAAGAACTGGGGGTGCGGTTGTACCATCGCGATCAGCGCAATTTTGTGCTGACGCCGGAAGGCCGCGAGGTGCTCAAGACGGCTGCCTCGATCCTGCGTGACTATGCTTCACTGAGGGCGACGTTCCAGAATGCAGATGATATCCGGGGGACCGTGCGTCTCGGAGTGGTCGACGCTATCGCCCGGACCTGGCTGCCGGATCTGATCCGCCGCCTGCGTGAGGATTATCCGGACCTGATCGTGGAAATGGCGGTGGACAGTACCGAGACCCTGCGCCAGCAGGTACGTGATGGCCGTCTGTCCCTGGGCGTTGGCATTCAGCCGCTGGATGAAATGGATACGGTCAACAAGGCTCTCTGCCAGTACGATATGGCCTGGGTCACAAGCCCTGATCTGCTGGCGGGACGTAAAAGCATCAGCAGTCAGGACCTGGCTGATCTGCCCCTGATCGAATATGCGCCGGGATCACCTCCGGGCCAGTTGCAGTCGGCCTATTTTGTCGAAGCGGCTGCAACACCGCATCACATCAACGTCTCGAACTCGATGTCGACGATGATCCAGCTTGCGGTGGCAGGGCTGGGGGTGGCTGCGGTTCCGCCAGCAGCGATTGACCGTCATCTGCTGGATGGACTGCTGGTCGAGATGCCGGTTGTCCGGCCTTTTGATCCGATCACCTTCTATCTGTTCTACAAGGAAATACCGGACAGCCAGATCGTGCGTGCCGTTGCGGCACAGACCATTGCTTCGGCGGATGCCTTTGCCCTGAAACATGCGCGGGCGCGACTTGTATCTGACCGGGAACAGCTTGCCAGTTGATAAATTAATTTTATCGCTTGATCCAAATTATGAATTTGACGTTATCACGTAATTACGGCTCGATATCTCTCTGTTGTCCGCGTTTTTTGAGGCGGTCTGGTGCTTTGGAGACCCGCGGGTTTCCGGCTATTCCGGTTCGTTGCGGACAAACCGACTGACATAAAACCGGAGCGCAAATGTCCGACAAGAATTTGGCGATCGAATTCACCGCCCACAAAAAGACCTTCCCGATCATTCTCGACTGGGAAGCAACACCGATCACGTCGAAAACCCTCTGGACTGCGCTGGCCAAGCCGGTCTCGATGACGGCCTTCCATGCCATGTTTGCCGGCCCGGAAATCATGATGGGCCTGCCGGAAGAGGCCCACAGCTTTGACCCGACGACAATTCCCAACGAAAATCAGACCTGTTTTCCGGGACCGGGCGACTGTCTCTGGTATTATCAGGGCAAGTACCAGATGAAAGGTCTGCCTGATGAACTGTGGGAAATCGGTATTTTCTATGATGATGGCGGCCGCACCTTTGGCCCGCTTGGATGGACCCCGGTCAATATTTTCGGCAAGATCGGCGGTGACCTTGATGATTTTGCCGCAACCTGCCGTGCTATCCGGGTGGATGGTGCAAAGGACGTGATGCTGCGCCAGGCATAGGCGTGACGGAACCCGTAACCCAGGAGACGACAATGCTGACACGACGTAATTTTACTGCAGCCCTCGCTGTTGGTGCGGCGCTTATCGCCACACCGGTACTGGCTCAGGACACCCTGATCATCAACTCCTTCGGTGGTTCTTATGAAAAGACCCATCGTGATCTGGTGATTACCCCGTTCGAGGAAAAATATGGCGTGACGGTCAAGGTCGTCACCGCCTATTCCGCCGACACGCTGGCACAGCTTCGGGCGCAGAAGGAAAATCCGCAGTTTGATGTGGTGCATTTTTCAGGCGGTCTTGAAACCGTCGCTGCATCCGAAGGTCTTCTGGCCCCGATCAAGCCGGAAGAACTGTCGAACTACGGCCAGATGTATCCGTTCGCCGTTGCTGATATCGGCAAGGGCGTCGGGCCGATGTACAAGGTCGCGGCCATCGGCCTGCTTTATAATACGGAGCAGGTCAGCCCGGCTCCGACCAGCTGGATGGACCTGACGAACCCGGCCTATGCGAAGAACGTGCTGCTGACCGATGCGGCAGCCAATACCTACGGCATGCTGGGTATGCTGATGATGAACAAGGTCAGTGGCGGAACGCTGGATGATATCCAGCCGGGTCTGGACTTTGTCGGCAAGCTGCTGGATGGCGGCGCGACGGTGGTTTCCAAGTCACCGGAAATTCAGCAGAACTTTGCTCAGGGATCCGCATGGATTGCGCCTTATGCTCAGGACTATGCCTTTACCCTGACGAAGGCTGGCCTACCGGTGAAGTTCGTACAGCCGAAAGAAGGGGCGGCCTTTGCCCCGATTACGGTCAATCTGGTTGCGGGTCGTGACAATCGTGATCTCGCGCTGAAGTTCATCGACTTCTCGATCCGTGCAGAGGCCTCGAAAGGCTGGGCCGAAGCGCTGCGCTATTCGCCAACCAATAAGGAAGCCAAGCTGCCGGATGATGTGGCATCTCAGGTTATCTATGGTGAAGAAGCCGCAAAAAATCTCGTTGGCTTTGATCCGATCAAGATCGGTGACGAACGGGCTAAATGGAACGAGGCCTGGAAGCGCCTCGTCGCCAGATAAGCGAACAGGTACGACTGATGACAGGCTCCCGACGCACCAAAGCTGCGATCCGCAGTCGTCGGGAGCCGTTATTGCTTCTGGGGCCGGGCGTGGCTGTCCTCGCCCTGGCTTTCTTTCTGCCGGTTTTCCAGATGCTGGTGCTCAGTGTTCAGGTCACCGGGGCGGATGGGCAAATCAGCTTCGGCTGGGACCATTTCGCGAAATTCTTTGTTGATGACTATTACCTCGGTGTTTCCATACGCACCTTCCGGCTTGCCGGGCTGATAACGCTGATCTGTTTCCTGATCGGGTTTCCGCTGGCTTATGTGATGTCCCGTGTCGGATCCCGCCTGAGGATGTTGCTGATCCTGCTGGTGGTGTTGCCGCTGATGACCAGCGTCGTCATCCGCACTTTCGGCTGGCTGGTGATCCTCGGGAATGGCGGGCTGCTCAGCGACCTTCTGGAAGTGACCGGAGTGACCGACCGGGCGACCAGGCTGATGCATACGGAATCCGGTATCGTTATTTCGATGGTGCAGGTACTGGTACCTTTCATGACCCTGACCATTCTGGGGGTTCTGCAACGGATCGGATCAGATCTGGAACAGGCGGCACGTACCATGGGTGCCGGGTTCTGGCGGGCGATCATCGGTATCACCCTGCCCCTGTCCCTGCCGGGTATTGTCTCCGGCTGTCTGATTGTCTTTGCCCTGTCGATCTCTTCCTTCATTACGCCGACGCTGGTTGGCGGGGTGCGTTTGCCGGTGCTGGCAGGCAGCATCTACAGTTCGGTAACCGGTTCCTTTGACTGGAATTTTGCTGCGGCCCAGTCAGTGCTGCTGTTGCTGGCGACGCTGGTGGTCATTGTGCCCTATGCCATGCTGATGCGCCGGCGCGATACGAAGGCGGTGCGGTGATGGTTCGTGGTGTTCCTCCAGCGGCGAAGCTGCTGACCGCCTTTCTGATTACGGCGACGGCGATCTTCATGCTGGTGCCGCTGGCTGTTGTGATGCTGAGTTCGCTTTCCGCCAGTGAGTTTCTGGTTTTCCCGCCACGCGGATTCAGCCTGCGCTGGTATGGCGAGATCATGGCTTCTGACGCTTATCTGAAAGCGGGCTGGACCAGCATCAAGCTGGCGCTGGTGGTCACCGTTCTGGCCATTGCCATCGGTACGCCGACGGCTATCGCACTATACCGTTTCAGACTGCCGGGAGGGGAGGCGCTGGGGGCGCTGTTCCTGTCACCGCTGGTTCTGCCGACGCTGATCTTCGGCATTGGTCTGCTGGTGCTGTTTTCCTCCTGGGGTGGCGGGCCGTCTTTCACCGGGCTGGTAATCGGTCATCTGGTGATTTCGTTACCTTATGTCATACGCACCGTTGGCGCGGTGCTGGCGGATGCCGATCCGGCGCTGGAAGAAGCGGCCCGGACAATGGGAGCGAATGTCTGGCAGCGTTATCGTTATGTTGTGCTGCCGCAATGTGCGGCCGGGATGGCGGCAGGTGGCTTCTTTGCCTTCAACATTTCCTTTGACGATGCGGTCGTTGCCCTGTTCATGCGGGCACCGGATGTGGAGACCCTGCCGCTCCGGATTTACAGCCAGCTTGAATTCAGCCCGGACCCCTCGGTGGCGGCGGTATCGACCATCATGATTCTGCTGACCATCTTCCTCGTCTTTCTGATTGATCGCCTGTTTGGCCTGAAAAGGATCGCCTGACCCATGGCCCGTCTGCAAATCGACAATATCTCTAAAAGCTTTGGCCGGAATGAGGTGCTGAAAGGCCTGTCAGCGGATATTCCGGATGGTGGGTTTGTCAGCCTGCTGGGGCCGAGCGGCTGTGGAAAATCGACCCTGATGCGCCTTGTCGCCGGGCTGGAACAGACCAGTGGCGGGCAGATTCTGATCGATGGTGAGGACATTACCGACCTTGCCCCCGAACACCGTCATGTCGCTCTGATGTTCCAGAGTTATGCCCTGTTTCCGCATATGTCGGTGGCGGAGAATGTCCGCTTCCCGCTGGCCATGCGCAAGGGTGGCACAGCCGATGAACAGCGTGCCCGGGTGGCCGAGGCGCTCGACATGGTGCAGCTTGGTCAGTTTGCAAAGCGTCTGCCAAAGCAGCTTTCCGGCGGCCAGCAGCAACGCGTCGCGCTGGCCCGTGCCATCGTTGCCCGGCCTCGTGTTCTGCTGCTGGACGAGCCGCTGTCCAATCTCGATGCCCGGCTGCGTGAAGATATGCAGATCGAACTGATCGAACTGCACAAACGGCTGAAACTGACGACTGTCTTTGTCACCCACGATCAGGATGAGGCGCTCAGCCTGTCGGACTCCATCATTCTGATGCGCAATGGCGTGATCGAACAGTCGGGCACACCGGAAGATCTGTATGACCGGCCTGTGAACAGTTTTGTTGCCGACTTCATGGGGGGCAGCAATGTGGTCCCGGCAAAGGTCAGTGGTGGGCGGCTGACGGCCCTGAACGGGGCAATTGATATCCCGGCCGGAAACATGCCGGAGACGACGACGGCGATTGCCATCCGCCAGGAACATCTGCGACCGGTATCGGCAAATGCTGCACCGGAAGGGGCGATCCTGTTCGGAGCAGACCGGCAGACCCGCGTGTTCCTTGGCTCGCGTGCGCGGTATCGTTATCAGGCTGGCGATCAGGTTTTACATGCGCTGGTGCCGGGTGAACATATTGCCACGGCTGACGCGGCTGATTGCCTCAGCGTTGATCCGGCAAACCTGCGGCCGCTCCGGGACTGAGGGATCACAGCTGCGTCATCCCGGCATTGTGGAATCGGCGGCCTGTGCAATCCTGCTGTCATGACTGAAACATCACCGCAGAAACCCACTCAGCCCGTGCTGATTGTCGCCGGCGTCACTGCGTCCGGTAAATCGGCATTGGCACTGGATGTTGCAGAGGCCTTCGACGGGATCATCATCAATGCGGACAGCATGCAGGTTTACCGGGAAATTCCGGTTATCAGTGCGGCGCCGACAGCTGCGGATATGGCCCGCGTTCCGCATCGTCTGTATGGCGTGCTGCCGATCACCGACCCCTGCTCTGCCGGGCGCTGGCGGGATATGGTGGCTGCGGAAATAGAGGCGGCCCATGCGGCGGGAAAACTGCCTGTGGTGGTCGGTGGTACCGGGCTTTATATCAAGGCGCTGATGTCCGGCATGAACGACCTGCCAGCCTCTGACCCGGCAATCCGTGAGGAACTGACGGGGCAATTGGTGATGCGGGGTGAGGAATCTTTTCGGGCCGCCCTCGCGGCGATTGACCCGCTGGCAGAGAAGGCAATACGACAGGGAGACCGGCAACGTCTGCTGCGGGCGATGGAGGTCTATCGTATCAGTGGCCGGGCCCTCAGTGACTGGCGCAGGACGCCGGCCAATCCCCCGCCCTCTCACTGGCGGTTTCAGGTCATCACGGTTCTGCCGCCCCGTGACGAGGTTTATGCTGCCTGCGAAGCCCGTTTTGACCGGATGCTTGAAGCCGGGGCGCTGGAGGAAGCGCGGGCGGTTTATGCCTTTGACCGGAATTTGCCAGGCATGAAGGCTGTCGGTTTGCCGGAGCTGTTCGATCATCTGGATGAGGATGTGGATATCCAGACCGCGGCGATTCTGGCCCGTCAGGCAACGCGCCGATATGCCAAACGGCAGTTTACCTGGCTACGACATCAGATTAATTCCAATTTTGTCCTTGAAACGAAATATTCGGAACGAAATAGGGATGAAATAATTAATTTTATTCGTCAGACGGTATTGACCCCTCTGGATTGAACGACTAGGTTGCGCCTCCCGCCCGGCAGGACTGCCGGGCTACTTTATTGTGCAGGGCTGAGATGCCCGTTTTTAGTTGGAGAAGACGCATGTCTGCGGAAGGTTTGAGCGGTTCGGAAGTGGTGTTGAAAGCTTTGCGAGAGCAGGGCGTCGACGTCATTTTCGGCTATCCCGGCGGCGCAGTGCTGCCGATCTATGACGCCATTTTCCAGCAGAATGACATTCGCCACATCCTCGTCCGCCAGGAAGGCGGTGCGGTTCATGCGGCTGAAGGTTATGCGCGGTCGACCGGCAAGGTTGGCGTTGTTCTGGTGACCTCTGGTCCGGGTGCGACCAACGCGGTTACCGGGCTCACCGATGCGCTGATGGATTCTATTCCCGTGGTTTGCCTGACTGGTCAGGTGCCGACCCATCTGATCGGAAATGACGCTTTTCAGGAAGCCGATACGGTTGGTATCACGCGCCCCTGCACCAAGCATAATTATCTGGTGAAAGATCCGGACCGTCTGGCCCGCACGATTCATGAAGCTTTTCATGTTGCGCGTACGGGGCGTCCGGGACCGGTGGTGGTTGACCTGCCGAAAGACATTCTTGTTGGTCTGGCCCCCTATGTGGAGCGGGCCAAGGTGAAGCACAAAACCTACAACCCTCAGGTCAAGGGCGACAGCAGCCAGATCGAAGCTGCTGTGGAACTGCTGTCAAAGGCGAAGCGCCCGATCATCTATGCCGGTGGTGGTGTTATCAATTCCGGCCCGGCTGCATCGCAGTTGCTGACAAATTTCGTCCGGATGACAGGTTTCCCCTGTACCCTGACGCTGATGGGCCTTGGCGCGGTACCGGCCTCTGACCCGCATTATCTCGGAATGCTGGGGATGCATGGCACCTATGAAGCCAATATGGCCATGCATGGGTGCGATGCGATGGTTTGTATCGGTGCGCGTTTTGATGACCGGGTGACCGGGCGTCTGGATGCCTTTGCGCCGGATGCAAAAAAGATCCATATCGATATTGATCCCAGCTCAATCAACAAGAACGTAGCCGTTGATGTGCCGATCGTTGGCGATGTCGGCATGATTCTGGAAGACCTGACAAATATCTGGAAATCCCGTCAGACCCGCGTTGATGAGCGGGCGCTGAAAAGCTGGTGGGAACAGATCGAACTGTGGAAGGCGATTGATTGCCTGAAGTTCGAGCAGGGCAACGAGATCATCAAGCCGCAGCATGCCATCAAGCGTCTGTATGAGCTGACCAAAAGCTATGAAGACGTCTATATCACCACGGAAGTCGGCCAGCATCAGATGTGGGCGGCGCAGTTCTTTGGCTTTGAAAAGCCGAACCACTGGCTGACCTCGGGCGGCCTCGGTACCATGGGTTACGGTCTGCCGGCGGCAATGGGTGTGCAGGTCGCACATCCGGATGCGCTGGTCGTGGGCGTTGCCGGTGAGGCCTCCTTCATGATGAACATGCAGGAACTCTCAACCATTGCGCAATACAGGCTGCCGGTGAAGTGCTTCATCCTGAATAACTTCTATATGGGCATGGTGCGCCAGTGGCAGGAACTGCTGCATGGCTCGCGCTATTCCGAAAGCTACATGGAAAGCCTGCCTGATTTCGTGAAGCTCGCAGACACCTTTGGCATGGCCGGACTTCGCGCGACCAAGCCCAGCGAAGTCGATGATGTCATCGGTGAGATGCTCAGCATCGACGGGCCGGTGATTGTCGACATGCATGTTGATCAGAAGGAAAACTGCTTCCCGATGATTCCATCCGGCGCGGCGCATAATGAAATCCTGCTCGGCCCGGACGACAAGAGCCCGCGCAAGAGTGATGCGAATGTCAGTGAAAATGGCATGGTGCTCGTCTGACGCGCCGATCCTGACGACAGAACAAGAACCACGATCTGGTGCCGGGCGATCCGGCGCAGAGGAGGATATGTGACCAATCAAGACCAGGATATCAGCGCCCATACCATTGCCGTGCTGGTGGATAACGAAGCCGGTGTGCTTGCCCGCGTCATCGGATTGTTTTCCGGCCGTGGCTATAACATCGAAAGCCTGACCGTTTCAGAGGTTGATTCCGAAGCTCATCTCAGCCGCATCACGGTGGTAACATCCGGCGCGCCGATGGTGATCGAGCAGATCAAGGCCCAGCTGAACCGGCTGGTCCCGGTCCACAAGGTCAAGGATCTGACCGTCGAGGGCGCCTCTGTCGAGCGCGAACTGGCGCTGGTCAAGGTCAAGTCAACCGGTGAGAAGCGTGTTGAAGCACTTCGCATCGCCGATATCTTCCGGGCCCGCGCGGTCGACAGCACGAACGAAAGTTTCGTGTTCGAGATCACCGGTGCGCCGTCGAAGCTGAACGCCTTTATCGACCTGATGAAGCCGTTGGGACTACAGGATGTCTCGCGTACTGGCGTCGCCGCCATTGCACGAGGGCCGGAACCCCTGTAAATCCTGCCACCGAGTAAATAATTCCACACAGGACAAAATCGAGGAAAAGCACAATGCGCGTTTATTATGACCGCGACGCGGACGTCAATCTGATCAAGGGCAAGAAAGTTGCCATTCTGGGATACGGTAGCCAGGGACATGCCCATGCGCTGAACCTGCGGGACTCCGGCGTCAAGGAAGTTGCCGTCGCGCTTCGCGAAGGCTCCTCCAGCCGTAAGAAAGCCGAAGGCGAAGGCCTGAAGGTCATGACCGGCGCGGAAGCAGCCGCATGGGCCGACATCGTCATGATTCTGGCACCGGATGAGCATCACGCCCAGATCTACAAAGACGAACTCAAGGACAACCTGAAGGAAGGCGCTGCAGTTGCTTTCGCTCATGGCCTGTCCGTGCATTTCAGCCTGGTCGACCCGCGCCCTGACCTCGACATTTTCATGATCGCACCGAAAGGCCCCGGCCATACCGTGCGTTCCGAGTATGTTCGCGGCGGCGGCGTTCCCTGCCTGATCGCGGTCCAGCAGGACGCTTCCGGTAACGCCCATGACATCGGCCTGTCCTATGCTTCCGCCATTGGCGGTGGTCGCTCGGGCATCATCGAGACGACCTTCAAGGAAGAGTGCGAAACCGATCTGTTCGGCGAGCAGGCTGTTCTTTGCGGTGGTCTCTCGGCACTCATCATGGCGGGTTACGAAACCCTGGTCGAAGCCGGCTATGCCAAGGAAATGGCCTATTTCGAATGCCTGCATGAAGTGAAGCTGATCGTTGACCTGATGTATGAAGGCGGCATGGCCAACATGCGCTATTCGATCTCGAATACCGCTGAATATGGTGATTATGTCACCGGCCCGCGCGTCATCGACGCTTCCGTGAAGGAACGCATGAAGGGTGTTCTGGAAGATATTCAGTCCGGCCGTTTCACCCGCGACTGGATGCTGGAAAACGCCGCTGGTCAGCCGAGCTTCAAGGCGACCCGCCGGAACAACGCAGAACATGACATCGAACAGGTCGGCGCCAAGCTCCGTGCCCTGATGCCGTGGATTGCGGAAAACCAGTTGGTTGATAAAGAGCGCAACTAGTTATTCCCGGTCCTGAGACCGGAAAGACAAAGCCCGGCAGGAAATCTCCTGCCGGGCTTTTTGCTGTCCTGATATCTGTTCATCCTCCGAGGCGGCGCTGTGCGCCTTCTCAGGGTGAGGGACCGGTTACAGTTTCCGTTCGTCGAGCCATTGCAACAGCAGGTCGGCGATCTCGTGGTTGTTCTGTTCCAGCATCATCATATGGCCGTTACCGTTGATACCCCGGTCTTCCAGCCGGATCAGATCGACCGGCACCCCGGCCTGGCCCAGGAAAGCCGCTGTGCAGTGGTCGTAAGGCGCGTGATAGGATGCCTCGCCGACGACAATGGCCAGTTTCAGATTACCCAGACTGGGCAGCTGCCGGGCGGGTTCTGCCTGAAGGTGGCAGGGAATCAGTCCCGGTCCGTCTGCTTTGGTCTGGCGTTGTGAGGGCAGGGGCTGTCCGGCGGGCAGGGGCGGCTCGAAATTCATCAGCAACTGTCCGGCACCAAGTGGCCGCACGACTTCCTCGGAATCACGGAACCAGCCATCGGCTTCGCCCATCATCAGGCATTCATGAAAGGTCGGGCCATTTGGCTCAATGCTCAGCAGGGCCAGAACCTTGTCGGGGCAGGCATCAGCCAGCGCAAAGCCAAAGGGGCCGGACTGGGAATGGGTGAGCCAGATGGCCGGGCCGATCTGTTCAGCAAGCCGGATGTTGGCGGCGAGATTGAGCTGTTCCGTCACGCGACGGTCGACCAGTGATTCCACCTGCGAGGCATAGAGCCGGTCAAAGGCAGGGTCACCCTTGCGTCCGGTGCCGGGCCACTGGGTATGTGTGGCAGCCTGCGGCCAGAGCTTCCATGCCGCTGAATTGGTAAAACGCTGTTCGACGAACTCGACCGTTTTGCCTTCGCGGACGCCATGCAGATCGGCCGGATTTCCGGAACGTCCGCGTGCGGGCTGATCGATCAGATAGACTTCATATCCGGCCCGCAGAAAGTCATGGGCCCAGCCACGGCGGCCGTCCGGTGTGCCGGTAAAGTTGGCAGCGGTCTGCCAGTTGCCATGAACCATGACGATAGGGGCGGATTTCAGGACTTTCGCAGGTTTGTAATGCTCGACGAAAATACCGCCGCTCATCATCTCCCCGCTGTCGGTATCGACATAATCACCGGGAACATGGAATCCTCTGATGTCAGAAATCTGAAGGGGGGCGGTATCCGTGGGGTGAGTGGCAGATGACATTTACTGGTTTTAGCTCCGAAGTTTGAAACGCTGAATTTTGCCGGTCGCGGTCTTTGGCAGGGCCTCGACGAATTCGAACCAGCGGGGATATTTGTACCGTGCGAGCCCTTCCTTGCAGTGGTCGGTCAGGGCCGCACAGATGTCGTCTGATGGCCGGTCAGCGTCTTTCAGGACAATGAAGGCTTTCGGTTTGGTCAGGCCGGATTCATCCTCATGGCCGACGACGGCGGCTTCCAGTACCTCCGGATGTTCAACCAGCCGGGCCTCGATCTCGAAGGGTGAGCACCAGATGCCACCGACCTTCATCATGTCGTCAGAACGGCCGCAATAGGTGTAATAGCCGTCGCCGTCGCGGATGTAGGTGTCACCCGTATTCAGCCAGCCGTCAGCCATCATGGTATCGGCAGTCTTTTCCGGATTATTCCAGTAAATCCGGGCCGTCGATGCCCCCCGGATCAGCAGTTTTCCGGCTTCACCATCGGCAGATTCAGCCCCGTTTTCATCGACGATCCTTGCTTCATAGCTGGGCACGATTCTGCCGCTGGCACCCGGTTTCACATCATCTTCGAGATTGGAGATGAAGATATGCAGGGCTTCGGTCGAACCGATGCCGTCGAGAATTTTTGTGCCGGTGGCACCTTCCCAGCGGCGGAACATGTCGCCGGGCAGGGCTTCACCCGCCGACACACAAAGCCGTAGTGAACTTGTGTCCTGTGGCTGTCGTTCAAGCAGGCGAAGCTGTGCGGCATAAAGCGTGGGGACGCCGAAATAGAGCGTTGGCCGGTAGGTCCCTATCGTCTCGAACATGGCGGCCGGTGTCGGTGCGCCGGGGAACAGGACAGCCGTTGCCCCGACCCAGAGTGGAAAGGTCAGGTTGTTGCCGAGACCATAGGCAAAGAACAGTTTGGCAGCGGAGAAAGTGACATCGTCTTCCCGGATGCCAAGCACGTCGACGCCATAATGCTGGCTGGTGACAACCATGTCGCGATGCCGGTGGATCGCGCCCTTTGGCGTGCCGGTGGTGCCGGAAGAATAGAGCCAGAAACAGTCGTCATCTTCTGTCGTCGGCTGCGGGGTAAGGGTCACACTGGCACCGGCCATCCGGTTCAGCAGACTGCCCTCACCACCCTCTGTCAGCATGATGGTTCCGGGGGGCGATGATACATCGCTGAGGGCGGCTTCAACCTCGCCGGCAAATTCCGGCGAATAGATCAGCGCGGTACAGCCGGAATCTTCAATCATGAACCTGTAGTCTTTGGCCTTGAGCAGGGTATTCAGCGGTACGGCAATGATACCGGCCTTGATCGCACCCCAGAAAACATAATGGAAATGCGGGCAGTCCTTGATGACCATCAGGGCCCGCTCACCGGGTCGCACCCCGGCATCCAGCAGCACATTGCCGGCTTTCGAGACACCGTCAGCCAGTTCCCGGTAACTGATGTCTGCCTGACCGACTGTCCTGACAGCAACCTTGTCACCACGGCCTTCAACCAGATGCCTGTCGATGAAGGGAATGGCGACATTGAAGACCGGTGCGTAGGTAATGCCGGTCGGAGCCTGACCGGAGTCAATCGTAACGGTATGGTCCTGCATGTTCTGGTCTCTCTCCCGAATGGTGCAGGTGTTTTTCCCTGCTTGTTCTGTGTTTCCAGGAAAGGATAACGCGCTGTTGCCTGCCTTGCCATACCCGGAAAGGCAGCGGAAGGGTCAGATCATGAAGTTCTGTGCAGCCTGATCCGGACCAGTGCCGTCTGTGCTGTCGGGGCCTGTGACAGACGGGACGCACCGGCATCACGGGTCAGCATGTTCGGGTTTCCCTGCAGGTCCAGCGCCCCGGTTGCGTCGGGGTTGAACCAGCTTCCGGTCTGCATGATGACAACGCCCGGCCTGACCTCGTCGCTCAGCACCGCACTGGCCAGACAGGCACCCCGGGCGTTGTAGAGCCGGATCGGATCATGATGCCGGATATCACGGACTGCGGCATCCCGGGGATTGATGAGAACGGGTTCCCGTCCGTCAATCTGTTCTGATTTGCCGCCGGATGTCTGGCCTAACTGGCTGTGCAGGCGATACCGGGGCTGATGGGTCAGCAGATGCAATTCATCCGCGCCTGCGCCCCCCAGCCATTCTGCCGGTTCCAGCCAGACGGGATGGGCCGGGCAGTCATCATAACCGAAGGCGTCAATGGTCGGGGATGTAAGCTGAATTTTACCGCTCGGGGTTTTCAGCGGATGCTGTTCCGGTGATTCCCGGAAGTCGGACAGCATCACTTCATCCTGGTCCGGTGGTGGAAGGGTCCATCCGCCATCCTGCCAGAAACGGGTCTTGTCTGGCGGGGTCAGTCCCTGTTTCCGGCCTTTCCGGGCCATGTCTTCATACAGGCGGTCAAGCCAGCCCGTACTGTCCAGCCCGTCGGTAAAGCCGTCCCGACAGCCCAGAGCCTCGGCAATATCGGCCAGCATGTCGAAATCGTTCCGGGCCTGCCCGACCGGGGCGACGATCTGTTGCATGGCGAAGATCTGGCTGTCGCGGGATGTACCGCCGATATCACTGCGTTCCAGTGCGGTGGTGGCGGGTAACACGATATCGGCCCGCTTTGCTGCCGGTGTCCACCAGCTGTCCTGCACAATGATGGTTTCCGGTTTCTGCCAGGCCCGTTCAAGGCGCCGCAGATCCTGCTGGTGATGGAACGGATTGCCCCCGGCCCACTGGATCATCCGGATGTCCGGGTAACGGATGGTCTGGCCATTGAAGGCGATTTCGGCGCCGGGATTCAGCAGGGCGTCGGAAATGCGGGCAACCGGAATGGTCGATCTGGCCGGGTTGTCGGTCATTGGCATCGATGGCATGACGCCTTTGCGACGGACGGCACCAACCCCGTTCATGGAGCCATAGCCAAAGCCGAAACCACCCCCGGGCAGACCGATCTGACCCAGCATGGCGGCGAGGGCAATCAGCGCCCAGAACGGCTGTTCGCCATGGTCGGAGCGTTGCAGTGACCAACTGGCTGTCAGCAGGGTGCGACCGGTGGTGAGAAGGTCTGCCAGCCCCGTAATCTCGGTGGCCGGAATTCCGGCAATCGCGGCTGCCCAGTCCGGCGTTTTGGCAATGCCGTCGCTGGTACCTGTCAGATAGTCGCGGAATGTGGGCCAGCCATCGCAGTAACGTTCCAGAAACGCCGCGTCATGGCGGTCTGTCGCCAGCAGATGCTGGGCCAGCGCAAGAATGATGGCGGTGTCTGTATTCGGGCGGGGAGCGATCCAGTCCGCCTCCAGCCAGTCCGGGGCATCGCCTTGCAGGGGACTGACGGAAATGAACCGCACGCCATGGGCTTTCGCCTTCCGGGTCCAGTCCGGCAGATGGTAATCACCACCACCGCCGGAGGTGACATGCCAGTTCTTCGGGTTCAGCCCGCCAAAGGCGACAACCAGATCCGCATGTTCGCTGATCGACTTCCAGCTTGTTGCGTCGGATGAAACCGCCGCATGGTCGCCCAGCACATGGGGCAGGATGAACTGTGCAGCACCCCAGCTGTAATTGCCGGACTGGTCTGTGAAGCCCCCGGCGGTACCCAGAAACCGGCGAACCTGTGTGCGGGCATGGTGAAAGCGCCCTGCAGACGACCAGCCGTAGGAGCCGCCGAATACGGCGGCATCGCCATGCTGGTCGCGGACCCGGCGTGTTTCTTCGGCGATCAGATGGGTGGCGTCATCCCATGACAATGGGACGTAATCATCTGTGCCCCGGATGCTGCGGTCAGACTTCTCACGCTTTTTGAGGTAATCCCGCCGGACCATCGGCTGGCTGATGCGCAGGGGGGAATAGAGGGCTTCAGGCAGGGCGCCGATCATGCGTTCTGATGCGCCAGAGCCGGGAAGCGGGCGGGTCGCGATCAGGCGACCGTCCTCAACCTCTGCAATGAAAGGCCCCCAATGGGTCAGGCTGATCAGTTCTGTCATGATTTACCCTGCCGTTGTCCGGTTGGCCTCCTCCGCGATAGGGCGGGGGAGGCCACGGGTTTCTTATCCTTCGCCGCGAGCCTTCCGGCGGTCAGCGACCGTTTCCTTGCCAACCATCCAGTCGGTTGCCGGAACATCCTCAAAGACAACATAGACATGGTCAGCAGAGCCGCCGCAATGCTTGACGATAACATCCGTCACTTCTTCACCGACGGCGCGTTTCACGTCAGGGCTGCGGCCCTCGACGAGTTGAATTTTCACGTAGGGCATGATGGTTTCCTTGTTAACCGAGCGTCAGGCCGCCATCGACATGGATGGTCTGGCCGGTGATATGTTTTGCATCATCGGACAGCAGGAAAGCAACCGTTGCCGCAATATCATCGGGGTCTGCAATTCGCTTCATCGGGGTCAGATCGGCTGCGGTATCCCAGGCGCTGGACGACAGGGCGGAATGACCGGTCGCTTCTTTCCGGGTATAGCCGGGTGCAACACAATTCACCGTCGACCCGAACGGTGCCAGCTGAGTGGCCAGCGATTTCGCCATGGCTTCGATCGCTCCCTTGGCGGCGGCGGTGACCGGAAATAACTGTCCGGCCTTGAAGACATGCGCCACGAAGGATGAGACCGCGACCACCCGGCCCCGTTCAGAGGTCCGGAGGCTCTCGTAGCTTTCTGACATCAGGTCAAAGAAGGCACCGGCCATGCCTTGCAGGGAACGGTCGAGATCCTGCCGGGTAACTTCTCCGATGTCCTGACGAAGGGCAAAGCCGGCATTACTGACGATCTGGTCAATCCGGCCAAACCGTTCCACCGTCATGGCGGAAAGGGCGGAGGCGCTGCCCGGTGTTTCCAGATCGCAGAACACGGTCTCGGCTTCCGCACCGGCCTGTCGTGCCGCTTCGGCGATGGCGAGAAGGTTGTCTTTTTTCTCACCATTCTTGCCGCCCCTGGCATGCAGCATGAGACTGGTTCCGGGTGCAGCAACACGGCGACAGACTGCCGCCCCGATGCCACTGGAGGCACCGGTAATCAGGACTACGCGGTCCATTTGTTTGTCTCCTGTGATGGCTTATTCGGCGGCGACGGCAAGCGTCGGCAGCTTGTAGCCATACTTTTTGTCGAGTTCGAGGTCGCGGACAATGTCCAGACCACGTTGCAGATGTGCCGGATCCAGTTCACGCAGCGGCTTGCGCAATGGGCCAGCCGGCAGACCAACGGCACGCATCAGGCTTTTCACAGCAACCGGATTGATGGCTGAATAGGCGAAATGCAGCATCGGCAGGTTATGCAGCCAGGCTTCACGGCAGGCGAAGGCGTCATCGCCGTTCTTCCAGGGGGTGGAAATCACCGCCAGTTCCTGCGGGATAAGATTGCCGGTCATGTTGGCTGTGCCATGGCCGCCAAGTGCCATCAGAGGCACGACAAGACCAAGGTTCGGCGAGCAGCAGCACATCAGAGACATGTCGGGCTTTGCGGCGCAAAGCTGGGCAATCTGGCCAACGCGGGTGGTTGATTCCTTGTTCACCACGATATTCGGATGTTCCGACAGACGAATCAGATCGGCGGCTGTCAGGTCGGTTTTAACCCGCGGCGGGTTGTTGTAGTAGCCGATGGCGATAGGGGACGCATCAGCGACTTCGAGAGCATACTGAACGATGTCTTCATTCGAAGCACAGATATAAGCGGGGGCAGCGATGATCGCGCCATCGGCACCTTCGGCAGCAGCCTGCTTTACATAGGCGATGGTGCCTTCGGTCGTGGTGCCGGTGCAGCCGTACCAGAATTGCATCTTGCCAGTGCGCATTTTCATGGTTTCGCGGACAATTGCATGGCGCTCATCCGGTGTCAGCATGGAGACCTCGCCGGTGGAGCCCATGATCAGGACCGCAGAGGTGCCGTTCTGCTCCTGAAACTGGAGCAGGTCACGGAAGCCTGCGAAATCGACTGAGCCATCTTCGTTGAAGGGCGTGATCAGGGCGACGAATGAGCCGGTGATAAGTTGTTTAGTCATGAGTTCCTCCTGTGTAAGGGCGGGTTATATCTGGATCAGGGTCAGCCCGCAGGCAGACCAAAGATGCGGGGCATGAATTCCTTCGGCAGACCAATCACAAGGTCGGGAAGGAAGAGGGAAATGATCACAACCGAGACCACCAGCAGGATGATCGGCAGGATTGCGACGATGGCGTCTATGACCCTGACCTCACCGATCTGGCTGGCGATCAGCAGGCAGATACCATAGGGCGGTGTCACCAGTCCGACGGACAGGGTGATGGTCGTGAGAACGCCGAGATGAACCGGGTTCATGCTGGCGATATCGCCAAGGGCCTGAATGATCGGCAGAAAAATCAGTACGGCAGAGATGGGATTCAGGACCGTGCCGATCAACAGCAGGAAGACGATCAGCATCAGCATGATGGCAATAGGGTCGCGGGAGACGGAGAGGATGAATTCCACGACCAGATCAGCGGCACCGAGATAGGAAATCAGCCAGCCAAAAATGCCGGCGGCGGCGACGGTGAACAGGGGCACCGAGAAATCGACGGCAGATTTTGCCAGCATTTCCGGCAGGGCACGGACCGGGACATCCCGGTAAACGATGAAAACCAGTATCAGCGCCCAGATGACCGCAGAGATGGCAGCCTCTGTCGGGGTGAAGATGCCGCCGACCACACCGCCCAGCACCATGACCGGGATCAGCAAGGGCGGGGCAGCACGCAGCAGCGTGACGCCGACTTCCTTCAGTGATGACCGTCCGGATGCCGGATAGCCATGGCGAATGGCCAGCACATAGGTATAGGCCATCATGAACAGGCCGATAACGATTCCCGGTACGACCCCGCCCAGGAACAGCGCGCCGATGGAGACATTCCCGAAAGCACCATAGATGATCAGGATGATGCTCGGCGGAATGATCACGCCGAGGGTTGATGAGGCGGCGGTCAGGGCAACGGCGAAGGCCGGGTTATAACCGGCTTTCTTCATCGCCGGTATCAGGATGGAGCCGACACTGGCCGTATCCGCAGCCGCCGAACCTGACAGGCTGGCGAAAACCATGGAGACCAGCACATTGACATGGCCGAGCCCGCCACGGACATGACCGACAGTCACATCAGCAACCTTCAGCAGGCGTTCGGTGATACCGCCGGAATTCAGAATCCGGCCGAGAAACATGAAGAAGGGGACGGCCAGCAGCGGAAAGGAATCGATGTTGGCGTACATCTGATTAATGACCGACGTCAGCGGCAGGTCTTCATGCAGCATGACGATGACCGAGGACAGCATCAGCGAGAAGCCGATATTGACCCGCAGCGCGATCAGAACAAAAAAGCTGGAGAGAAGAAGGACGAGAGGGTTCATGAACTGGCTGCCTTGCGTGCGTCGCTTTCGGCGCGCAGTTGTCGGACCTCGTCAGGAATCATTTCGATCAGGAACAGGCCCATGGCGATACCGCCAAGCGGGATCGGCAGAAACAGCCACAGGCCACTGATCTGTAACGATGGGATTTCCTGGCTGGAACTGTTGATGGTGAAGTCATAGCCATGAACGGCGAGAACATAGACGACAACCAGTGACGCGGAATGTCCGAAGGCTTTCAGCAGCACATTGGTCTTGTGCCAGTGAGCCGGGATCAGGTCGAGATTGTAATGGGTATCCCAGCGCAGGGCGACGGCAGCGCCGAGGAAAATGCTCCAGGAGAACAGCAACTGGGCAATATCCAGAATACCGATGAACGACACCTCCAGCACATTGCGGCTGAAGACCTGCAGAAAGACCACGAAAATCATGCAGGCAAACATCGCCGCGAGCAGCATCTGCAGCGCCTTGTCGAGCCTGCGGTTGAGTGTGCGTATGGCATTCATCATCAGCTACACCGGTTGTGCTGCGCCTGGAGGGACGCCGGTTTACAGTTCAGTAATCAAAAAGATGCTGCCGGGCGCGATGGGGAGCGCCCGGCAGCAGGTATTCAGCGGTTCGCTTTGATAATAGCGAACGGCTCGGCCAGCTTCAGTTCGGTTGCCAGCGTGTCCTGTACCGCAGACAGCTTCGAGATGAACTCTGCTGTATCCGGACGGGTAACGGTGACGCCGTTTTCTGATTGCAGGGATTTAATGAAGGCATCTTCATATTCCCGGGTTTTGGCGACGCCATAATCCTGTGAGGCAATAGCGGCATCACTGACGATCTTCTTCTGCTCGTCCGACAGCTTGTCCCAGGTCTTGCTGGAAACCGAGAAATGATTGACCTGAATGGTATGACCCGTCAGTGCCAGATAAGGGGCAACTTCATAGAGCTTGGAGCCCTTGTAACCGGCAATCGAGCTTTCCAGACCATCGGCAACACCGGTCTGAATGGCAGCGTAGAGTTCCGTCCAGGCGACGGATACCGGCTGTGTGCCAAGCGCTTCCCATGTTTTCGCAATCATCGGTGACGGCGGGGTGCGCATTTTCATGCCCTGAATATCGGCAACGCTGTTCACCGGGCCCTTGGCGTTCGACATGTGACGGTTGCCGGAAGCGCCCATGGACAGCAGCTTGATGCCGAGATCACGGTTTGCATAAACCGTTTCATAATATTCAAACACCGGTGATCCGGGGGCAACGGACTTCATCAGCGAGTCAAAGCCGGGATAGAGATACGGCAGGCTGAAGACCTGAAATTCCGGAACCTGCTTCACGGCGTTACTGCTGGAGCCGATAATCAGATCGACCGTGCCCAGCTTCATTTCGCCAAGAACAGCCGGGTCTTTACCGAGCGTGCCGGAATCAAAGATTTTAACCTTGAGCGAACCGCCGCTTTTGGCCTCGACCTCTTTCTTGAAAGAATCCGCCATGTCGTTGTACGGATGCGGCGACTTGACCAGCGTGTGCAGCCGCATGGTGATGTCTGCCGCACTGGCCGTAACGGCACCAAGCGTGGCAGCGGCAATGAATGAAACCAAGGCTGTTTTCATGCGCATAGAAACTCTCCCTCAAAATGATCAGGCTAAAGCAGTTTCGCCGCAGAACACGGACAGACTGCCAGCCACGAAGAGAGGTTAACGCTGTTTATCGTATTACAACAAATACCAATTTTTCAGGAGGGTATTCGTTTTTGTTATGCAAGTGCCGGTTTCGCCCGTTAATTTATGGCATCACTGAAGGTACGCGGGGCGGGCGAGACGACCGTTGGCTGGGCCCGCGTCAGTTCGAGAACGGCCAGACCGCGCTCTGACTGGCCATCCGGGCGGAACCGGAACAGTCCGTCTGTGCCCTGAAACCCGGTCGGGGTGGTCAGGGTTTCGCTGTCGAATCTGGGACCGCCCTCGCCCTGGGCCAGAACAGCGGCCAGTGCGGCGGCGTCATAAGCCAGAGAGGCCAGACGCGGCGGCGTGGTGCCAAAAACACTGCGATAGCTCCGCCAGATGTCTTCACGGCCTGCCGGTTCAGGTGCGGCAAACCAGCCGCCGGTAAGTGCCGGCTCAGTGCCGATCGACGGATCCTGATCCCACAGGAAAGTGCCCATCACCCGGACCCGGCCCGGATCAATGTCATAGAAGGGCAGCAGCGCCGCAATGGCCCGCTGGCGACCGCCGCCTTCTGCCAGAATGATGGCATCGAAATCCGGATCACCGACCGTATCCAGATTCTCCAGCCGTCTCAGGACCGATTTTGACAGGGAATCGGTTTTCCCGGCCAGTTCCCGGCGTTGTTTCTTCAGTTCTGCGGCGCGCTGGTCGTAATCTGCCAGTTGGCGGACGATGCCACTGATATCCTCGGCGGCAGGGTCATAGAAAACGATATCGCCGGTTTCGCCACCACGATAGGCAATGGCTGACCGCAGTGATTGCGCGATGCGCTGGCCATAGGCGTTGCTTGGCAGCAGGGCAGCATAGCGTTGGGCACCGCTTTCCAGTCCGGCGGCGACAACCCGGTCAATCTGCTGCTCCGGGGTGAAGCCCATGACATAGGCACCCGGTCCGGCAACATTCAGATCATTGGTAAAACCGATGACATTGATACCGGCGGCCCGCGCAACCGGCGTGACAGCCGCAAAGGAGGCTGAAAACAGGGGACCGAGAATCAGCTGGGCACCTTCCGAGACGGCGCGTTCGGCGGCAGCCCGCGCGCCAGCCGGTGTGCCCTGTGTATCCAGCGGGCGCAGATCAAAGCGGTCATCCGCGAGGTCGAAGACGGCCAGCGTTGCAATGTTCATCATTGCCTTGCCAATGGTCTCCGCATCGCCGCTCAGCGGCAGCAGCAGGGCGACACGAACCTTGCCCTCGTCGCTGCTGTCGATAAAAGTTGTCGGTGGTTGCGGGGTTTCGGGTGACGTGCTGTCCGGGGTTGCGTCCAGCCGCGAGTCGAAACCTTCAGGGACCTGATAGCCGCCACGCGGACGACCGGCTTGCTCTGGTGTCCCGGTCGTGGCACCCGTATCTCCGGGCGTTGCCGGGGCAGTCGGTTTGGCAATGGCGTCGCCTTCGGGAATGCGCCCGTTATCCCGGGCAGCACAGGCCATTAACCCAAGACTAAGGGCGGCGAGGATAAAACCGGCTCTGAGGCCGGAATAAGCTGGCTGTCGGAAAGACCTGCGATGCACGGGCAATCCCTCCTGGTTCACGGGCGGATGCAAGGTAGCGATGGCGTTATGGGAAGTAAACCGGAAGGACAGGGCGAAATTATGGCCAGAGCTGATAAAACTGATGCAACCCGGTCCATTGATCCCGGCCTGTATATTGTCGCGACCCCGATCGGGAACGCGGCAGACATCACCCTGCGGGCGCTGGAAGTGCTGGGCGCTGCCGATCTGGTGGTGTGCGAGGACACCCGCGTCACCGGCAAACTGTTCACATTGCATGGCCTGAAGCGGCCGATGCAGGCCTATCATGAACATAATGCCCAGGCCGTCCGTCCGAAGCTGATGGCCCGGCTTGAAGCTGGGGAGGCATTGGCGCTGGTCAGTGATGCCGGCATGCCGCTGGTCTCGGACCCCGGATACCGGCTGGTCGGTGAGGCGGTGGAACGTGGCCTTAATGTAACGGTCCTGCCGGGTGCTTCTGCACCAACCACGGCACTGGCCTTGTCCGGCCTGCCCAGTGACCGGTTTCTGTTTGCCGGATTTGCCCCGTCGAAGACCAATGCCCGGATCAGCTGGTTTGCAGAACTGGCGGCGGTTCCGGCAACGCTGATATTCTTTGAGTCTGCGCGGCGGCTGGCGGCATCGCTTGCCGACATGCGTGAGGCGCTGGGGCCTCGTTCTGCGGCCGTCGCCCGGGAACTGACCAAAAAGTTTGAAGAGGTCCGGCGTGGCTCGCTGGACGAACTGATTGCCCATTACGACTCCGAGGGGCCGCCGAAGGGAGAGATCGTTGTGGTTGTCGGACCGCCCGTCGCGGACGATACGACAGACGTCATTGATCTTGATGAAGCCCTGACCGAAGCGCTGGGTTCTGCCAGTTTGCGGGATGCGGTTGATGAAGTGGTGGAGCTGACAGGTCTGCCCCGCAAGGAAGTCTATCGCCGGGCGCTGGATCTGCAGAAAGGCCGGTGAGCCGGCGTAGCCGCCGGCGCTCGGAACGGGCTGGACGGCGGGCAGAGTGGATCGCCGCCTGGTTTCTGCGTTTCAAGGGGTATCGCATTCTTGCCCGCAGATGCCGGACGCCAGCCGGGGAGATCGATATCATCGCACGCCGGGGCAGGCTGCTGGCCTTCGTCGAGGTCAAACACAGAACCGACCCGGCGGTCGGGCTTGCGGCGGTCAGCCCGCGTCAGCAGCAGCGCATCATCCGGGCCGCAGGCTGGTTTATTTCCGGTCACCCGGATTTCGCAGCATTTTGTTTACGCTTTGACGTCATTCTGACTGCTGAACTGGGGTGGCCTTGCCATACCGTCGCCGCGTTTCAGCCGGAAACTGGTAAAAACCGGCTGCCATGATCAACGATTCAGGGTCTTAATGAAATGAAACATCTGATGCTCCGGGCGGACTGTTTTGCAAAAGCCGGATTTTCGTTCCTGATGCTGTCGCTGGCCACTGCCTGCACACCGATTGGTGCGGCGCTGGGGGTTGGTGCCACAGCAGGTGTGTATTCCCAGCAGGAACGCGGCATTGAAACCGCAGCGACTGATTCCAGAATTTCGCTGGATATCTTCGATCAGTGGTTCAAATACGACCATGTGATGGTCGCAAAACTTTCACGCGAAGTTCATGACGGCCGGGTTCTGGTTACCGGCGTTGTCGACAAAACGGAAAAGCGGGATGCCGCCGGCGCGCTGGTCTGGAAGGTCAATGGCGTGCGCGAGGTCATCAACGAGACGCAGGTTGTCGAGGATTTCAGCATGCTGGATTCCGCAAAGGATGGCTGGATCAGCACCCAGCTTGAAACGAAGCTGCTGTTCGACCGTGATGTCCGCAATATCAACTATACGATCGAAACGGTGAATGGTGTGGTTTATCTGTTCGGCATAGGCCGGTCGCAGAAGGAACTGGATGTTGCCCTCAATCACGCCCGGAACATTGAAGGGGTGACGAAGGTCGTCAATCATATCAGCCTGCCACGGGGCACACAGTCTGCCGAGCGAACGGCCCAGTGACCGACAGCATACAGATACATGAGGCACTTGGTGCCTTTGCCGCCGGTGACGGCGTCCGCTTTGACCTTGGCGAGGCTGCTTTGCTGCTGGCTGCGCTGGACCGGCCGGGTGTCGGACTGGATCGCTACCGTCGTCTGCTCGACCATCTGGCAGCCCGCACCGGTGAACAGCTTCAGAGCAATGATGATCCGGGCGCCGTTCAGGTTATCGCCGCTGTAAATGATGTTCTGTTCCGTGAAGAAAATTACCGGGGTGATGAACGTACCTATGATGATCTGCAGAACGCCAATCTGATGCGCGTCATGGACCGCAAATGCGGTCTGCCCGTATCTCTGGGGATCCTTTATATCCATGCGGCACGGGGCGCCGGATATCAGGCGGCGGGGCTGAATTTCCCGGGTCATTTTCTGGTTCGCGTCGAAAAAGACGGAGAACGCCTGATTGTCGACCCGTTCAATGGCGGCAAGCTGCTGCGCACACCCGATCTGCGGAACCTGCTGAAGGCTCTGTCCGGGCCGGGGGCTGAACTGCACCCCGACCATTACCGTACCGTTGATGACCGGCAGATCCTGCTGCGGCTGCAGAACAATGTGAAACTGCGACTGTTGCAGAACGGGCATATTGAGGAAGCCCTGAAGGTAGTGCAGAGCATGCTGGCTTTCGCGCCGGATGAGCAGACGCTCTGGCGTGAAGCCGGACTGATGCAGGCCCGCGTCGGCGATATTCCCTCCGCGATTGCCTCGCTGGAATGCTATCTGCTGCGGGTTGATACGGATGATGCACGCTATCGGGCATCGGTTCTCTTGCACGAATTGCGGGCGCGGCTACATTAACCGGTAACACCACCGGTAAGGCTTGAACCCAAATGACAAAATCCGTCGCCATCCAGATGGACCCTATCTGGACCGTCGATATCAACGGCGATTCCACTTTCGCTCTGGCTCTCGAAGCGCAGAAGCGCGGCTATTCGCTGTTTCATTACCATCCTTTCGACATCTCCTGGCGGGATGGCAAGGTTACCGCACGCGGTCAGGCGATGACGCTCCGCCGGGAGGCGGGCAATCATTACAGTCTGGGCGAGACTGAGATTGTCGATCTGTCGACCTTCGATGTCATCCTGATGCGTCAGGATCCGCCGTTCGACATGTCCTACATCACGGCGACCCATATTCTTGAGCATATCCATCCGAAAACACTGGTGGTCAACGACCCGGTGTCGGTTCGAAATGCACCGGAGAAACTGTTCGTAACCCTGTTCCCGGAGTTGATGCCGCCGACGCTGATCAGCCGCAACCGCGCCGACATCATTGCGTTCCGTGAGGAATACAAGGACATCATCGTCAAGCCGTTGTTCGGGAATGGCGGGGCCGGAGTGTTCCACCTGAAACCGGGTGACGAGAACCTGATTTCCCTGCTGGAAATGTTTGAAGGCAACTCCCGCGAGCCGGTAATGGCCCAGCAGTATCTGCCGGATGTCCGTAAGGGCGACAAGCGCATCATTCTGGTTGACGGGGAGGCGGTTGGTGCGATCGACCGTATCCCGGCAGAAGGTGAGGCACGTTCAAACATGCATGTTGGTGGCCGGCCGGTTCAGGCCGGACTGAGCAAACGTGACAGGGAAATCTGTGAAGCTATCGGCCCGGTCCTGCGGGAACAGGGGCAGATTTTTGTCGGCATTGATGTGATCGGCGGCAATCTGACCGAGATCAATGTGACCTCACCGACCGGCATTCAGGAAATCGACCGATATGACAATGTTGATCTGTCGGCGCTGGTCTGGAACGCCATCGAACGACGGCTGTAAGAACGGAGGCGGCGGAACCGGTACGGGTTCCGCCGCTGTTCCCGTGAGCGGTCCTGATTAACCGGCCCGTTTCCAGGTGGTCTGGCCGGCGGCGTCTTCCAGAATGATGCCGCGGGCAGCCAGATCGTCACGAATGCGATCCGCTCCGGCAAAATCGCGGGCCTTCCGGGCTTCCGCGCGGGCAGCAATCAGTTCTTCGATTTCAGCCTCATCCACATCGTCCGATCCCTTTGCCGTCCAGCGGAACCAGTCTTCCGGATCCTGCTGTAACAGGCCAAGCACGGCACCGGCCGCGAGCAGATGCGCCCGTGCCTCTGCCTTGTCTTCTGTCGTGTTCAGACTGCGCAATGCCGCATGCAGATGGCTCAGGGCCAGCGGTGAATTGAGGTCGTCGGCCAGCGCCTCCAGCAGGTGAGCGTCCGGTTCTGCCGTTGCTCCGGCGGCATCCGATGTGGCCCGCAGCGCCGTATAGAAGCGGTCGAGCGTGATCTTCGCCTCGCGGCATTTATCCTTCGAGAAATCGAGCGGCTGACGATACTGGGTCTGCAGGATGACCAGTCGGAGGGCCTCGCCGGGAAATTCGTCGAGCAGGTCGCGGACGGTGTAGAAGTTGCCGAGGCTTTTCGACATCTTCTCGCCTTCGCTCATCAGATAGCCGTTATGCATCCAGTATTTGGCGAAACGACTGCCGGGCGCGGCGCAAAGGCTTTGCGCCACTTCGTTCTGATGATGCGGGAAGATCAGATCCTGTCCGCCGCCATGAATGTCGAAATCAACACCGAGATGCTCGCGGCTCATGGCCGAGCATTCGATATGCCAGCCGGGCCGGCCAAATCCCCAGGGGCTGTCCCAGCCCGGATCATCCCCGAGCGAGGGTTTCCACAGCACAAAGTCGGCAGGGTCTTTCTTGTAGGGGGCAACTTCGACGCGGGAGCCGGCAATCATCTCGTCGCGGTCCCGGTTGGCGAAGCGGCCATAGTCATCCCAGGAAGGCACATTGAACAGCACATGACCGTCTTTCTCATAGGCATGACCATTGGCGATCAGGGACGAGATGATGTCGATCATCTGCGCGATATGTTCGGTTGCCCGCGGCTCGACAGTCGGCGGCAGGCAGCCAAGGTCTGCGGCATCCTGACGGAACTGGGCGGCGGTACGTTCGGTCAGGTCGCGGATACTTTCGCCGTTGTCGCGGGCGCGGGCGTTGATCTTGTCTTCAACGTCGGTGATGTTCCGGACATAGGTCACCCGGTCGTGCTGTGACTGCAACAGCCGGAACAGGACATCAAAGATGACCAGCGGCCGCGCATTGCCGATATGGATCAGATCATAGACGGTCGGACCACAGACATAGACCCGCACATTCGCCGGGTCTATCGGCTCAAACGGAACCTTCTTGCGCAAGGCGGTGTCATAAATCGTCAGGGTCATCAGTCGAATTCCACAATTGGTTTCCTCATCCAGAACCTGTTCCTGGATCCCGGTTGTTCCGCCGCAGCGGCTCATTCAGGCTCAGGCCAGTCGGACAAGATCCTGAACGGGTTCAGGATGAGGGTGGTTATATACCGGCCTTGCCTGCGTCTCAAATGTGACGGGTAAAGCCGTTGGTGATGGGATAGCGTCGGTCGCGGCCGAAGTTCCGGGTAGTGACCTTGACCCCCGGCGGGGCCTGGCGGCGTTTGTATTCCGCCCGGTCAAGCATACGCCAGATACGGCGCACTACGGCTTCGTCATAGCCGCTCGCGATACAGGATTCGACCGACTGTTCTTCTTCCACCAGTGCCTCAAGGATACCGTCGAGGATATCATAAGGCGGCAGGGTGTCCTGATCGGTCTGGTCCGGCTTCAGTTCTGCCGAAGGGGGCTTGGTGATAACCCGTTCCGGCATGGCCGGGCCATCGGGGCCGAGCGCGCCGGCCGGGACATGGGCATTGCGCCATTCCGACAGGGCAAAGACATCTGTCTTGTAGACATCCTTCAGCACGGAATAGCCGCCACACATATCACCATACAGCGTCGCATAGCCGACCGACATTTCCGACTTGTTACCGGTGGTCAGCAGCATGGCACCATGCTTGTTCGACAGTGCCATCAGAATCAGGCCACGGGTCCGCGACTGGATGTTTTCTTCCGCCACGCCGCTTTGGGTGTCTTCAAAGGACGGTGCCAGCATTTCGCCAAAGGCGGCCATGGCCGGCTCAATGCTGATGCTGTCCAGTTTCGTGCCAAGCAGACGGGCAACCTCTGCCGCATCATCCAGACTGTCCTGACTGGTATAGGGGGAGGGCATCATCACGCAATGCACCCGGTCTGCGCCCAGTGCATCAACAGCGACTGCCGCTGACAGGGCACTGTCGATACCGCCGGAGAGGCCAAGTATGATGCCGGGGAAGCCGTTCTTGTTCACATAATCGCGCAGGCCCAGCATCATGGCGGAATACATCGCCTCGAAACCGCTGGAAACCGGCGACAGTTTCTGCGGTTCGCACTGCCAGCCGTCACCAGTGCGTGACCATGTGGTCATCGCGATATCTTCGACGAAGGCGGGCTGCTGCACGGCGGGTTTGCAGTCTGCATTGATGACAAAGGAGGCCCCGTCGAACACCAGTTCGTCCTGTCCGCCAACCTGATGCACATAAGCCAGCGGCAGGCCGGATTCTGTAACACGGGCAACGGCCAGATTCAGGCGCTGCTCATGTTTCTTCTCATCAAAGGGGGAACCATTCAGGACAAGCAGAAATTCTGCGCCGGATTCTTCCAGGCATTCCGTTACGTCCGGTTTCCACATGTCCTCGCAGATCATGATGCCGATACGGACATCGCGGAAGTTCACCGGCCCGGGCATTGGGCCGGCTTCGAAAACCCGCTTTTCATCAAACACGCCGTAATTGGGCAGATCCCATTTCAGGCGGACAGCGGCGATCTCTCCGCCATCCAGCAGCAGGGCGGCATTGTACAGCTTGCCGCCAACGCGCCAGGGGGTGCCGACAATCATGGCCGGGCCGCCATCCGACGTTGCGCGGGCCAGTTCCCCCACCACATCGGTGATCCGTTCCTGAAAGGCGGGCTTCAAAACCAGGTCTTCCGGCGGATAGCCGCAGAGAACCAGTTCACTGAAGACGACGAGGTCTGCTTTATGGGCATCCATGCGGGCCGCGAGGATGCGCTGGGCGTTGCCGTCAATGTCGCCAACGGTTGGATTGATCTGGGCGATCGCTATGCTGAGTTTGTCCGTCATGATCCGCGATCAATAGGCAGCGGAACGAGCCGCGTCAATAACGACGGTTGGTACGCTACAGCGCATTTCGCAACTCTCTGGCCCATGCCGGGATATCCCCGTAAGCTTTGCAAAAGAAATGTTGGATTGTGCTTATGGTGAGCAGAGACGGAAAATCGCTGGGGCCGGGACCAAAAAGGTTCGCAGACACCACCCATTCGGTGTTGCAGCTCTTCACCGAAATTCTGGTTGATGAAGCAGAACAATCCGGCGGAAAGCTTGATGTTCAGGAGATTCGCGAACTGTTCGACAGCTATCAGAGCACGATTTCAGGGCTTGATGTCATCTATCAGAAAGCCTGGGATCAGGCGATCGCGCTGTGGCTCCAGTCGCAATGGGACCGGGCCCGCACACAGGTGGTTGAACGCCTGCTGGTCAACAGTTTTGACCGGGCGCTTGCCCCCAGAGGGGCCGAGGCACCGCCACCGGGCAAATTGTCACGCCGCATTGTGCCGGCCTTCATCACCGCGCTTCAAACCATGCTGGGGGAAGACGAGATCAACGCGGCGCAGGAATGCGCCCGCCTGATCGTCAACCGTCTGAAGGATACTGCGCGCGGCGATTTCGACTGGCAGGTGGTCTATGACGATGACGAAGCGGTCGATCTGGTCACCGACTTGCTGATTGCCATTGCCGGGCGTTTTGATGATATGCCGAAGCGGATTAACTGGTTTATTAATGTGGTCGATTCTAATCTTGGTCCGCCAACCCCCGGCGGTGCCGATGCTACCTGGTATTTCGATGAAGCTGAATTTCATATTCTGTTTGCTGCCATGTTCGAGGATCTGCGTGCGATCCTGGATACTGACAATGGCGAAGCATCAATCTCGGCGCGGCATGGACCCCGCGCTGTCCGCAATCTTCGCGATTTCATCCGTCATCTCGATGGCCGGCGTCGCGAACTTTCTACCTGAACAGGAATAATATATATGACTTCGCTGAAACTGCTGACTGTCCTGGCAACCCTTGGTTTCCTTGCCGCCTGCAGCCCGGAAGTGGGCAGCCCCGAATGGTGTGCCGAGATGAAAGAACAGCCAAAGGGCGACTGGACCGCCAATCAGATCGCCGACTTCGCCAAGCACTGCGTCCTGTAAGACCCGGCTCTATCCGATACTGTCCGTACCGCACAGGCCGGGCCATCCGGGAATTATGACCGGGGCTAATCCTTGCTGCGCTTTTCCAGCGTCATGGCGGTGCCGTTCATGCAGTAGCGCAGGCCGGTTGGCTGCGGGCCGTCCGGGAAGACATGGCCGAGATGTGCGTCGCAGCGGGCGCAGCGTACTTCCGTGCGTTTCATGAACAGCTTGCGATCTTCATATTCGGCAACGGACTCTTCACTCAGCGGTGCCCAGTAGCTTGGCCAGCCGGTGCCGGAATCGAACTTGGTTTTTGAATCGAACAGCGGTTCACCACAGCAGACGCAGCTGTAAATACCATCTTCCTTGCTGTCATGGTTGGGGCCGGTGAAAGCGCGTTCTGTCCCATGCTTGCGGCAGACATAATATTGTTCCGGAGTCAGTTCAGCCTGCCATTCAGCGTCGGTCTTGGTGATCTTGTCAGCCATTGTCGTGTCCTTTCGCTATTGCGTGATCCCGTTGCTGCACCAGCCGCAGCATGCGGTGCATGGGGCTGTTCTTCTGGCCCATGTCATTGAGCCAGCTGACAGTGTTTTCGAGATACTCCCGGCAGGTGCCGTTACGTCCGGCGGCGGTTGCGATCCGCTCTGCCATCTCCTCTTCCGACATGTCGCAGATATATCTGGGATGTTCCGGGTTGATTACAAATGACAGGCTCCAGACAGGGCCTTCCTCAAGCCAGGTTTTCAGCCAGAGGGCCTTGTAGGCACCGCTCGACATTTCCCGTTTCCAGACGATCTCCAGTTCCTCTTCCATGTTCTCGGGTGACAGCCGGAGTGCCATCCCGAGAACGGAACCGCCCGGCTTCAGGCCCAGCATCATGCCCGGATATTCCGGGGTGCCGCGTCCGAAAGAAGATTTCAGGCAATAGGAACGGTGATAGCCGTATATTCGGGCCGGTCGCATTTCAGCCAGCAACATCGCCGGGTTCCACATCAGCGAGCCGTAGCCGAAAACCCAGACATCCTTTGCGTCAGCCGGGCGTCGCCGCATGGCGTCGATGCGGGACTGGAGAAATTCTTCCGGGCTGCGTCGTTCGGCCATGTATTTCGGCCCGGCTTCCTGGCGCATCTGGTCGAAGATGCCGCCTTTGATCTGCTCTCGGGTAAGACTCATGCGGTGTTTTGCACCCGTTTCAGGAGGTCATGAAGGTAAGGGTCGGGAATGCCCAGTTCGTCGAGATGACTGACCGTGTTTTCCAGATATTCCCGGCAACTGCCGATCTTGCCGCTGGCCGTCGCCAGAATAGCGGCAATTTCGTCTTCCGGCAGCTTGCCCGCATAGCGCGGGTAGTCGTGATTCATCACAAAGGCAATGGTGCGGATGTCGCCGTCGGGAGAGGTCGCATCTACCCATTTTGCCGAGTAAGCACCGGAGATCAGCTCGCGTCGGAAAATGATCATCAGTTCTTCGCGGGCCAGCGTCTCGTCGATACGAAAGGCAACGCCGGTCACGGAACGGCCTTCTTCCAGTCCCAGCGTCAGGCCGGGGCATTCCGGCGTGCCGCGACCGAGCGGGGTCCAGAGACAGTAGGACCGATGATAGCCCTGAACCTCGACCTTCCTTTGTTCAAGAAAGTGAAAGGCCGGATTCCAGATCAGAGAGCCGTAGCCGAAGACCCAGACTGCTTCGTCAGGTTCCCGTGCGGCGAGTAATCTTTCCATGACCGCATGACGTTCGGCATCGGACAAAGGTTCAAACAAACCCTGTTTGCCAGCCTCGCGTCCCAGTTCTTCCATCAGCCCGTTGCTGATCGAATCGCGGTCCAGAATCACAGGGACTGCTCCAGTTCAGCCTGCTGGGCGGCAGCAAAACCGACGATAACAGATGATCCAAAATCGAAAATCGGGCGTTTCATCAGGGCGGGATGTTCGGCCATCAGAGCGGTCGCAGCCTCAGCATCGGAAATGTTTTTGGCATCGTCACTCAGGCCGCGCCATGTGGTTCCGCGACGGTTCAGCAACGTTTCCCATCCCACGGTTTCCACCCATCGCCGGAGGTCCTCCCGTGTAAAACCGTCTGCGCGGAGATCGGCAAACCGGTAGTCGGTGCCTTTGCCGTCCATCCATTTGCGCGCCTTGCGGCAGGTGTCGCAGTTTTTAAGGCCGTATATCGTCAGCATGTGATCGCATTCCTCGTCGAATGTCCTCTGAATATATAATGGTGCGCTGCAATGTCATCGGGCAAACAGGAATGTGTTGCCGGAGACGCCCGTTCTGTAACAGGCGCGTGATGAAGACAGTCAGGTTTACAGAAACAGTGTATTCAGCTACGCCGGAAAGCACAGGTTACATTTTATGGTGACAGGAGCGGCAAGCTGAACGGTCTCAGAAGCAATATCGAGAACCTTCGTGAATCCGGTATTCGCGAAGTCTATGAGGCGGGGCGCAATCTGCCCGGACTGATCCCGCTGTGGTTCGGGGAACCGGACAAGCCGACCCCGGCCTTCATCGGTGAGGCCGCCAGCCGGGCGCTGGCAGAAGGCAAGACCTTCTATGCGCCGAATTCCGGTGTCCCGGAACTGCGTGAGGCATTATCGGCCTACAGCAGGCGTGTCTATGGCATTGATGTGGATGCAGAGCGGATCACAGTTACCGGATCCGGCATGCAGGCACTGGCGATTTCCATTCAGATGCTGATTGCACCGGAAGATAACATGGTTTTCGTCACACCGGTCTGGCCGAATATTCACGGGCTGGTCGGCATCATGGGGGGTGAGACGCGGGATGTGGCGCTGGATCGCAATCAGGGCGGGTTTTCACTGGACCTCGACCGGCTGTTCTCGGCCTGTGACGACAGGACACGGGCGATCTTTCTCAATTCACCGAACAACCCGACCGGCTGGACGATGGAAGCGGATGAGCAGCGGGCCCTGCTCGAATTCTGTCGCAGGCGGGGCATCTGGATCGTTGCTGACGAGGTCTATGCCCGGTTGATTTATGATCGGCCACATGCGCCGAGCTTCCTCGAAGTGACGGATCCGGAGGACCGGGTACTGGTGGTGAATTCTTTCTCGAAGCCTTGGGCGATGACCGGCTGGCGGCTGGGCTGGCTGACCCGTCCGGCGCATCTCACGGGGACGGTGGAGAAGATCAGCGAATACAATATTGCCGCACCGACCACCTTTGTGCAGTGGGCCGGGATCACGGCACTGGAAAAAGGCGAGCCGTTCATCGCGGAAAGCCTCGCCCGCTATCGTGCGGGACGTGATCTGGTACATGAACGGCTGAACCGGCTGGAAGGGATCAACTGTCCGCTGCCGGACGGCGCCTTCTATCATTTCTTCTCTGTCGAGGGCATGACGGATTCATTGGCCTTTTGTAAGGAAGTGATGGCGGCAACGGCTGTGGGGCTCGCCCCCGGCGACACCTTCGGGGCAGGGGGCGCCGGCAATATCCGTCTGTGTTTTGCCAGCTCGACCGGGCTGTTATCAGAGGCGATGGACCGGTTTGAAAAATTCTGGCTGTCGCGGGAGGCCGGATCTGTCCGCGCTTGAAACAGCACGTGCAGATGAAGCCGCCGGCCGGTTGCGGGAAGCTGTTGCCGGCGTCCGGAACTGGCTGACCACACATCCCGGAGACCCGGAGGGGCTGGCGCTGATGGCCCGCCTGGCCCTTCGGCTGGGCCGGGCGGAAGTTGCCCGGGATTTCGCCGGGCAGACACTGGAACGGGATGCCAGCCACCGCGAGGCCCTGCAGATATCAGCTTCGGCCTTTCGCGCGCTGGGTGATCTGGCAGAGGCTGACCGGATCTATGATCGACTGCTCGGTCTTGATCCGGCCAATCCTTCCGCCTGGAACGAGAAAGGCAATATTGCGCTGGCGACCGACAGGCATGAGGTTGCCGTTGATTGCTTCAGGCAGGCGCTCAGCCTGATTCCGGATCACCCGATGATCACCTGTAATCTGGGGCTGGCACTGGGCCATGCAGGCCAGCATGACGAGGCGACGGGGGTGCTGGAGGAACTGACAAACCGCCCGGATTCCCCTGCAGAAGCCTTCGACCACCTGTCGGCAATCACGGCGTTGCGCGGTGATATGCCGGGAGCAGAGGCTGTGCAGCTTGCCGGTATTGAACGGTTTCCGGATCGCGCACGCAGTTATCTGCTGCTGGCACGTCTGCGTTCGACCATCAGCGACCGTGACGGGGCGGCAGAGGCGTTCAGGCAATGTCTGCGGCTGGATCCGGGAAACCGGGAAGCGGCGTTCGTGCTGTCGACGATGGGGGAAGGCGAGACACCGGAAACGCCGCCGGATGAATTCTATGCCGGTCTGTTTGATTACTACGCGGATTTTTTTGAGTGGCACCTGAAAGAGAAGCTGGGCTATTGCGGCCATGACCTGATCCGGACTTCGGTCGAAGGGTCACTCGGGCCGGGGCGGGGGCTGCTGGAAATTCTGGATGTCGGTTGCGGGACCGGCCTTTGCGGTGAGGCGGTCCAGCCCTGGGCCCGGGCTGTCGACGGTATGGATTTCGCACCAAAGATGATCCGGCAGGCAAAGCGACGCGGATTATACCGCCAGCTGGAAGCCTGTAGTGCGCTGGATTTTCTGAAGCGGACAGATCGTCGGTATGATCTTGTCGTGGCAGCAGATGTGTTCGGTTATATCGGCAACCCGCTGCCCCTGATGACGGCTGTGCGGTCCTGCCTCAGGGCCGGGGGGCATTTCTGCTTTACGGCGGAGCTTGGCGATGTCGCACGGTTCGGGATGGGAGAGCATATACGCTATGTCTTCCATCCCGATTTCCTGACCACGGCAGCAGCAGAGACCGGGTTTGATGTCATGTCGCGGGATCAGGCCGTGATGCGGCATGACGGCGATGAACCTATCCGGGTTGAGGTGCTGCTGCTCGCTGCCCGCGACTGAGAAAACAGCAGAGGGCGATGATCTGCACCCCGCCGACCGCCAGAAAGAACAGGCCGTCGCCGTTCGTTCCGATGGTTCGGATCAGGCCATAGATCGCCGGGGCGAAGGCATAACAGGCCTGCCCCGTAGCGACGATCAGCGAGACCACCCTCTGCACCTCGGCAGCCGGGAATTCGGACTGGGCGATCAGCGGTGGCAGGGAGGTGGCGTTGCCGATGCCTGCCCCGAACAGGACCACGCCACAGATGGCCAGCCCGGTGCTGTCGCCCGACAGAAAAAACAGCAGGGAGCCCGCAATCTGTACGCCGTAGCTTCCGGCGGCGACGGTTCTGCGGGACAGGCCGGTGGCCAGTACCCGCACGGCAATGCTGCGTCCGGCGATGGCACAGGCTGTGGCCAGTCCCATTGCGAAACCGGCTGCCTGTGCACCGATGGCAGGGGCCAGTACGCTGAACAGATGGGCGACCATGCCGATCTGGGCAAACAGGCCGAGGGCCATGCCGGCAGCAAGTGTCAGAAATCGCGGATCGCGTGTCAGCCGAAGGGGGGCAGATATCGGGGTGGGTGCACCGGCAGAGGCAGCAGCTTCAGTATCCCCGTCCGGGAACTGGCCGATCACCGCGGGCCGGATTCTGAAGACCAGCAGGCTCATGATGCCGACGATCAGGACTGCCGTCAGGCCAATGACCGTGGCAGCAGCAGGAAAGCCGTAGTGATCGATCAGCAACACCCAGAGTGGTGACAGAATGACGCCGCCAATACTCGCCCCGTTATAGGCAGTGGACAGTGCCCATGGGCGTCGTCGGTTATACCATGGTGCGATGATGGCGTTAATCGCCGCCGCCCCCATGGTGACCCACCCGGCGCCGGTGGCCAGGGCCGCCAGAACCAGTTGCCAGGGCTGGCCCGCCAGCGCCCAGCCGAACAGCCCGGCGGCCAGCAGGGCAGCCCCTCCGGTGGTGATGACAGGCAGGCTGAACCTGCGATAGAGGCGAGGCAGGTTTGCGACGATAATGGCGCCGACAAGGAAATGCAGGGTGACGGCGGCAGATACCCAGACCAGTGGCCAGCCCGTGCGTTCAATAACCGCATGAAGAAAAACCGGTGGTCCGTAAAATCCGATTCCCCAGCCCAGAATGGCGAGGACGAAAGCTGAGAAGACGACCCGGCGGCCAAAGAACGAGGTCATGATGGTGGCTCCTGTTTGCGAGAGCCCTGTGATAGTCTGTCGCTGATATGAATGCTTCGGTCTGCACCGAAACATTGGATGCGGAACCTGACTATAACAACCCGTATGGTGTGGCAGGCACCAGACAATTCAGGAGGATCGACATATGTCCATGACCACCAACCGTATTGCCGCAATCGGCATGATGGTCGGCGATCCGGCACGGGCGTCGATTCTGGCGGCGCTGATGGATGGGCGGGCACTGACTGCCGGAGAACTGGCGACGGTTGCCGGTGTCACGGCACAGACTGCGAGTGGTCACCTGTCACGTCTGACGCAAAATGGGTTGCTGGCGGTAGAGAAACAGGGCCGCCATCGTTACTTCCGTCTCGCCGGGCCGGATATCGCCCGGATGCTGGAAGGGGTCATGCAGATTGCTTCATCTGAAGCCCCGGCAAAGACCCGGCAACTGTCGACCGGGCCGCGGGATGCCTCAATGCGCCGGGCGCGGACCTGTTACGACCATTTTGCCGGAAAGCTGGGGGTGGCGATTGCAACCCGTCTGGTCGATCTGGGCTATGTCGAGTTTGAGAGTGAGTCCGGGATTGTGACAGAAGCCGGCATGCAGGCGCTGACCAGCATGGGGATTAGTCTTGCGGCGCAGGCAAGCAAGAAAAAGGGTGCCCGACCTGTCTGCCGTCCCTGTCTGGACTGGAGCGAGCGGGTGCCGCATGTCGCGGGACATCTCGGGGCCGTTATATGCCGTCACTATTTCGATCAGGGTTATGTCCGGCGGCTGAACAACAGCCGGGCACTGGAGATTACGCCGCCCGGCCAGCAGGCGTTGCGCCGGATGTTCAATATTCCGGCACTCTGAACCCGGCCCTCAGTCAAACAGGGCGTCGATTTCATCCTGGCTGATGCCCTGCCCCTCAAGCTGCGGGCCACTGAGCAGGGAGGCGTCCGGATCTTCAGGGCGAAAATTGATCTCGGTGGAGGGCGCGATTTTGGCGAAGTCTTCCTCGCCCCAGATCGCAATCATTGCCTGAATGCGTTCCTCGACAAATTTCATACCGTTGACGACCTTGTTGATGCGCTGTCCGGTAATGTCCTGAAAGTTGCAGGCTTCGAACACTTTCATGCTCTGCTCGGCCAGTTGCTCGCCAAGCTGGTTGACGAAAGCGTCATCGCTGGACCGCAGCTGTTCCGCAACATTGTCGATGGTTTCAGCTGATTCAAGAATGGTGTTGGTGGCATCTTCCGTCGCCTGTACGACCGCATCCAGTTCGTCGGTGACGGCGCTGATCTGGTCCTTGTCGGCATGTGGACTGCGCAAGGCTGCGATTTCCCGTTTGGTCTGCTGGATTGCATGAGCCAGCGCCTTGACCTCGGTCTTCAGGGTCATGATTTCTTCATCAGAGGGTTCTGCCGGTGAGGAAGTCACCGCTGCCGGAAGGCTCCCGGTACCATTCCCGCTGTTCTGCTGCATGGCCTGGATATCGGTGCGAAGTCCGAGAATGAGATTTTTCAGCTCGGAAATTTCATCACTTCCGGGGGCCGTGCTGTCATGCCTGATGACCAGAGAGCCCTGCGCCCGGGCGCGTCGTTCAGCGGTATACATAAACTCTGACCCCATATTGCAGACATGGATAACCCATCGCAGAAACAACCCACGAACCATCGGATATTAACATCGGCCCCGGCTCATGGATATCCGCATCATCCACAATAGAAATTTGCCATCAGGGCAGATCAGGCAGCAGCACATCCGTCTGATCAGGGTGGTGATATCGATTTCTGACATCCTCAACAGCCGTTTGGCCTGGCTGGTCAGGGTCTGTTCGGTGATCCCGATGTTCGAATATCTCGTATAAGATCATTATGGGTTTTTAAAGTGAGCAGACTGGCAAATGAGTATTTTCGGTTAGCAACAGGATCGTCGAAATATATGGAGTACAATCTGTCTATATATTTTTGGTTTGTATAAGATGCACTTTTGTTTCTATTGATTCTGATCCGCTGATCTGAAGGCCGTTATGTCGGGTTTCGATTTGTCCAAGGACTATGTATCCCAGATTACGACAGTAACTGTACGCGGTACCGTGACGGCAAGTAGCATTGTTTCAATTATCGAGGCAGAGGACTACGGCGACACGCTGAAAGCGTTATGGGATATGTCTGGCGCTGAAATGCACAATCTGAATGCGAACGACCTGAAGTCGATTTCGGTGAAGGCAAGACCGCTTGATGAACTGCACCGCATATGCGCTGTCGCAATCCTTGTGAAGAACGAAGCAGACCTGGCTCTGACAAGGCTTTTCATCGAACTTGCTTTCTATAGTAGTGATCGCCCGCTTCCGCACTTTGTGTCGACCGAGCGCAAGGAAGCTCTCAAGTGGCTGGATGACATGGCGGCAAGCTGAAAAGATCAAACTTTCATGCAGTCCCACTGTACATAACTCCGGCCATTGATCGGGACCGGGGAAAGCCCGCGACCTTCAGTCCGTATTGCGAAACTCCCCCGACCCGCCAGAGCTTTTACCTTCGGTAACATATCCTCCTAAACCGGAATCCGGTTTCGGTTATGTGGTTGTGTGAGGTCAATGGCAGGTCCTTTCGGCACAATCCCTGTCGGGTTCACCGTCTCGTGGCTGCCGTAATAATGCTTCTTGATCGTCGCAAAATCGATGGTGTCGGCGATCCCCGGCTGCTGGGCGAGTTCCAGCATGTAGTTCCAGAGATTTTCGTATTCCCGCAGCTTCCGCAGGTTGCATTTGAAATGGTTATGATAAACCGGGTCGAAGCGGATCAGGGTGGTAAACAGCCGCCAGTCCGCTTCGGTGATCCGGTCTCCGGCAACATAGCGACGCTGGTCGAGCAGGCTCTCCAGCCAGTCCAGACTGTCGAACAGTGCATCGAAGGCATCCTCATAGGCTTCCTGTGTCGTGGCGAAGCCGCTTTTGTAGACGCCGTTATTGACCGTATTGTAGACGCGCTCGTTCACCGCATCGATTTCAGCCCGCAGGTCTTCCGGATAATATTCCGGCGCTCCCCGCCAGTTATCGAGCATGCGGATCAGTTCCGCAGACTCGTTATTGACGATGGTGCCCTGTCTGCGGTCCCACAGAACGGGCACGGTGACCCGTCCTGTGTAATCCGGCTTTGCCGCAGTATAGACCTGATGCAGGCGACGGGCACCATGCAGTGGGTCTTCCCCTTCGCTCAGGGTCCAGCCTTCGGACAGCATCAGCGCATCAACCTTCGACAGGCTGATATCGTCTGTCAGTCCCTTCAGCTGTCGCATGATCAGCACCCGGTGTGCCCAGGGACAGGCCATGGAGACATAGAGGTGATAACGTCCGGCTTCCGGCTCGAACCCCGGATCACCGATCCGGTTGCGGAATGCGGATTCCGAGCGGACAAATTTGCCGCCGGTCTTCTTCGTATCGTACCAGACATCCTGCCAGACGCCGTTCACCAGCTGTCCCATGGTTTTAACTCCTGTTCTTCAGTTCCCGACTCAGGCCTTCAGCTTAGCGGCTATCGAGGCGACATGCTTGCCCTGGAACCGGGCCATCGTCAGTTCGGTTTCTGATGGCTGACGGCTGCCATCCGGACCGGCGATTGTTGCCGCGCCGAGCGGTGAGCCACCCCGGAATTCACTAATATCCGTTGTTTCCGGAATGGCATAGGGCAGTCCGACGACAACAAAGCCGTGATGAAACAGGGTGGTGTGGAACGACTGGATGGTCGTTTCGTTGCCGCCACCCGTACCGGTGGAGGTGAAGACGCTGCCGACTTTGCCGACGAGCTTGCCCGCAGCCCAAAGACCACCTGTCTGATCGAGGAAGTTGCGCATCTGGGATGCCATGTTTCCGAACCGGGTTGGCGTGCCAAAGATGACCGCATCATAGTTTTCCAGCTCCGCAGGCATGGCGATGTCTGCTTTCTGGTCCAGTTTGAAATGCGCATTCCTGGCGGCTTCTTCCGGCACCAGTTCCGGAACCCGCTTGATATCGACCGTTACGCCGTCGACCCCGGCGGCACCTTCTGCGATGGCCGATGCCATGGTTTCGATATGGCCGTAACTTGAATAATAAAGCACCAGTACCTTGGTCATGCTCGTCTCCTGTGAGAGCTGTTTCGGTTGTGGCCTGTATGTAATTGATTGCCCTGAAGACGATAACCCGTCATTTTTTCATCATATTGTTTCCTGAGGTAAACAATGAGTGAGCGGCTGCAAGGTGTTGAGGTTTTTGTCGAGGTGGTTCGGGCGGGCAGTTTCACGGCTGCGGCTGACCGGCTTGGTCTGTCGAAATCTGCGGCCAGCAAGCAGATCACGGCGCTGGAAGACCGGCTCGGTGCACGTCTGCTGAACCGGACCACGCGACGGCTCAGCCTGACGGAGGTTGGCCGCGCCTATTATGACCGTTGTGCCGCTGTGCTCGACGATATCCTTGCCGCAGAACAGGCTGTCACTGAACTGTCGGATACCCCGCGAGGGACGCTGCGTCTGAATGCCCCGATGTCGTTCGGTATCCGGCATCTGGCGCCGGCGGTGGCAGAGTTTCAGGGCCTGCATCCGGAATTGCGGGTCGATGTTACGCTGAATGACCGGCGGGTTGATGTGGTTGATGAGGGGTATGATCTTGCGATCCGGATTGCGGATCTGCCGGATTCCAGTCTGATCGCGCGAAAACTGGCGACCTGTCGGCGGGTAACCTGCGCCAGCCCGGAATATCTTGCTCAGTGTGGCCGCCCGAACCGGCCGGAGGAACTGACCCGTCACCGGATGCTGAGTTACAGCTATATCTCAAACCCGCGTGAGTTCCGGTTTCAGGAAAATGGCCGGCCCCTGACGGTAACCACGGACCCGGTGGTGACCGCCAACAATGGCGATTTCCTGACCAGCATCGCAACCGCCGGTCTGGGTATTCTGCTGACCCCGTCCTTTATTGTCGGTGATGCCATCCGCGCCGGACGACTGGTCCCGATTCTGCCGGATTTCGAGGCTGATCCGATCGCGATCTACGCCATCTATCCGCATTCCCGACACCTCTCGGCCAAGGTCCGCCTCTTCATCGATCACCTCGCCCACTGCTTCCGCGACCCGCCGCCATGGGATGAGGGGGTGGGCTAGGAAACGAGAACCCGGAAACTATTTCCCTTCCCGTCGCCAGGCCCAGAGCAGCAGGCCGAGCAGGATGACGAGGGCGGCCAGCGGTGGGGCAGCCGGGGTCTGGGTGATGCCGGTGATGACGTAATCTTCATTACGCAGCACGCCAAGGAAGCCGTCGCCGGAACGGTTGGCATCCTTGCGGATGCGGCGGATGGTCGGGGACGGATCTTCGGCCAGCCAGCGATAGCCGCCACCGGAGGCGGTCATCACCGGAGACAGCGGTTCGGGTGACGTGCGGACATCGAAGAATTCGACAGGGTTGATATCGCCCACTGCGATCAGCCGGTCGAGCGGACCGTCGGTCAGCCGGTAGAGGCCGGGTTCTGCGGCGGCAATCGTGGTCGTCGCGATACCATTACGATTGGGTTGCAGGTCCAGTGTCTCGGTGCTGCCGTCGGGACGGGTCAGTTCCACCTTTGCCGGGCCGGGGGTGAGGGAGCGGCGTTCAATCCGCAGGTTCTGACCTTCACTGCGCGCGGTCAGGTTGTTTTCTTCCAGTTCCGGCTCTTTCATCAGCCAGTGTGAGACTCGCCGCAACAGTTCAGACGCCGGTCCGCCGCCTTCATAACCACGGGACCAGAGCCAGATATGATCACTGAGCAGCAGGGCCACCCGGCCCCCGGCGGTGATTGACGGATCAGGGGTTGAGACATCGCCGCTTTCCGGGCGGCTGAGCATCAGCATTGGTCCGGAGGGGCCGGACATCAGCACCTCGCCATCGCGGGCTGTGGCCTCGATCTGCCGGAACCAGCGGCCCCAGCGGGGGGTGTCTGCAATATCGGCAGCCCCCAGCAGGTCAGCCGTCACCGGATGGCGTGCCCCGGTTTCTGTCACCCTTGTACGGAAACCGCTCTCCGTCATATTGCCGGTCGGTTCTGCCGGCAGAACATCGCCCAGCGGTGTTCTGGCCAGCGACATGTTGCCCGCATATTCCGGCCCGACCGCCATCAGAAGTGCCCCGCCATTGCGGACATACTGGGCGATATTGCCGAGATAGAGCGGCGGCAGCACCCCGCGCCGCCGGTAGCGGTCAAAGATCACCAGATCGAATTCATCAAGCTTCACCTCGAACAATTCCCGGATCGGAAAGGCGATCAGGGCCAGTTCGCGCAAGGGCGTACGGTCCGCCTTCTCTGGCGGACGCAGAATGGTGAAATGGACGAGATCAACGGCAGGGTCACTTTTCAGCAGGTTGCGCCAGGTGCGCTCACCCGGATGCGGTTCGCCGGAAATCAGCAGCACACGCAGCCGGTCGCGAACACCGTTGACGGGCAGTACGGCGCGGTTGTTACGCAGGGTCAGTTCGTTGGGGAGGCCAGCTGCTTCAAATTCAAAGATATTCTCGCCGGCATGGTCAATCTGCAGGGGTAGTACGATTGTCTCGCCGGTGGAGGCGGAGATGCTTTCGATGAGCTGCCCGTCCCGCCGGACGGTAATCTGGGCAGCAGCGCCGGTAGCTCCGTCCAGGTCTTCAACTTTCAGGGATACACTGACTTCCTTGCCGACCAGTCCGAAGTTCGGCGCCTGTTCGACAACCAGCCGGCGGTCGAGGCCGCGGCGTTCACCGGTCAGCAGTACATGTACGGGACTGCCCGCACGGTCCGCCGGATCAGGCAGGCCATGAACCTGTCCGTCGGTGATGATGAAGGTGGCACCAAGCCGGCCATCAGACAGGCCGGAGATGGCCCGGTCAGCCGCCTCAAACAAATGAGTTCCGGCGGCTTTCTCTGACCGTCCGTCGGTGCGGACAACCCGGATATCAAGATCGCGGAATTTACCCAGCGTTTCCGTGAGGGAGGCAAGTGCCGCTTCCGTACGTTCGGAGCGGTCCCGGAGTTTCTGGCTGGGTGAATCATCGACAACAATTAGGGCAACATCAGCAATCGGCTGCCGGCTTTCATTGACGAATTGCGGATTGGCGAGGGCAATCAGCACCGCCGTCATTGCGGCGAGCCGGAGAATTGCACCGGGCGCACCACGCCAGACCGCGTAAATGGCCAGAAGGGTCGTGACCGCTGCAATCGACCATATCCAGAGCGGGTCGACGAGCGGGGAGAGAATGAGGCCGGACAGGGTATTATTCATTGCCCGAGCCTTTCCATGATCGCCGGGACATGGACCTGATCTGCCTTGTAGTTGCCGGTCAGCGCATACATCACCAGATTGACGCCGAAGCGATAGGCCATCTCGCGCTGGATTTCGCCGCCGGGTGTGACCGCATAAAGCGGGCGGCCCGCATCATCCGTGGCCCAGGCAGAGCCCCAGTCATTGACGCCGATGACGACGGAGGAAACCCCGTCATTATCGGTCGAGGCATCCCGTTCCACCCATACCTGATTACCAGTCCAGCGACCGGGGAAGTCGTTCAGCAGATAGAATGAGCGGGTCAGAACATGGTCATCCCCTGCGGGCGCAAGGGCCGGGACATTCAGCCCGCGGAGCAGTTGCGCCAGCGAGGAGCCGCCAAGGCCATCTCCCAGCGCCTGATCGATCAGCAGCAGCCCGCCATTTTTCAGGAAGTCGTTCAGCTTGCCGACTGCAAAGTCACTCATGCCTTGCTGCTGCCGGTCGATGCGCCAGTAAATCAGGGGATAGAAGCTGAGGTCATCCCGTTCGGGATTGACCAGCGCCGGAGCACCGAGATCTGTCGCGGAACGACGGTTGAGAGCCTGTGTCAGACCGTAAAGGCCAGCACGGGCAACCTCGTTGGAGGCCGGAATACCGGTATCCATGGCAGCAAGCCGGGTCTGGAGGGCAGCCTCCATGGCGGCGCGGTCATCGGTCCTTGTGCCCTGTGCACGGGCGTCGGGAAGGGCAACAATGTTGAAGATCATCAAAGCCAGCGCGCCGGTCAGTGCGGGGCGCAGCAGGCCGCGCAGACCAAGGGCGATGATGAAATCGGCCAGCAACAGCAGCGCCGCCGCCAGTAACAGCCAGGGTTTGATATCGATCTCTTCACTTCCGCCATAGTTTTCCACGGTGACCCCGGCAGGCAGGTCGGTGATTGGCCCGAAGCTGCTATCTGCGGTGCCGATATTCAGGGCAAGTGTTGCGCCGTCAGCACCATACAGGCCCGGCGGGTGTCGGGGTCCAACCACGGGAAGGGTAGTGCCGCCTGCTTCAATGGCGGTGGCGGTAAGCATCGGGGCACCAAGGATGCCAAAGCCGTCGAGGCTGGCAAGTGGTGGCAGGGTTGCCCGACCGGTATCCGACAGTACACCCCGGCTTTCCGAGACAATGCGCCGCAGCATATCGACGAACAGGCCGGACAGCGGCAGATCAGACCATTCGGAATTCGAGGTGACGTGGAAGAGAACCAGCAATCCCTCATCCCGTCGTTCGGCGGTAACCAGCGGGGTGCCATCAACCAGCGTTGCCCAGGTACGGTTCGGCAGATCGAGCGAGGGTTCGGCCAGTACCTGCCGGCGGATATGAACTTCTGCCGGAATCGGCAGACCTGCAAAGGGGCTGTCTGCCGGGAAGGGGGCCAGACCGGTAGGCCGGGACCATGACATTGCCCCGCCAAGGGACCGCCCGCCGGAGCGCAGCGTGACAGGCAGCAGGCTGTCCGGCTGCCGGGCCAGTGCCGGTCCGGCAAAGCGGATCATCACACCACCGGCCCGCAACCAGCTGTCGAGAGCGGACTGGTCCGTGTCGGTCAGTCCGGCATAGTCGGGGAGAATCAGCACGGAGAGTTTGCTGTCGATCAGTTCCTGATAATCGCCTTCGCGAATTTCGGAAAACGGGTCGAGGGCCTTGCGCAGGTAATAGCGCGCACCCAGCAACGGCTGGGTATCGGTGGCGGATGTGGCGATCAGCCCGACCGGGCGGCGGCGCCAGCGGTCATCGGTCAGGGCGACCGATCCGGCGCCGGGGCGGTTCTGGATCTCCAGCCGCGCGATCCGGTTACGAAGGTCGGTCGGCAGACTGAAGGCGGCGCTGGTTTCGCTTTCGCCATCAACGAAGTTCAGGGTTTGCAGGCCAAGTCCCTGTCCGTCGGCATCCACGGCACGAACTACTACGGTTGCGTCACCGGTGATGGTTGTCCGCCGCACAGTCAGGGTAATGTCAGCCCCGTCCAGCGAGGGAGGCAGCAACATCAGCGGGCCCTGACCTGCGTCGTCGAGCAACAGGCGGAGCGACCCGGCACGTTGCAGTCTTTCGGCAAAGTTGCGGTCCGCTTCCTGGCCGACACCGTCGGCAATCCAGACGACATTTGCCGAGCCGTCGAGAGTCAGGCCGTCCAGCCGGTCCGTAATGGCGGAACGCTCACCCTTCCAGGGGAAAGGTGTCAGTCCGCCAACCAGACGGCGGGCTTCTTCAGCCGTGGTCAGCCCGGTGGCCGAAGAAGGCGAGGCAGGATCGGTGATGGCGGGCAGCACAGCAACGGGGCGGCTGGTACGGGCCGCTTCGTCAATCAGACCCTGCATGGCTTTGACCTTGGCGGCCCAGTCGGTGGCGGCGGTCCAGCCGTTGTCGACAGCGAGAATCAGCGGCCCGCTGCCGGGCAGGCGGCTGGTCAGATTCCAAATGGGATGAGAGATGCCGAAGATCAGCAGAGCGGCGGCCAGCATGCGCAGCAACAGCAGCCAGAGCGGCGTATGAGCAGGTGTCTCTTCCTTGGCGAGCAATCCGGTGAGCAGACGCAGGGGCGGGAAATCGATACGTTGCGGTGCCGGTGGCACAGCGCGTAGCAACCACCACAGCAGCGGCAGGGTAATCAGAGCCGCCAGTGCCAGCGGCACTGCAAATGACAGGGCGCCCAGACTCAGCATTCAGGGTTCTCCGGAAATGAATCCTGGCGACGGTTCATCGTGGCGACCTTTGTCCAAGGCGGACGAACAGGGCCATCAGGGCGGATTCCGGGGAATGGTCGGTACGGTGCAGACCGAAACTCCAGCCGCAGCTGTCGCAGATTCCCTGTAATCCGGCACGGTGCTGTTGCAGACGTTCACGATAGGCCTGTCGCAGGGTCTCGGCACGCCCGACCAGCTGACTGGCTTCACCTTCCAGCCCGTTGAACTGTACGCGCCCGGCGAAGGGCCAGGCATCTTCAACCGGATCGGTGATTTGCATCAGATGACCATCGACACCCTGAGCCGACAGGCCGCGAACGGCGGCTGCTGTCTGTTCCAGCGGGTCAAGAAAGTCACCGAACATGACAACGCGGGCATGGCGGGGCAGGTTGGCACGGGCCGGAATGCCGGTTGAGGTTTCAGCCTGTTTGGTCAGCCCGGTGGCCAGACGGATCAGGGCGAGCCTGCCGGATGCCGGACGTTCATTACCGTCGAGGCGGGCAACCCGTTCACCGGCACGGACCATCAGCCCGGCCAGTGCGACGGCCAGCAGCTCGGCACGGTCGGGTTTGGTCGGCAGATCGCGGCCGGAACTGTAGGACATCGAGGGAGAGGCATCGCGCCAGAGCCAGATGGACTGTGCTGCCTCCCATTCATATTCCCGCACAAAAACATGGTCACGCTTGGCAGATTGTCGCCAGTCGATGGAGGCGGGTGTGTCGCCGGGCTGGTACTGACGGAACTGCCAGAACGTTTCACCCGTGCCAACGCGCCGCCGGCCATGCACACCCTGTGCAACCGTGTGGGCAACCCGGTCAGCGCGCACAAGCAGCGGGGGCAGACCGGCGGCGGCAACTTCCGCCCGGCCTTCAAGGCTGCGTGTCATGGTCAGGTCAGGCGACAACGGCGCACAGCTTTCTGATAATGTCGCTGATATTCACACCATCTGCCCGGGCGGCAAAATTCAGCGCCATACGGTGACGCAGGACCGGCTCGGCAATCGCGATGACATCATCAACCGACGGGGCAAGACGCCCCTGCATGACGGCACGGGCGCGGGCGCAGAGCATGAAAGCCTGACTGGCGCGGGGGCCGGGGCCCCAGGAGACATTGGCCGCGACATCAGGCAGGTCGGTTTCTTCCGGTCGGCCCGCCCGGACCAGTTTCAGGATCGCCTCGACCACCGCATCGCCGACCGGTACATGGCGAACCAGCTTCTGGGCTGCCAGCAGTTCCTTCGCCGACAGCACCTTGCGGGCAACCTGATTTTCGGCTCCTGTCGTTTTCGCCAGCACCATTTTCTCCGACTTGTGATCGGGATAGGTGACGTTGATCTGGATGAGGAACCGGTCCAGCTGGGCTTCCGGCAGCGGATAGGTGCCTTCCTGTTCGATCGGGTTCTGGGTGGCGACCACATGGAACGGTTTCGGAAGTTTGTGGATTTCACCGGCTACCGAGATCGTATGTTCCTGCATCGCCTGCAACAGCGCGGACTGGGTGCGCGGGCTGGCGCGGTTGATTTCATCGGCCATCAGCATCTGACAGAACACCGGCCCCTTGATGAAACGGAACGAGCGGGCCCCGCCATCGCCTTCTTCCAGTACCTCAGACCCGACGATATCTGCGGGCATCAGATCCGGGGTGAACTGGATTCGCTTGTCGTCCAGACCAAGAACCGTTGCCAGTGTCTGGACCAGAAGTGTCTTGCCGAGGCCGGGCACGCCGACCAGAAGCGCATGTCCACCGGACAGCAGTGCGATCAGCGATTGTTCGATGACCTCATCCTGTCCATAAATGATCTCACCGATATGGGCCTTTACATCGGCCAGACGCCCTCCCAGCCTGTCCAGATCTTCGGCCAGGTTTTCGGGGGCAGTGGTCTGCTCAAGGGTGTCGGTTGTGCTGTTGCTCACTATATTCACTCCGTTACCATGGTGGCCGATTTGGCGGCGGAAACATTTTCGAGGGAATTGTCGACGAAATTATGGCGCAAGGGCAAGACGGCATCACAAAAACGACGAAAAACACCGACGGTCCGGTCGGGATTGCGGCAGGAAAATTCCTGTGCGGCGATATCGATATGCGCATCCGGGGCGACGGATTGTGGTTCTATCAGGGATCGCCGATTGGCCGGAAAGAACTGTCGAAGCTGTTTGCCAGCGTGCTGAAGCGCGACGATGCGGGCCAGTACTGGCTGATTACACCGGTCGAGACGGCGTCCATCGAGGTCGATGACCTGCCGTTCACTGCCGTCGAAATGTTGGTCGAAGGAAAAGGCCAGCATCAGCAAATCCGTTTCAGAACCAATCTGGATGACTTTGTAACAGTTGATGACGATCATCCACTGGGTTGCGATCACGATGACGTGACGGGCGAGCCGCGCCCCTGGGTCCGTATCCGTGACCGGCTGGATGCCCGGATTGTTCGCGCCGTCTTTTATGATCTGGTAGCGATGGGTGAAGAAAGAAAGGGGGAAGACGGACAGGATTTTGGTGTCTGGTCTTCCGGTCGCTTCTGGCCCCTTGGATCACTGGAGAGCGCGACTTGATTCGTCAGCAGATTACAGACCGGCTGCGTCTGTCCGACCCGGCACGGCAGGATGCCGGCTATACTTTTGTCCAGGCCCGGCGTCCGGCGGCGGTACTGGTGCCAATCGTTAACCGGCCGGGGGGCGCGACGGTTTTGCTGACACAGCGCACCGACCATCTGAACGATCATGCCGGTCAGATCAGCTTCCCCGGCGGACGGATTGATCCCGGCGACCGGGATGCGGAGGCGGCTGCCCTGCGCGAGACCGAGGAAGAGGTCGGTATCACCTCTGACCGGATTGATCTGCTGGGGCGACTGGCGGAATATAATACCGGAACCGGTTTTACGGTAACCCCGGTGGTTGCACTGGTGATGCCGCCTTTCGAGGTCCGGCCGGACCCGTTCGAGGTGGCGGATGTGTTCGAGGCACCGTTATCCCTGCTGCTCGATATGGACCGTTACAGTTTCCACATGCGGGTGCGGGGTGGCAGACTGCGCCGGTTCTATCAGATTGAACATGAAGGCCGGATTATCTGGGGTGCGACGGCAGGGATGCTGCGCAACCTCGCTTATGTGATGACGGAGACATGATGCGTATTCTGCTGACCGTTCTGCTGCCCCTGATCGGGCCGGTTGTCATTTATCTGGTCTGGTGCATCCTGATGGCCCGGCGTCAGGATGCGACCGGCAAGCCACCGCCGCAGATTACCAGAGGCGGCCTGTTCTTCAGCCTGCTGGCCGGTGGTTTGCTGATGATTGCTGTTCTGGCTTTCACGGCCCTGACCGGCAATTATGGTGGCAACGGTGAATATGTGCCGCCGCGCATGGAAGACGGTCGTATCGTGCCGGGTCACTACAACTAGGGTCTGAAAGGCCTGATGCTGTGAATTTTTCGCCCTTTGGTGTCACCCTGCCCTGGCTGATTGTAGCCATGGTCCTTGGCTTGCTGGCCCTGCTGGTGATGCTGTTGTCCCGCAAGACGCGTGGGCTGGATGTTGATACCGATGCGGTTCAGACCATTCAGATGACCGATGCGCCGGGCCAGATTGCCCGGCAGGACTGGATGTCCTCACCAGCTGTGAACCGGGTGTTCGATGCTATCGAGGCGGTGGGCGGGGAAATCCGGTTTGTCGGCGGCAGTGTCCGGGATGCGGTGCTGAAACTGGTCATTCACGATATCGATCTTGCGACGACGCTTCAGCCGGAAGTGGCGATGGAGGCGCTGGTTTCTGCCGGTCTCAAGGTTATCCCGACCGGCCTGAAACATGGCACCATCACCTGTATTGCTGACGGCGAGAAGCTGGAGATCACGACCCTGCGTCAGGATGTCGAGACGGATGGTCGCCATGCCACAGTGGTTTTTACCGATGACTGGAAGACCGATGCCTCCCGGCGCGATTTCACAATGAATGCGCTGTCGATGACCCGTGAGGGGATCATTTATGATTATTTCAACGGCCTGCGGGATCTGGCGGAACGCAATGTGATTTTCATCGGCGATCCGAATAAGCGGATCGAGGAAGATTATCTCAGGATCCTGCGCTTCTTCCGGTTTACCGGACGCTATGGCCGTATTCCGCCGGCAACGGCGGCCCTGGCGGCCTGTCGCAAGGCGGTGGCACATCTTGATGATATTTCCGGGGAGCGTATTCAGAACGAGATGTTTCGTCTGCTGCAACAGACATCGCCGGGGACAATCATTGACCTGATGGCGGCTGAGAAAATTCTGTCCTATCTGCTGCCTGCCTCGCCAAAGCTGGGCATGCTGAACTCCCTGATCTGGCTGGAAACCCGTGCCATGGGCGAGAACCGTGTTGCCCTGGACCCGGTCCGGCGGCTGGCCGCATTACTGTTCCGCGACAGCGAGGGGGCCGCGTCTGTGGCAGACCGATGGCGTCTGTCCAATGCCCGGCGGGACCAGTTGCTCGACCTCTGCGAACCGGATCTGACGCTGGCGCCGGATATGGGTGAAGCGGCCATGCTGGCGGGCATTCACAAGCTGGGGGCGGAGCGTTTCCGGGATCATCTGCTGATGGCCTGGGCAAATGACATTGATCAATCTGAGACCAAAGGGGGACGTAATGTTGAATGGCGGCGATTGTTCGAGGCGGCTGAGGCCGCTTCACCACCGGAGTTTCCGCTGATGGGGGCCGATGTGCTTGATGCGGGGGTTCCCGCAGGACCGGCCGTCGGCCGGATTCTGGCCGAGATGGAAGCTTACTGGCTGAAAGAAGCCTGCCGCCCCACCCGTGCGGATCTGCTGGAACGTCTGCCTGTCGTGATTGCGAGTCAGTCATGAAGGAACGGGAACGCCGGATATGTTTTCTGGGTGATTCCATCACCGCCGGAACGGGTGACCGGGGTGGACCGGGCTGGGTTGGCCGACTGACCAATATCGAGAATGCCGAGACCGAGCGTCTCACCAGTTATAATCTTGGTATCCGCCGTGATACGTCGCGCCGCCTGGCCCTGCGCTGGCGGCAGGAATGGTCGGCCCGGCAGTCGCCCCGGCGTGAGTCCGGTATTGTCCTGATGATCGGCATCAATGATTCCGCCGGAGCCGAGACAGGCTTCGACGGCGTGGATTACGGTATGCGGGTTCCGCCGGAGGAATCACTGGGGATCGCCCGCAGCATGGTCAGTGCCATGCAGGCCTGTGCCCCGCTGCTCTGGCTCGGGCCGACACCGGTGATCGAGGAAATGGTGGTGAATGAAACGCGGGGGGCTCACCTGCCACCGCGGCTGCAATGTCTGGCTGAACTGACCGCAGGCTATCGGGAAATCGCCGCATCCCTTGGCGTTCCCTTTCTCGATGTCGGAGAGATTCTGGACTCCTCCGACGGCTATACAAAGTCGCTGAAAGCAGGAGACGGCACCCATCCGACAGGGGACGGGCACCAGCTGATTGCAGATATCGTGACGGCCTGGCCGGAATGGCGCCGGGTCATGGACGGCTAGGAGGCGGCAACGTCTCCAATTCCATCGACACCGGATCGGCCGGTTTGCCCCGGCAAGGGCTATTGGGGGGCAGATGCCGGGGCGGCCGGTCCGGTGCCGATGGCTCCTTCGTGACTAATAAGGTCAGCGAAGGAGGGGAGCCGGAACATGCATGAGCTTTTCTGCGGTTATCACCAGTGCCTCGCCCCGGGCTTTCAGATGGCTGCCGATCTGGCAGATGAACCAGCCCGCAAGAATACGTCCGGCAGGCAGTTCGACATGATATTTCCTGACCTCGGGACTGGTCAGCTGATGACGGGAAATCTGGCTGTGCAGGTCGATACCACCGGCCCGGGAAATGCCCTGATAAACTGGATTCATGATCATGCCCTCTGTTTTTCTAATCTGTGTATGTGGATTTCTCACCTGAAACCCTGTTGAAAACAGTTTTATTGCGATTGTGATGCGGCTACAAACGACGTTAATTCACCTCATGCATTAGCTGGATTTATTCATATGGCCCGACGTCTGCCCCCTCTGAATGCGCTGCGTGCCTTTGAAGCCGGTGCGCGTCATCTCAGCTTCACCCGTGCTTCGGAAGAGCTGTATGTCACCCAGGCGGCGGTCAGCCATCAGGTGAAGACGCTGGAGGAGGCGCTGGGCGTGAAGCTGTTCAAGCGTCTGCCTCGCAAACTGATTCTCACTGATGAGGGGCGGGCCCTGCTGCCCGCGGTCTCCGAGGCCTTCGCCAAGATAGCGGATGCGGCAGATCGTATTACGGCGGGGGCACAAACCCAGATTCTCAACGTCACGCTGACCCCGGCCTTTGCAGCGAAGTGGCTGACCCCGCGGTTCAGCCGGTTCTGGCAGAACTGCCCGGATATCGACCTGCGGCTGCATCATTCGATCTCGCTGGTCGACTTTGCGCGGGAGGATATGGACATGGGGGTGCGGGCCGGTCGCGGCGAATGGCCGGGGCTGGAGGCGGAGTTCCTGCTGCCCATCGACCTGACCCCGGTCTGCAGCCCGGCCCTGCTGGAGGGCGAGAACCCGCTGCGTGAACCGAGCGACCTGCGTCACCACACGCTGCTGCATGAAGACAATCAGGAAGACTGGGTACAATGGATCCGCCTGGCCGGCCTGACCGACGTCGATCCCCGCAGCGGGCGGGTGTTCAACGATTCACCGGCCATGATTCAGGTGGCGCTTGATGGCCGGGGGGTGGCGCTGGGCCGCACCGCCCTGATTACCGGCGATCTGGAGTCCGGCCGTCTGGTCAAACCCTTCGACCTCGAACTCTCCTCCGACATCGCCTACTACATCATCTACCCGCCCGGCTCCGCCGCCCTCCCAAAGGTCCAGGCCTTCCGCGAGTTCCTGCTCGAAGAAGCGGCTATTCAGGCGGCGGGGTGATCTGACCCGGCCCCGTCACTCCTCCATCGTGGCGTCTTCGAGGGCGTCGGGGTTGCAGATCACGATGCGGCCGCTGGTGCGTTTCAGATAGCCGTCATCCTCCCAGGCGCGGATCTGCTTGTTGATGCTCTCGCGGGTGGCGCCGAGGATGTTGCCGAGTTCCTGCTGTGACAGTTTCAGGTCGATCATGGTGCCTTCCGCTGTCGGCTGACCATAGGTTCCGGCGAGGCGGAGCAGATGCTTGGCAAGGCGCTGGGTGAGGCTGAGGAACATTGAATCCTCATGCAGGGCCGAGACCCAGCGGATGCGTTCGCAGAGCACGACCATCAGACGGGTACAGAGTTCCGGGCGCTGCTGCAGGAAGGGCATGAAGTCGCGGCGGTGGATGATGATCACTTCGCAATCATCCATGGCGCTGGCGTCCGCCGTGCGTTCCTTGCCGTCGATCAGGGCAATCTCGCCGAACAGTTCACCGGGATTAAGAATGTTCAGCACCACTTCGCGGCCTTCCGCAGACAGGGTGCTGATGCGGATATGACCGGAGACAATGGCCATCAGACTGTCGCCGTCATCACCTTTCTGGAACAGCATCTGACCGGCGGCAAAACGGTGCAGCCGGGCAAATTTCAGCAGATGCGACAGTTCTTCTTCGCTGAGATGCTGTAACAGAAAGCTGCTGCGCAGAATGTCAGCATGCAGATCACTCATGACTGTCCCCCCGGTCATTTCCCCGGAACAGTTTAGGCCCCCCTGCACCGGGGCTGCAACTTTATGCCGGGTGCCTGTCTTCCGGATATCCGTGTCGGGCAGGTCAGCTTCGCCGGGAAGTGAAATCCGGCGGTGAGGGCAGGGACTGTACCAGCTGGCCAAGGCCTTTGCTGTAAGTGTCGCGCAGGTTGTGCCAGTAGTCATCATCCCGGTTGAACTTCCGCAGGGTGGTGCCGTCGAGGCTGTCCCGGCGATAGATCATCATGTCGATGGGGGCATCGACTGACAGGTTGCTGCGGATGGTTGCATCATAGGACAGCAGGGCCAATTTGGCGGCTTCCTGCAGGGAGGTTTCGTTGGTCAGCGCCCGGTCGAGGATTGGCTTGCCATATTTGGTTTCCCCGATCTGCAGGAACTGGGTACGGGCTGACGCTTCGACGAAATTGCCCGCAGAATAGACCTGGAAGATACGGTGTTTGCCGCCGGCTATCTGGCCACCGACAATGAAAGAAGCATTGGGGTCGCCGAAGGGCTGCACATGAGTAGCCTCCCGGGCGAGAATTTCCCGCAGCATGTCGCCCACCGTCTGGGTGACGTTGAACATGGTCTGTGCGGCAAACAGGTCACGTCCGGCTTCGCCGCTGCCGAGATTCTGGCGCAGGGTTGTGACAACGGCCTGCGTGGTCGCGAGGTTGCCCGCGGACAGCACGACAATCATGCGTTCGCCGGGCTGTTCAAAGACGGAAAGCTTGCGGACGGTGGCCAGCTGGTCGACCCCGGCATTGGACCGGGAATCAGAGGCGAGGACGAGGCCGTCAGGCAACAGGATGCCGAGGCAGTAGGTCATGGTTTCGCTCATATAAAAGCCGGGGCTGTGCGGTGTTGCATCTTCCCGGCAGGGGGCAACATATAGGTACGGGCGCTCCCGAAAAAGCTGAAAGAGCGTTGGGTTACAGAGAGGTGATTATGGATTTCGAGCAGTTGTCGCGCAGTGTCTACCGGGATGTCGAAGAGGTTATCGGCAGTGGCCGGGTGGCGAATTATATTCCCGCACTGGCGAAGGTCGACCCGGAGAAATTCGGCATGGCGATCATCGGCTGCGATGGCGAGACGGCAGTGATCGGTGACGCCGATGAGCCGTTTTCGATCCAGAGTGTCTCCAAGGTCTTTACGCTCAGTCTGGCGCTGGAACTGGCCGGGGCGGATTTGTGGCAACATGTCGGGCGCGAGCCATCCGGTTCTTCCTTCAACTCGATTGTTCAGCTGGAACGTGAAAAGGGGATTCCGCGTAATCCGTTCATCAATGCGGGGGCGCTGGTGGTGACCGACGCGCTGGTTCAGGCCTTTGGCCGGAAGGATGCACAGAAACGCATTGTCGGGGCCCTGCAATATCTGACCGGTGACGATACCGTTGCCATGGACGAGGAAGTTGCAGCCTCCGAGGCCGAGACCGGCCACCGCAATACCAGTCTTGCCCATTTCATGCGGGGTTTCGGGAATATCCGGTCGGATGTCGGTGATGTTCTGGATACCTATTTTCACCAGTGTGCCCTGCGGATGAGCTGCCGGCAACTGGCGACAGCGGGCCTCTATCTGGCGAACGGGGGGATCAATCCGGCGGATGGTGTGGCCTTTGTCCGGCCTGAACGGGCGAGGCGTATCAATGCCATCATGCTGACCTGCGGGCATTACGATGCCTCCGGCGATTTCGCCTTTCGGGTGGGCCTGCCGGGCAAGAGTGGCGTCGGCGGCGGCATTCTGGCCATCGCACCGGGCCGGGCCAGCATTGCTGTCTGGTCGCCGGGTCTGAATGATGTGGGCAACTCACTGGTCGGCTCGCTGGCCATGGAAAGCCTTGCGGCTCATAGCGGCTGGTCAGTCTTTGATCCGCGCCTGACGCAGGGCGGGCCTCTGTTCGAGAACTGACCGTCATCATCAACCCATGTCATCCCGGACCCCGATCCGGGACCCGGCCATAACGCCACGCCAGCGAACAATTGGTTCCCGGCCCGCGCCGGGATGACATGAGATGATGTGAGAGGCAGTCGTCTTTCGTCACCCCCGGACGACCGCCAGGTCGGCAATCCGGAATCTGTGGCCAAGCAGGAGGACCCCGGCCTGGCCAGTTTCGGGACGACGAAGGCGGGATTAGTCGACGTCGAGGATCAGCAGGGGGGCGTCCCAGTTGGCGCCGGTGCCATCGGTTGCGGTGATCCGCAGGATGCGCTTGCCGTTGGTCTTCTCTGTATCGACAGAGCTCAGGGCAACATGGCTGACGACGAGATCGTAATCCTCGGGTGAGGCCAGCCCGGTCAGGATCAATGACCGGGTGTTGTCATCAAACCGGCCACCTTCAATGATGATTGGCATGTCGGCCACAGTGGCATCGCTTTCGCCGGGGATGATCTCCAGATCGGTGATTTCCAGCCGGTCGCCGGATTTGAAGCCTTCTTCTATCCGGATCACCATGCGCTGCAACTGGTCCGGGTCACCGATGGGTTTCAGTTGTGGAAAATGGGGGCCATAGAGGCCGGAGCCTTCATCAACCTGATCGATCACGAACGGGTCAGCTTCCGGCTTTGCTTCGGACGGGGCTGTTACATCAGTCTGTGGCGGGTTGGCGTCGTCGTCTTCGTCTGCATCCTCAACCGGCGGCATGGTCTCCGGTTCAAGCTCGTCATTAAGGACCGCCAGCCCGTCCGGGAGCGCCAGATCTTTCAGAAAGTCGGGCAGCCCGGCAGTGTCATCCGGTTTGTTGCCGGTTTCAGCCATGCCAGCCTGCTCTGTTGCGCGGCCTGTTGGCCACGTTCACCTGCAGCATATGTCTTTTCCCCGCTCACCCGAGCGCCGCCGCGAGATGGACCGCGCATCGTTTCAAGCTGCCGGCATAGTCGCTGCGCAGCGTCGATTCATCAACACGTCCGTTGTTGACCACCACGTTGATGGCACCGATCAGCACCCCCGCTGCACTGACCACAGGCACGGCGACAGAGGCCAGGCCTATCTCCACCTCATCCTCGGCATAGGCATAGCCCTGCTGTCGTGCTTCGGTAATCAGGGTGGTGATGCGTTCCCGGTTCATTTCTGTCTTCGGGGTTTCCCGGTCAAGGGGAGCCTCTTGAATCAATGACTTGGTATGGTCTTCGGGCAGCCGGCTCAGCAGGGCCCGGCCGGTGGCCGTGGTCAGCAGGGGCAGACGGCTGCCAACTGTCAGGCCGACCGAGAAGTGTCGCTGTTCACCGGGAGAATGGGCCACATAGACCACTTCATTGCCATCAAGGACGCCCATGGAACAGGGCTCGTCAATTTCTGCAGTCACCTGTTTCAGGATGGGGTGAATGACATTCCCGACCTTGTTTGAGGCCAGATAGCCGTAACCGAGTCGCAGCACGCGTGGCGTCAGGGAATAGACCCGGCGTTCCTGTTTCAGATAACCCAGGATCTCCAGTGTGCGGACGATGCGTCGCGCCACCGCGCGGTTGAAGCCGAACCGGTTTGCCACTTCCGAGATGGTCATGCCGGGTGTCTCGCGGTCGAAGGCGGCCAGAACCTCCAGCCCCTTGGCGAGAGTCTTGGCGAATTCCTTGTCATCAGGATCGGGCATGGAGAATACAGTTTTCAGCGGAAGATTAATCGAATATCATATTATCGTACATTAGTTCGATAATCGAACATTTATTTATGATCCCGGTTTATCGGAAAACCGGTTCCTGTCGGAAGGAAGGGTCACCGCCATGATGAGTGCTGAAGAGAACGCCACATTGACACAGGTCGGGCCGGGTACGCCTGGCGGGGCGCTGCTGCGCCGGTACTGGCAGCCGGCGGCGCTGGTCGATGAACTGGCGGGCAACCGTCCGGTGCGCGAGGTCAATCTGATGGGCGAACGGCTGGTGCTGTTCCGCACTGAAGATGGCGGTTACGGCCTGATCGACCGGCATTGCCCGCATCGCGGGGCCGATCTGTGTTACGGACGGCTGGAAGATGGCGGTCTGCGCTGTCCGTTCCATGGCTGGTTGTTTGATGAAAAAGGGGCCTGTCTGGAGCAGCCGGCGGAACCGGAAGGCAGCAGTTTTCACAAACGGATCAATCATACAGCCTATCCCTGTGTGGAACGCAGCGGCATCATCTTTGCCTATATGGGGCCAGGCGATCCGCCGCCTTTCCCGGCCTTCGACTGCTTTGCCGCACCGCACAGCCATGTTTTCGCCTTCAAGGGGTTCATGGAATGTAACTGGCTGCAGGCCACGGAGGTCGGTATCGATCCGGCGCATGCCTCTTTCCTGCATCGCTATCTGGAAGATGAAGACCCGGCTGAAAGTTACGGCAAGCAGTTCAAGGACAAGGCGGGTGATACCGATATCCCGATGACGCAGATCCTGCGCGACTATCCGCGACCCGATATCAATGTCGATGAAACTGACTATGGCATGCGCATCACCTCGCTGCGGCATATGACCGATGGCCGGACCCATGTCCGGATCACCAACCACATCTTTCCGCAGGCCATCGTGATTCCGATGAGCAATGAAATGACCATTACCCAGTGGCATGTGCCGGTCGATGACACGCATTCCTACTGGTATGCCATCTTCACCAGCTTCGGGGCCCCGGTGGACCATGAGCTGATGCGCCGCCAGCGCCTCGAACTCTATTCCCTGCCGGATTATATTCCAGGCAAGAACAAATCGAACAACTATGGTTATGACGCGGAGGAACAGGCCAGCATGACCTATACGGGCATGGGGATGGACATCAATGTACATGACCAGTGGGCTGTTGAATCGCCCGGCCCGATTCAGGACCGCACGAAAGAGCATCTGGGTGTTACCGACAAGGCGATCACCCGCAACAGGCGTCAGCTACGTCTTGCCATCAAGGCCACGGTTGAGGGCGAAGATCGGGCGTTGCCCCTGCTGGTGGATGGGGATACGGCAGCAGCCATTACCGGCCCGATCGCCATCGACACCATCGCACCGACCGATGACTGGGAAGGGTCCTGGACCTTGCAGGACCAGAAACGTCGTGATGCCTGTTCCTGGTGCCAGGGTTAGGGCGCTACGAGTCCTGGTGTAATACCGGCCCTTTCCGATTTATGATCCGGCCAGTGCTGGCCCAGATAAGGATAGTCTCTTGAGTACACCGAATGCAGGATTGGGTTCCGACGGTTTCGTCGCCCGGCACGGATTGCGCGACGCTGATGGCGAAGCACGTGCCCGCGAAGTCATTGCACAGGCGAAAGCCGCGGGGCTGGAGGTCATCCGCCTGTCCTTTGCGGATCAGCATGGCGTTCTGCATGGCAAGACCATCCCGGTGGAACAGTTGTCGGCGGTGCTGGCCAACGGCTGTTCGATGACCACGACGCTGATTCTGAAAGACACCTCCCACCGCACGGTCTTTCCGGTCTGGAGCGAAGGCGGCGGTCTCGGGGATCAGGCATGGGAGGGCGCTGGTGATTTCATCATGGTGCCGGACCCCGCGACTTTCCGTATCCTGCCCTGGTCGCCACATTCCGGCTGGATGCTCTGCGACATCAATTTCACCACGGGGGGACGGATTCCCTTCTCGACCCGGGCCATCGGTCAGATGGCGGCGGCAAAGATGGCGGCTGCCGGCTATGATTACGTTGCCGGTCTGGAAGTGGAATTCACGGTTCTGAAACTGACCGACCCGGCGCTGCGTCCGTCCGATGCGGTGCAGCCGGGCAAACCGCCGCAGACCGAACTGCTGGCACAGGGTTTCCGCTATCTGTCGGAACAGAATTACGACGAGCTGGAGCCGGTGCTCGATATGATCCGCCGTGATGTCCAGAAACTGGGCTTGCCCGTGCGGTCCATCGAGGCTGAATTCGGGCCGAGCCAGTGCGAGTTCACCTTCGCACCGGCCAGTGGCATCGAACATGCGGATAACATGATCCTGTTCCGCAGCGCGGTGAAACAGATCTGTCGTCGCCACGGCTATCACGCCACTTTCATGTGCCGCCCGAAGGTCGAGAACCTGTTCGCCAATGGCTGGCACCTGCATCAGTCGCTGGTGGACCTGAAGACCGGACGTAATGTTTTCATGGCCGAAACGGAAGGCGAGTTGCTCTCCCCGACAGGCCGTCAGTTTGTGGCCGGGCTGCTGGAACATGCGGCGGGCAGTTGTGTGTTCACGACACCGACTGTCAACGGTTACCGCCGTTACCGCCCGCATGCGCTGGCGCCGGACCGGATACAATGGGGCCGTGACAACAAGGGGGCCATGGTTCGGGCAATCGGCGGTCCGGGTGATCCGGGAACACGGGTGGAAAACCGGGTCGGTGAACCGGCAGCGAACCCCTATCTCTATCTCGCCTCGCAGATGCTGGCCGGGCTGGATGGCATAGAGCGCGGTCTGACACCGCCGAAACCGGTCGACAATCCCTATAGCAGCGATGCCGTCCGCCTGCCCCAGACATTGCTGGAAGCTGTTGACGCGCTGGCGGCCAGCGACTTCTGGCGTGCCCAGATGGGCAGTCCGTTCATTGATTACCTGCTGGAAATCAAGAAATTCGAGATCAACCGCTATCTGTCAGAAATCTCGGAATGGGAACATCAGGAATATTTCCAGCTGTTCTGAGGATCCTTCGAGACGCGCTTTCAGCGCTCCTCAGGATGAGGTTATATATTTAATACCGCCTCATCCTGAGGAGGCGCCATGCGCCGTCTCGAAGGATGGCAGCAACGGCCAGCCTTCAGGAATAGTCAGTACAGTCATCGCCGGGCAGATCGGAATCTGATCCGCCTAACCGGCACCACCGCGTCCTTCAATGGCCCAGATATCAACCAGCTTATCGCCGGAGACGATATAGAGGTCGTCATAAAGGTTCAGGGTCGGGTCGCAATGTGGGATGACGCATTCGATCAGACTGTTCAGGGGCAGACGGGCGGCCGGATCCGGCAGCGTTACCTTGCCGAATTCGTCACCGAAGATGCTGTAGACTGATCCGGATGGGACACCCGCAACAATCTGTGGCGGGTAGTCTTCGGTCGAAAAGCCTTTCGACCCGGCATCAGTGGTGGCAAAGCCGTCATGGCGGGCGCTGACAACACGGGTATAGACGAACAGGGCGTTGCGGAAGGGGTGGTTGTCGGTCGCCCGCAGCTCGACATGATCGTACTGTACGTCTGAAAATATGTAGGAACCGACCTGTACGTCCGTCAGAATGCCAAGTGCCGGGTCGATGGCGTGGGTGCCGGTACCGCCGCCGGTAACAATGTCGCATTCCAGCCCGGCGGCGCGAATGGCGTCACGCGCAGCACCCAGCATGCGGATACGTTTTTCCGACTCAATCCGCCGTTCTTCAAAATTAGCAATATGCTGTACGTCTCCGGCATAGCCCTGAACACCGCGCAGTCGCAGCGCCGGAGCATCGGCAATCTGTTGTGCCAGTGCGCAGGCCGCTGCGGGAGATTCCGTGCCAAACCGGTGAAACCCGGCATCAACATCGACCAGCAGATTCAGGATAACGCCCCGGCTCAGTGCTGCGGCATTCAGCGCGGCGACATTCTCGGGGTCATCGGCAACGGTAATGATATCGGGATGCGCCGCGGCGAGATCCAGCAGGCGGCTGATCCGGCCCGGTGCCACGACAGGTGAGGTCAGCAGAACCTGCCCGACGCCGCCTGCGGCGAACACTTCGGCCTCGCCCAGCTTTGCCGCGCAAACCCCGACGGCACCTGCCGCCATCTGCCGGCGGGCAATTTCTGCACATTTATGGGTCTTGCCATGCGGCCGGATGTTGAATCCCCCTGCCGTGGCAAAGGCCTGCATGCCGTCAATATTGGTTTGCAGGGCATCCAGATCGACCACCAGTGCCGGTGTTTCAATCTGCTGGCGGCTGCCGGGCTGGCCAATCAGGCTTCTGTTATAGTCTCTCAGTCGTGTCATCCTGCGCTCCTCTTTCCGGCATTCTGACGCGGCGCGTCAGCGAAGGAAAAGCAAAAGGATGGGCCGCGACTGAAAGGGCGTATTGTTATTGCCGGGGCGCGCTCAGTTCGCCTTGGCGGCCCCCGGGCGGGCCGAAGGCCGGCTGGTCACGATCATCGCGGAGACGGCGATGACACCACAACCAATCAGCTTCGCCATGGCGGGGGCGGGTGTCAGTAACAGCACCAGTGCACCAACGGCCATGCCGCAGACGGCAGCGATCTTGGCCGGTTGCGAGACAATCCCGTCCTCAACCATGTCCCGGACGGCACGGCCATATCGGGGGGATGTGATGATCCGCTGATACATTGCCGGTGATGATTTCAGAAAACAGCCCGCAGCCAGTATCCAGAAAACCGTCGTCGGCATGACCGGCAGAAACATGCCGAGAATACCAATGCTAAACAGCAGATAACCCAAAGCCAGCCAACCCGTCCGGGAAATGGACCGGGGCACTGAAAAGGGTTCTGGCTGAAGGTGGGTGGTGGTCAGGTTCCGGGTTTGCATGGCTGTGTTCCTGCTGTGAGTGCTGACAGGAAACTAGGCCATGAAGGGTAATTGATGAATTCGATTGTATGAATTGCATCGATAGGCAATGAAAATGATCCGTTTGCTGAACGGGTAAGCCACGACATCCGGATCGTCCTGAGCCACCCCTGACTATTTCTTCAGGCTGGCATGGATCAGGCTGTTCCAGGTCGCCGCATCGATAATGGCGCCCCACTTCTCATATTCTTTAGGGACGCCGGCTGCCTTGATCTCGTCCAGAGTTTTGCCGGCATCAGCCATTGCGACAACATTGGCCGTGGTCACCGTCAGCATTTTGTGGAAGGCACGGAGGTCGCGCATGTTGGCGACCGGGCCGTGACCGGGGACAATTTTCGTGTTTTCCGGATACGTCTCGATCAGCCGGGCAACTGATTTTGTCAGGTTCAGCACATTGCCACCGTTCTGTACGTCAACGAACGGGAACATGCCGTTGAAAAACAGATCACCGGTATGCAGCAGGTTGGACTTGCTGAAATAGATCACCGCATCCGTATCCGTATGGCTGGCGGGGAAATGCATCAGCTTGAGTTCCTCACCATTGAAATGAACCGACAGGCTCTGATCGAAGGTGATGACCGGCAGGGCGCTTTTCGGGCTGGGCGGCAGCACCATCTTGAAGGCGTCCAGCTTCTGTTCGGTCGACAGGCGTTTGCGGGTATTGGTATGGGCGATGATGGTGGCGGTCTTGCCCAGTTCGGCATTGCCGCCGGCATGGTCGAAATGCCAGTGCGTGTTCAGCACGAATTTCAGCCTGTCCATATCGCCGATCTTGCTCAGTTCTTCGATCAGCTTGTCGGTCATCTCGGGAATTTTATCATCAATCACCAGCATCCCGTCGATCCCGTTCGAGACCAGTACATTGCCTCCGGTAAATCCGTTGACGCCTGACAGCAGGGTCAGGCTGCTGTTCAGCTTCACTGCCTCGATGGCAACTTCAGAGCTTCCCTGTGCCACCTGATGGGCATGTTTCACGCCATGTGCTGCGGCCGGGGAGGCCGCGAGCAGAGACAGGGCGGCGAGAGGGGCGATGAGCGGGTGAGTGAAGATGTTCTGCATATCTGAAATCCCGGTTTGAGTGCGGCCGTTATGCCGGTTTGTTTCTAGATATGTACTGCGGGCCGAAATTTCCACCGGGGCCATTCATGTGGAATTCCTGCTGCCCGGTTTTGGCCGAAAATGACTATATAATGTCCTTTAGGCCAAAACCGGATGGGCCTAGATTGCAGGCATGACCAGACAACATGAAATCCTGCTTGTGACTTATCCCGGCGCCCAGATTCTGGATGTGACCGGTCCGGCCCAGATGTTCACAGGCACCAGTGAAGAACTGGGGCGTGATGTCTACCGGGTCCGCATTGTGGCGCCGGATAGCATGGTTCCCATACGCACTTCGTCCGGTATCAGGATTCTGCCGGACCTTGGTCTGGGTGATATTACGGATGAACTGCTCTGCGCCACGGACAGTCTGATTATCGCCGGTGGCAGCGGCGGGCTGGAGGAGGCGCTGGCGACCGGCGAGATTGCAGATCTGGTGCGCCGGGCTGACGGGCGGGTTCCGCGGATTGCTTCCGTCTGTACCGGTGCTTTCCTGCTGGCAGCAGCCGGTGTGCTTGACGGGCGCCGGGCGACAACCCACTGGCAGTCTGCGGCGCGGCTGCAACAGTTCCGGCCGCAGATCACCGTTGAGCCGGATGCCATTTACATCCGGGATGAAACCATCTGGACATCCGCCGGTGTGACGGCTGGCATTGATCTCGCGCTGGCGATGATTGAAGCGGATCATGACAAGATAACGGCTCTGGCTGTCGCCCGGCAGCATGTCATGTTTCGCATTCGCCCCGGTGGCCAGAGCCAGTTTTCTGCCGATCTGATGGGGCAGGCAGCCCCGGTCGGCGAGCTTGATGGTCTTGTTGAGGCGATAACCGCTGATCCTGACAGAAACTGGTCTGTCGAAAGGCTTGCCGAGGAGGCCTGCATGTCTGTGCGGACGCTGACCCGGCGGTTCCGGAAAATCTTCAGCACCAGTCCGGCAGAATTTGTCGAGCGGGTCAGGCTTGATCTGGCGCGCCGGGCCATCCTTGAAAGTGATCTTTCGCTTTCCTCAATCGCAACTGATGCCGGGTTCGGGTCGCTTCGCCGTATGGACCGTGCCTTTGCGCGGGTGCTCCAGACCAGCCCGACCGATTTTCGTAACCGTTTCAAATCAATGGAGAACAGTCATGAGCAGCTTTAACGTCGGTTTCGTCCTTTTCCCCAATCTGACCCAGCTTGATTTTACCGGGCCGTTGCAGGTTCTCTCGCGCCTGCCGGACTCAAAGATGCATATTGTCGCCAAAAGCATGGAGCCGGTGCCAAGCGATTGCAGTCTTGATCTGGTGCCGACCGATACGTTCGAGACCTGCCCGCAACTGGACCTGATCTGTGTGCCGGGCGGTGGCGGTGTTGCTGATGCGATGCTGGACAAGCCGACAGTTGATTTCATCCGCCATCAGGCTGCGGGGGCAAAATATGTCACTTCCGTCTGTACCGGCGCCTTCCTGTTGGGTGCCGCCGGTCTGCTCGACGGACGGCGTGCAACAACTCACTGGGGTTATACCAGCCTGCTGCCGATGGTCGGGGCCACCCATGAGGCAAAGCGGATCGTGACAGATGGCAATGTCACGACGGCAGGGGGCGTGACCTCAGGGATTGATTTCGGCCTTTCCATCCTGGCCGACATTGCCGGTACGGAGGTTGCCAAAAGCGTTCAGCTGGCAATCGAATACGACCCGAACCCTCCATTCCGCTCCGGTACACCGGACCAGGCGTCCGACACTGTCATGGCCCTCGTCGCCCCACGCTATGAGACAGCCTGTGCGCTGTATAGCGAGCGACTGACATCATTGGGTATGGGCAGTCGCTGAAACATTCACCGGTGAGGGCAGTGACATGTCCTCACCAGATATAGTCTCGGTGTGAATGTGGTCTCTTCCTGGGGCAAATATAGGAGGATAAAGTGGTCTATTTGCCTCTTGCCATTATGCATCAGGCAGCGAGGTGGTGCGCGAAGCAATCCGGCAAAGCGTGCAGGAGGCCCTGAAACGCGATAGTGCAGTACAGGCTCTCACGGATAATGACTGTTTGGGGTTTCTTTTTTCGCTTCGCAAGCGAAGGGGAAATGGCGCGCCCGGGAAGATTCGAACTCCCAACCTCCTGATCCGTAGTCAGACGCTCTATCCAGTTGAGCTACGGGCGCAGCCGCCGCGGGGTCTTGCCTCGCGCGGAGAGCGGGGTTGTAATGGAAGGGGCGGGGTGTGGCAAGGCCGATGATGCGAAAAAAATTCAGGCGGCGGGCAGGTTCATGGCCGGAGTTCAGGGGGCAGTAACAAAGCATTAACCAAGATTGCCGCAAAGGCTTGGTTTGCTTGCTCTTTGTCTTGTAGCGCAAATGCTGTTCGGATACTATCCTCCGCGACTGACAGGGAAACCAAGCGCATATTTCTTTGTGCGTAAAACTGCTGTATGGTCCGACAAACGGGCTGAACCGCCGATAATGACACTGACCAAGGGAAAAAGTACCCAATGGCCTCGCTGAAATCACCCGCTATCGCGCTGAGCGCAGCTCTTTTGCTGGTCGGCTGCAGCTATGCATCCGATACGCTGTTTCCCTCGCTGGATGCCAATGACCCGGCAGCGCCAAACGCGCCGGCTGGCACGGCACAGGCTCCGGTCCAGGGACAGGTTCAGGTGCCTCCTCCGGGCGCCGGATATGCGGGCACGAATGTTGTTCCGCCTTCATCACAGGGATCACAGCTTGCCTCGCTGGGCAATTCCTCGACCTCCAGTACCTTTGTCGGGCAGAAGATCGGCGAATTGCGCGGTGAGTTGTCGAAACTGCAATCCTCCATCGGATCGCATAACGACCAGTTGCAGCAGATCCGTGGTCAGATGGCGGCAATTTCCGGTCAGTATCACGCATCCATTGCCGGTGTGACCTCGCGGTTGCAGGTTGGCACCACGCCGGGCAATCCCAATCTGATCGCCCAGTGGAATCAGGCACAGAGCCAGCTGTCACAGCTTGAAGGCAGTGTCTCCCAGCTGAATGCATTGTCCACGGGCATTGCCGCTGATGCCACCATGGCCGCTTATCTGCATGACAGTTCCCGTGCAGCACTGGCCCTGTCCGGTGCGGTTGATGAAGATCATCAGCAGCTTGCCGTCGTCGAGGACGAGGTGGAACGCACCACCGTTCTGATCGAACGCCTGCTGAACGAAGTGAATACCGATATTACCCGCCAGAACAGCCAGATTGGCACTGAACGGGCAAACATGACGGCACTGGCTGTCTCCATCAAAAACGGCGAACTCTATGGCAAAAGCCTCGCCGCACAGCCGAGCTACACACCGCGGGCCGATACCGGTGGCACCCGGCCACTGGTGATTATCCGCTTCGACCGGCCAGATGTTGCCTATCAGCAGCCGCTGTTTAATGCGGTCAATCAGGCCCTGTCACGACGCCCGAATGCCACGTTTGAACTGGTGGCCATTGCACCGGGTCAGGGCGGCAACGCCCAGCGCGCCCTTGGCAGCACACAGGCGAAGCAGAATGCCGATGGCGTTCTCCGCTCACTGACCCAGATGGGTCTGCCGTCAGACCGGATCATTGTCTCATCACGGCCCAGCCCGGCTGCCGCTACCAGCGAAGTTCACGTTTACGTTCGCTGAGCCAGCCTCTGATTTCAGAAGTTAGATAAAACCGCCGGTCACAGGAAACGTGGCCGGCGGTTTTTCTTTGACCAGTCGGAGCGGCTGCAGCGCAACGGATGTGATGGAAAATTAGACAAATCTAAATCCAGCCCCGGATTGTTTCCAATCTCCGGTTCCGTTTGGATGATCCGGCACAGTTACTTCTCGGTTGTGCATCCTTTGCACTTTTGTTTGTTTTTTACGGCGTTTTCCCGGCTGCGGTTGATGGCGTCTTCTCGCTGTTTGATCATGGCTGCACGTTCAGCGTCCCACTTTTCCCGTTTGCTTGTCCATTCTGCATAGACAGCCTGAACTTCAGCTTCCGACTTGTAATGCTGATCGCAGCCGTAGCGCAGCTGTGGCCACTTACCTTTATATTTTGCCGGGGGATCAACATAGGTTCCTGGGCAGCCAGCAGTGAGCGACAGACTGTTGCCGGTCGTGCCAGAGTTTCCGGCAGACCCTGATGGTGTGTTATCGCCATAGAGTTGCCGTGCCTTTACTGCATTATCGAGACGCCGCTGGCTCTGGTTTCCTGCACCAACCTTGCGGTCGATATCATTGAAGGCTTTTTGCTGGCGCTGCATGCTATTTATACTCTGCTGTAGCGCGGAAGAAAAAATTTGCGAATCGGACATGCTGTTACGTTTGGTACGGGCAACAGCCTCATCAAACCTTCGTTGACTTTCTGCATGTTCAGCATTGTTTCGGTTGACGATTTCCCGATGATAGTTTGTCAGGGCGGCCTGGATTTTCCGGGTCATGCTGTCGACCTGCTGGCGCATTGCATCTGATGCAACCAGGGTCATTTCATTCAGAAATTCCCGGATGGTGACCGGGGGCATCTGTCCGGTGGATAGTCCGATATACAACTCCAGCCGTGCTTCGTTGAAGCCGTATCCAGTGCAGCCTGAATACTGATAACAGCTCTGCTGGTCCGGCTTGATGGTATTGGACTGGGTGATGACGGATAGCAGGACAGGGATGTCTTGCGGGAAGGTAAAATAGTACTGGGTTTCAAAAAAACCATATTTCTCTCGCCGCCAGTTCTGGACCTTGCCGATATATCCGGTCTGTTTCATTGCTTCGATCAGGCGGATAAAATCGACATCTTTCATGACCTGCAGGCAGCGGAGAACGTAAGGTGAGTCGGCAATCTGTGCCTTCAGCACTTCTCTCAGGAATTCGTCCTGCCCGGGAATGATTTTGTTTCTGCTCCAGTTCGTGGAGAAGGCAGAAATCAGTGAGGTTGTCTCAGCCTGTGTGTTCGAATACGGACGGACGGGCAGTGTTATTTTCCGGTTTGGCCAGGAGAGGCCCTGACCTGCCGCGATGACCTCATCAATTCGTCGATCGAGGCAGCCTTTTTCAAAGGCCTCGATCATTATGTCGGTGCGCTGCTGGAAGATCGGGGTCTTCTGATCGAGATACTGACCGGCGGTGGTGCCGCCATCCGTCACGCAACCGGTCATCAGAAACAGCAGGGTAGTGAGGATAGCAGGTACCCGGACAGTCAGGGTAAAGTTCAGGCCGTTCATGATGGTCCCCGGAACTGTGACTGAGAATGCCCGGTCTGTTATCAGCCAGGACAATTTCCGGTCGTTGCTGCAAAGAGATACGGAACAGGAATGCCACGCCGGTTATGGCAAACTATAAGTAGGTGGAAAATTTAGAACAAGGCGTAATATCAGGGGGTTGGCCAGAATTTTCTTTGCCTGTTATCCCCGTCGGGTGTGGCGGTCAGGGTGCCGTTACGGAGTTTCCAGGTCAGGATATAAGGGGCGGTTACCCGCAGCTGTGATGCCCCGCCGGTGACGGTGGGATCAATCAGGTCGAGCCGCTGTGAATGTGCGCCGACATGACAGACATGGAACAGGGCCGGCTTCTCCGGCGTTCGCCAGTCCTGCAGGACGAACACCCCGTCTTCCTGACAATTGTCTTCCCGGCTGTCACCACAGAACCGGCAATCCGAAATATCCTGCCGGGCGAGTTCGGTGCCATCTGCGGTTTGGCGGACAACGAGATGGCGGTCGCCGGTTTCGCCAGTGACCTGCCAGGACATGTCGGCATAGGGAATTTCGACAGTTTCATCGGACTGTTCGCCGAAGCGGCTGGCAGCAATGGTGAGGGCCGGACCATCGCAGCGGGGACGGGCGTAGTTTTCCAGCAGTTCGAGAACTTCCAGCTGCTGGCGCACAGCGATCAGTGAACAGGCGGCCCCATTGACGTAGGAAGAGGTGTTACCGGGTGAGTCCGTCAGTAATCCGCATTGACGCTGACGGGCTGCCAGCCATTGTTCGTGACTGGCCCGGAGCGCCTGACGGTCTGAATCGGTACAATACAGCTTGGCCGTTTGCGAGAGTTTTACGGCAAGCTGTTCCTCAGTATCTGCCGCAATTTCGAGCAGGCATTCCCCCATGGCGGCACCGCCGACAAGAAATCTGGGGTCAGCACGGCAGGCTTCGACATCGTCTGCGATGGCAGGCTCCTGCGCCCGCAGCCCTGCTGTCCCGGACAGGACGGCAATGGCAATCAGCAGAATACGGGAAGTCGCAGACATGGCCGCCTTGACGGTTATCTCAGCTTTTCAGTATGTCGAGATCGCGGAACAGCTCCAGTGCCTCCGGGTTGGCCAGTGCTTCCTTGTTCTTCACCTCGCGGCCATGAACCACATCCCGCACGGCCAGCTCGACAATCTTGCCGGATTTGGTGCGCGGAATGTCGGCGACGGGTACGATCTTCGCCGGAACATGACGCGGGGTACAGTTGGCACGAATCCGGGTCCGGACTTTCTTCTCCAGCGCCTCGTCCAGGGTTATGCCTTCGGCCAGACGGACAAACAGCACAACCCGCACGTCGCTGTCCCAGTCCTGCCCGATGACCAGACCTTCAAGGATTTCATCCAGCTGTTCGACCTGACGATAAATTTCCGCCGTCCCGATACGCACGCCGCCCGGATTAAGAACTGCATCTGACCGGCCGAAGACGATGAAGCCGCCATGATCGGTTTTTTCCACGAAGTCGCCGTGATGCCAGATATTCTCGTACTTTTCGTAATAGGCGGCGCGATATTTTGTGTCGCCGGGGTCATTCCAGAAACCGAGGGGCATGGAGGGGAAGGGGCCGGTGCAGACCAGTTCGCCCTTCTCACCGGTCACGGCCTGTCCGTTATCATCATAAACGGTGGTTTCCATACCGAGACCGGCACACTGGATCTCGCCACGCCAGACCGGCAGCAGGGGGGAGCCCAGCATGAAGCAGGCAACCAGATCGGTGCCACCGGCGATGGAGGCCAGATGGATATCCGGCTTCACCTTCTCATAGACATAGTCGAAGCTTTCCGGTGACAGGGGTGATCCGGTCGAGGTCATCATCCTGACAGTCGACAGGTCATGGGTCTTTACCGGCTCGATACCTCCCTTGGCGCAGGCGTCGATCCATTTTGCAGAAGTGCCGAAGATGTTCATACGTTCGGCTTCGGCGAAGTCATAGAGTACATTGCCGTCCGGATAGAAAGGCGAGCCGTCATACAGCAGCAGCGTCGCCTCGCAGGCCAGAGCCGTGACCAGCCAGTTCCACATCATCCAGCCACAGGTGGTGAAATAGAAAATGCGGTCATCACGCTTCAGGTCACAATGCAGCACATGCTCCTTCAGATGCTGGAGCAGCACACCGCCCGCACGGTGAACGATGCATTTCGGTGCGCCGGTGGTGCCGGAGGAATAGAGGATATAGAGCGGATGATCGAAGGGCAGGCGCTCATAGGTTACTTCGGCTTCTGCGAAATCTGCGACAAAGTCACTCAGTATTACCGCATCCCGGACCATCGAAATATCCGGGCTGTCCTTCACGTAGGGAATGACCACGACTTTCGTGATGGCGCTGATTTCTCCGGCGATCTCTGCGGTTTTCGCCAGACAGTCATGGCTTTTGCCGTTGTAGTGATAGCCATCAACGCAGAACAGGACCTTCGGATCGATCTGGCCAAACCGGTCGACAACGCCGCGCACACCGAAATCCGGTGATGCGGATGACCAGACCGCCCCGATGGAGGTCGCAGCCAGCATTGCCATGATCGTTTCCGGCATGTTCGGCAGGTAACCGGCAACCCGGTCACCCGGTCCGACCCCGGCGGCGCGCAAAGCCTGCTGCAACCGGGAGACCATGTTGTAGAGGTCGTGGAAACTGACCCGCCGGTTGACCTTGTCTTCACCCCTGAAAACCATGGCATCTGCATCATCCCGACGGCGTAACAGGTTCTCGGCGAAATTGAGGGTGGCGTCGGGGAAGAAGCGGGCGCCGGGCATCCGGTCTTCGTCGATCAGTACCCGGTCAGAACCCTTGTCGCCGATGACGCCGCAAAAATCCCAGATGGCATCCCAGAAGGTACTTTTCCGGCGAACCGAGAAAAGATGGAGGGAGTGATAATCCGGTAATGATTCCCTGCTTTCGCGCTCAATATGACGGGCAAAACTGGTCATGTTTGCCTTGGCGATCGCGTCTTCCGAAGGTGTCCAGAGCGGTTTGGTCACGGGCTGTCTCTCTCCAGCTTGGGGTCAGTTCTGATCTATCTTTAACGTAATCCGATGCAGTGCAAAAGCGAGGCTGTGATAGCTGACGCGAAAGAGTGCTGCACAAAACATTGTCCGGCGTGATATGTACGGACAATGAAAATTTCAAGCTGCCTTACGGACTGGTTCGCATTCCCGTGACATTTACCCGAAAAGCTTTCAACAAAGGCTGGCTGGCGCTTCCCGGCAATACCCGTGGTGCCATCTGGATCATGTTGTCGACGGTGATCTTCACCATGATGGCGACGACCATCAAGACGATGGGTCAGCATTTCGACAGCATGCAGATCGTCTTTTTTCGCTGCCTGTTCCATCTGCTGAGCCTGTTGCCCTTCATCATTCGCGAGGGTGGCTGGTCGGTGGTCCGCACCGACCGTTTTCCCCTGCACCTGCTGCGGGTCAGCCTTGGTCTGGTGGCAATGTTCTGTGGATTTTATGCCTTTGTGAACTTGCCGCTGGCCGATGCGGTGTCACTGTCCTTTGCCCGGCCCCTGTTTATCATTCCGCTGGCCGTGCTGTTTCTGCATGAGGTTGTGCGGGTCCGGCGCTGGTCGGCGACGGCCATTGGCTTTATCGGTGTCATTCTGATTTTGCGCCCGGGGGAAGAGGCGATCAGCATTGCCGCCCTGGTGGCACTGTTCGGGGCGATGACCGTGGCCTGTGTGCATGTGGTCATCAAGCGACTGACCACAACAGAGCGCCCGCTGACGATCTCCGCCTGGTTCGGGATCATTGCGACGGTGGTTTCGCTGATCCCGGCTTTGTTCGTCTGGCAACAACCTTCGCTGGAACAGCTTTTCTGGTTTGGTTTCATGGGGGCCTGTGGTGCGGGAGCCCAGTATATGGTCATTCGCGCCTACCGGGTCGGCGAGGCAACAGCGGTTTCTCCGTTTGATTATATCCGGCTGGTGCTGGCAGGGGCGGTTGGTTACTTCGTTTTCGCCGAAGCGCCTGATGCCTGGACCTGGGCCGGCAGTGCAGTGATTATCGGCTCGACGCTTTATATCGCCCGGCGGGAAGCCCGTCGTAAGAAGGAAACTTCATCCGGGACCAGTAGCCCCGGAACCTCCTCAATGGGCGCACGTGAGGGGATCGGCGACAGCGCCGCCGCCCGCAAGATACGCCCGGAAGAAGAATAACCGGCCGGGGGGGGGCGTGATACGGGCAGATATCAACCTGACCATCCCGTTAAAAGACGGCAGGTGTTGATCTTTCTTCTCCGGGCATAAAAAAACCTCCGTCTTTGCGGAGGTCTTTTCGGTGTTTGGCCTTGCGGCTGTAGCGGGTCTTGTCTTCGACGATCTTGTGACCCAGTGCCCGCCGGACACGCCAGCTGGGATCGCGAAGCTTTACGAGCCTCGTCGGGGTATGTTTCATCACCTGCATCTCCTTATGTTGCTGATGAAGCGGATTAAACCGGTAACTGACCGGCCAGCATAACAGACAGACTCATCGTCTCTGGGAAACGAACTGAGGCTGACGGGTCGTCTGAGGGTTTGTTGATTGCTTCAGCTTATGAAGCGAAAGTGGTGCCCAGGGGCGGAATCGAACCACCGACACCATGATTTTCAGTCACGTGCTCTACCAACTGAGCTACCTGGGCACAGCCTGTCAGAAACAGGCGAGCGGCGTTTATAGTTGAGGCTGGCGGGGCTGTCCAGCACGGTTCGGTGAATAAAAACGCCTTGCTGCAAGCTATTGAAACAGACGGGAATTAATCCGTTTAGCGGTTTTCTCCGCCATCCCACTCATCCGTGTCGGTTTCATCCTCGCTGGGCAGGCGATAGTCCTCCTTCAGCCATTTGCCGAGGTCGATATCTGCGCAGCGCTGCGAGCAGAAAGGGCGGAATTTCGGACGGGTGACCTTGCCGCAGGTCGGACATTTCTTGGACGCCATGATTTCCTTCAGGTCTGATCAATTTCAATGCGCCCGCCAAGTGTATCGTCGACGGACAACGGCAGGGGGAACTGTAGGGCGCGTTCGGTTTCCTGCAAGGCGTCTGACAATTCGCCACGATACAGGTCAATGATCTGTCGCCCGGCGCGGAGTGCGGGACGGAACGAAGGATCAGCCCGGACCTGACGCAGCAGGGTTTTGAGAGCGTCGAGTGCCATTGTGACGGGGGAGGGAGAGGCCGGACCGGAAGTTGTCAGCCGTTCCGCCAGGGTTGGTCCGGACCGACGCCGGATGACCTCAACCAGACCGGAGGGGGTCAGGCCGGTAATATGCGGCTGTTCAGGGTCTGTCCGGAATCCGGCTTTCAGGGTGGCGATGATGCAGTCACCCGGTTTGCGGTCCCGGTCGAGAATGAAATCAATGAGGATGACGCCGCCAATATTGCGAAGCCGCAACTGCCGCGGAATTTCGCGGGCAGCAGCCTCATTGACCGCATGCCGGGCAGGTGCGGTGCTATTACCACTGGCTGCCGCCGTGTCGACATCGATGGTGGTGGCTGCGGCCGTCCGTTCAATCCGGATCAGGCCACCCCCGGGAAGGGCTGCCTCTGGTCCTGTCAGGACTTCAATCTGTTCTGCGGCCCCTTCGGTTTCCAGCGGACCGGCAGATGCCCGGCAGATATCAACCGGAATATGGGGGATCAGCCGGAGTTCGTTCAGGGCAGCGGCGGTTGCATCACGATCAACGGTTATACGGGTGACACCGGCAAGGCCGAGGCGTTGCAGGCAACCGGCCAGACCCTTGTTCGGACTGTCCAGCAAGGCGGGCGCTTTCAGCTTATCGGATCGGCTCTCGATATCCTGCCATTTCCGGATCAGGCCTTCCGCCTCCAGCATGATTTCATCCGGATCTGCGGTGGCGGCTTCTGTCCGGACGATCCAGCCTCTGCTACCGGCAAGTTCTGTCAGGCTGTTCTGTAGCCGGGTGCGGGTTTCGTCGGCGGTGATTTTCCGGGAAAGCTGTACAGCAGAGCCGCGGGGTCGGAGAACCAGAAAACGGCCGCCAAGGCCAATATCGGCGGTCAGGCGGGGGCCTTTCGTGCTTTCCGCATCGCGCTGAACCTGAAGCAGCAGCGACTGGCCTTCCCGGACCAGTGTGTTGATTGCAGCGTCCGGTTTTTCCGGATTCAGCCAGCGGGCATCCTGCTGTGGCAGAAAGCCATCCGGCCCCTGCCCGGTATCGATGAAAGCGGCTTTGATCCCGGGCAGGACCGAGCGTACCCGGCCAAGCAGAATATCACCGATGCCGGAGGGTTCGTGATCCCGCTCAATGACAAGATCATCAAGCCGGCCATCATCGAGAACGGCCAGGCGCCACTCGCCGGGATTACGCTCGATCAGGAGATGACGGTCAGACGCCGCCACGGACCGGCCACCCCAAGCCATCAAGCATGTTCCGGATATCGAAAAGCGACAGCCCGACAACATTGGTGTAGCTGCCGTTCAGCGCGCGGATCAGCCCGCCGCCAAGACCCTGAATGGCGTAACCGCCAGCCTTGCCCTGCCATTCGCCACTGGCGAGATACCAGTTGATGTCATCGACACCAAGCCGCTTGAAAGTGACCTGCGTGGTAATCAGACGGTCAAGGCGACGGCCATCCGGGCCAATCAGGGCGATGCCGCCATGTACCCGATGCCGGCGGCCGGACAGCAGTTCAAGAAACTTCCGGGCCTCAGCCTCATCCGCGGGCTTGCCAAGATTTCGACGGCCACAGGCGACGACTGTATCAGCCGCCAGTACATAGGCACCCCTGTGCGATGCGGCGACGGCTTCAGCTTTTTCAATGGCAAGCCGACGGGCTGTCCTTAGCGGAAGCTCGTTCTTTCCGGGGGCTTCATCAATATCGGCAGGCGCAACAGATGTTGGCTCCACGCCGATCTGGCGCAGCAGATCAAGGCGTCGTGGCGAGGCGGAAGCGAGAACCAGTTGATAACCATTTTGTGTCATGAGGGGAGACTTATCGCCCGGCGCGCCGATTGACAAAGTATTCGATGCACTATTGAAGGACAGAGTGTTCCTGCCCAGATGGCATGGACCGCCGATATGGGGTCGCTATGTTGCGCAGATTATTCATTTTGCTGGCTGTTTTCGGAAGCTTCCCTGCCTGGTTCGCTTCGGCTACAGGTGAAGCGCGGCTGGTGATTCATATTGAAGGGTTACGCAGCGATAAGGGTGTCGTCGATATCGCCCTGTTCAACAAGCCCGACGGATTTCTCGATTCTGACCGCCGCATTGCCGGTGGGAAGGTTAAAATTACCGGCTCGACGGCGGTGATCGAGGTTCCGGATCTGGAACCCGGTCAGTATGCGGCTGCGTTCTATCATGACGAAAACGCCAATGGCGATTTCGATCAGGGTGTGCTGGGCATTCCGCTTGAAGGCTATGGCTTCACCAACAATGCGCGTGCCCTGCTTTCCGCCCCGGCTTTCAAGGATGCGGCCTTTACCGTTCAGCCGGGCCTGAATGAAACCCGGGCAAAAATCAACTACTGAACCAGCGGTCTATTCTCCACGGCCCCCATGGGCAGCTGACCATTTGATCGGATCTGCGAGGAACTCTTCCACCCGGTCCAGGCGATCCGTATCGAAGTAATTATGCTTCCGGGCAGCGGCCAGAACGTCTCTCCAGGTTGCCAGCGCATGCAGGGTCAGGCCGGCATCTGCCAGGGTTTCACGGGCTCCGGCGAAGGAATCATAGAAGAACACGACAAAGGCGTGGTCAACCTGAGCTCCGGCGGTGCGCAGGGCCTCGGCAAATTTCAGCTTGCTGCCGCCGTCGGTGGTCAGGTCTTCCACCAGCAACACCCGGGAACCTTCGGTCAGGGAGCCTTCAATCTGGGCGTCGCGTCCAAAGCCCTTCGGCTGTTTGCGGACATACTGCATCGGCAGCATCAGGCGATCAGCGATCCAGGCGGCGAAGGGAATACCGGCGGTTTCACCACCTGCGACGGCATCAATGCTTTCAAAACCGACATCCCGGAGAATGACCGAGGACGCAAAATCCATCAGGGTATGACGCACCCGGGGGTAGGAGATCAGCTTGCGGCAATCGATATAGACAGGACTTGCCCAGCCGGCAGTCAGCATGAACGGCTCTTCGGGGCGAAAATGCACTGCCTCCACCTCGATCAGCATCTTGGCGGTCAGTTCGGCGATGAGTTCCTTGTCCGGATATGTTGTCGGCAGCATTCTGGTCTGTCCCCTGTCTGGCTTGTGCGTGCTCAATCAGCAGATGGTTTTAGGACGGAGCGCCGGGCAGTGGCAACAGGGATCAGGCAGCAGATGTGCGATAGTTGTCAGATATTCATCCGGGTGGCGCCAATAATGGCGCCGCTGACCGGGTCCTGAATCAGGATGGCGCAGCCGTCAGTGCCTTTGGGCAAATCAGCAGGAAGACCAAGATCAAACTGCCTGGCTTCACCATTCCACAGGCCGAGGCGCTGTATTTTCCGGACCACATTATAATAGGTCAGGGTTTTGCCGGCATTTTCGCCGCGGGAAATGACCTGCGTTTTTTCTCCCTGAAATGCGACCATGAGTATGGTTGCCGACCCGGTAAACCCGCTTTGTGGCAGGTCAACACGCAGGCTGCCATCCCCGTTCTTTGTCATTTCAGGGGCAGCCTCAAAACGACCGTTCTGTTGCACGTCACTGATCAGCTTTTCGATCAGGCGTTCGTTTGAACCGACGCCTTCGCTTTGCCCGGCGACAATCATCTGCGGTGTGTAAATGCTGTGCAGACCGAAGCTTGCTGCATAGTCGCGCTGACGTTCATCATTGCCGGGCAGGGCGAAGGGGTCCTTCCAGCCGATATAATCCCAGTAGTCCACATGATAGGAGAGCGGCAGGACATCCTTGCGCTGACGCAGCTTTCCGGCAAACCGGTCGGCCGGGGGGCATGAATAGCAGCCCTGCGAGGTGAACAGCTCAACCACGACCAGGCGCTCATCAGCGGCATAGGCGGATTGACCCATAATCAGTGTCAGGGCGACAGCGATCAGCGCGCGGCGCATGGATGTTTCCTCTGGTTTGTTGCTTTAGCGGGGATAGTATTGCCGGAGGCTTGATATCGGGAGTCACATGGCTGTGAGGTAACGGCTTGGTGACACATGATTTCCTCCGGTTCCTTAAATTGACCTTACCAGCGGCAAATTTCGGCCACATTCGCCCCCCATCTTCACAGCATGAGGATGGACATCTGCCGGTATTCCTTCCCCCTGAACCCGCCGGCAGATTAAGGCTTACGCCCGAATCCTCATCCCGGCAACGCCATGGTCGGGATGCCTCCAGGGGCGGTGGTCTTTTCCCCAGGGCCACCGCCCCCTATCTTTGGAGAGGCAAAATAACCCGAGAGTTCACATGACACTCTTTCTGACGGCACTGGCACTGGCAATTGCCCTCGAAGGATTGCTGTATGCAGCATTTCCTGACGGCATGAAGCGCATGATGTCGCGCGCGCTGGAGGTGCCCTCGCCCCAACTGAGGGCAGGTGGTCTGATTGCAGCAACCGCTGCAATTCTGGTTATCTGGCTCATCAGCCCCTGAATTCTTGAAAAATCCTGCAAATTGCCGCGTGAAATCCTGTTTTACGCCCTAGATTGATCATAATTGGGGGCCATATCATCATCCTGAAGCAGGATGATCCTGCTGAACAGACTCTGTAACTCGCCACGGGTGCGGGCTGGTATCCTGAGCCGGCATTGCGCATACTGGATGGCGAAAAAGACTGGAGAACAGGTTTAAAATGCAAAACGCTCTGGCACTATCCCGCAATAGCGGAAGCCTGACCTTTCCGCGGGACACTTTCCTGCGCTGGTCTTTCACACTGACGCTGATCGCTGCCCTGCTCGGCACGACCGTGGCGCAGGCCCGCTCGGCACCCGAGAGTTTCGCCGATCTGGCGGAACGGCTGTTGCCGGCTGTGGTGAATATTTCAACGACACAGACCATCAAACGTGGCGAAGGCGGACCGGATCTGCCGAACTTCCCGCCGGGCTCGCCTTTCGAGGATTTCTTCAAGGACTTCTTTGACAAGAACCGTCCTGAAGGCCGTCCGCGTCAGACGCAGTCACTCGGTTCCGGTTTTGTCGTTGATCCGGATGGATATGTTGTCACCAACAATCACGTGATTGATGGCGCCGATGAAATTTTTGTTTTGCTGCAGGATGACACACGCCTGCCGGCAAAACTGCTGGGCACGGATCCGAAGACGGATATTGCGCTGCTGAAGGTTGAAACCAGTCAGAAACTGCCGTTTGTGAAATTTGGCGATTCAGCCAAAAGCCGGGTCGGTGACTGGGTTATGGCAATCGGCAACCCGTTCGGCCTCGGCGGAACAGTGACCGCCGGTATCGTCTCGGCCCGTGGCCGTGATATCCGCTCCGGCCCCTATGACAACTACATTCAGACTGATGCGTCGATCAACCGGGGTAACTCCGGCGGTCCGATGTTCAACATGGATGGCGATGTCATCGGCATCAATACGGCGATCTTTTCGCCGACGGGCGGGTCTGTCGGCATCGGTTTCGCGGTGCCGTCTTCAACCGCTATTCCGGTGGTGAAGCAACTGCGGGAATTTGGCCGCACCAAACGTGGCTGGCTGGGTGTCCGCATTCAGGTCGTCAGCCCCGAGATTGCGGAAACACTGGGTCTCGACTCTGCCAGGGGTGCGCTGGTTTCCAGTGTCATCGAAGGCGGGCCGGCTGAAGCGGCGAAAATTCAGGCGGGTGATGTCATCCTGACCTTCGACGGCAAGGAAGTCGGCGAAATGCGCAGCCTGCCGCGGATTGTCGCCGGCACGGATGTCGGATCGAAAGTTGATGTGGATCTCTGGCGCAAGGGCAAGCGGGTCAGCGTCAAAGTGAACATCGAGGAACTGGAAGAGGCGGAAACCGCCGGTCTGATGGATCAGCCCAAGACCGAAATGCGGGCAGATGACGAGGCCATCAAGTCACTGGGCCTCACCCTGTCGACCATAACACCACCGCTGACAGACAAGTATGAACTGAAGGCGGATCAGCGGGGCGTGCTTGTCACGGATGTTCTGGGTGATAGCTCTGCCGCAGAAAAGGGCGTTCGTCCGGGCGATGTCATCGTCGAGGTCGGACAACAGGAAGTGCAGTCTCCGAAAGATGTGGCCGCGCGGGTTGAGCAGGCCCGCAAGGACGGCAAGAAATCCGTCCTGCTGCTGGTTGAAAGCCGCGAAGGGCTTCGCTTCGTCGCTCTCAGGATTGAACAGGGATAATCCTGTTCTGATCGCCTGACAGACTGAATGAGGGCGGTGCTCCGGCACCGCCCTTTTTCTATGGAATGTCGTCAGCGTCAGGGATGGTTTTGAGTTTCGCCGGTTTCCCGCAATGTGGACAGACACGGTCCTCCTCGGCCTTCAGGCGTGACAGAATTTCTGCGGCGACATCTTCATCGACGCCGAGTTCCTCCCGCAGTTTCTCCAGCTGGGCCCGCTTCCGCGCCGATAACTCCCCGACCATCATCATGCGGTTTACACGCTTGCGGAAGGCTTCGCGACGGCGATGAATCTGGTCCTGCAATCCGGCCAGCAGGATACCGGTTGGCAGGGCAACCATACCGACACCAAGAATCGTTGAAACCCCGGCAATGATCTTGCCGGCAGCCGTAATCGGCACGACATCGCCATAGCCGACGGTGGTCAGGGTGACAACGGCCCACCACATGGTTTTCGGAATGGTCGAGAAGGATTCAGGCTGGGCCTGATGCTCGGCCAGAAACATCAGGCTGGAGGAGACCATCATGAGCACCAGCAGCAGGAACAATGCTGCGGCGATGGATTCCGCCTCTTCCCGCAGCACATCAAGAAACAGGCTGACCACCGGCGCATAGCGGGTCAGCTTGAAAATCCGCAGCAGACGCAATGCCCGCAGCACGCGCAGATCAACACCGGTGATGAACTGCAGCCAGAACGGCAGGATGGAAGCCAGGTCGATCAGCGCCATCGGAGTCAGCATATAACGCAGCCGGGTCTTCAGTGGTCTGGCAGACCGGGCCTTCGTGCCTTCAACCGAGATCCAGACCCGTGCAGCATATTCAGCCGTGAAAATCAGAACGGAGAGAATCTCGATGAGGGTGAAGGCATCCGAATAGTCAGCATAGATGCTGGGTTCGGATTCAAAGATGACGCAGAAAACATTAATGAGAATCAGGGCGATCAGGGCGCTCTGCAAACGCCGTCCCCAGAGATTGCGCTGGTCCGTATTCTCCAGCAACAGATGGATGCGTCGACGTAATCTTGCCGCCATGAACAATCCCCCGAAAGACAGTTGTTTGTGCTCCCCCGGGCTCTAAGATCAGGTTAATGAAACTGTCCCTGATGTATTGAGTGTCTGATGAAACTGTTGCGAACGATCCGTCTTGATGAAAGCGACCTCGGAGCTTTTCCGCTGGCGGCAGAGCCGGGTGAATATGCGGTTACCGGCAGCTTTCTGTTCAGCGATGTTGATGCAGAGAAGATCGAAGGACAGGTGAAGATTGCCTATGCCAGTGGCTGGCTGGGTGTTGCAAGCTTCGGTTTCTCAACCTTTGTTCAGGTCGTTGATGTCGATCCGGAAGGACTGGAACTGGCCTGCCGGCAGCTGGCGGCGCAGCTGGTGGCGGAACTGGGCGCGCCGGATGTCCTGACGGCGATGGAAGCCGCCCGCGGGGAGATCGAGGACGCCACCCTGATGGCGGGCGAACATGATGAGGGGACCTTGCTGGCCATTGAGCGTGAACCGGATGCCGGCGGCTTGCGTGAACGGATAAGGGTGATTGAACCACAGGAAACCGGCGAGGCTGGCCCGGTCTGGAATTTTTCTGACGGTTAGTTGTCGAATTCCCGGTCACGGCGGCGCTGTTGCAGAATTCGTTCCCCGATCAGGCAGTCTGACTGGCCGCGGATATAGCTGTTTACCCGGCGTCGGGCCGGTTCCTCTGGTTCCAGGCCGGCGATTTCCAGCACCAGTTTGCGGCGGATGGCACGACCAAAATCTTCAAAGCCGTTGGCAACGACTATGAACGCACCGATGCCGCCGATGACGCAATCCTCGTAATAATCATCCAGATTGGCCATCTGGGCGCTGCCATAGGGGCCGGGGCGACCGTTGATGATGGGCAGTCCGTTGATGGTCATGCCTTTGTTGACGGCGACATCGCGGGAACTGACGATCATGCGCCCGTCATTGTTGGGGCCATCGCCTGAAACATCGATCACCATCCGCGATCCGGAAAAACCGTTGTTTTCGAATGACGGGATGGCCGTATCGATGATGTTGGAGATGGAGGTCCAGGTTCCCCAGCCGGGGCTGGAGGCGCTGAGCTGAGCGGCAAAGGCCGCCGCATCTTCCGGTTTTTCGATCAATGTCCAGTCGACGATCTGGCGAACGAAATGACTGCCCGCCCATTCCGTGTAGGTGACCGCAATCCGCCCGAGCATGCCGCCGGTGATGACCTGCTGTACTTCTTCGTCGAGAAAGGCGGAGACGTAGCCAGCCCGTTGCAGGCGGGCCTCCTCCTCATCGACGGAACCGGAGACATCTATCGCCAGAAACAGCTCCAGATCCACAGCCTGCTGCTGGGCGGCGACAGGTGAGATGCAAAGCAACCCCGCGACTATCGCAGTGATGGATAGTCTGGTCAGTGACAACAGGAGGTTATCCTGAAAAGGCCCGGAGAGCCCTTTCGAAGGGGAGCGGTCAGGTTCCGCCCGTTTGTCAGCAAACCCCGTCACAATATTTGTCATTACAGAAGCTTAATCCCGAAAACGGAACCCGTGACAGAAAATCTGCACCTGTTCCGATCACGCTTTGCTGAACGAAGGCCAAAGAGACGATGGAATTGCGTAAATTTCTTCATTCAGTGCGTGGATGTAACAGAAAATGGCGCAGATACGGATACTTTGAAGGGGATGCTTGGTTCTCAGAAGATTGCTGCACGGTTACGTACAAACACTGATTTCGTGTGAATTTCGTTTCTTGTATCTGTCTGCGTTCAATCTGAGGGGAAATGGCATGATCTGGTCCATTCGAAGTAAAATCATTCTTATTGGAATCCTGTCGGCGATAGCACTGACATCACTGCAGGGAATTTCCTTTTTCACCGGTGCCCGGGTTGGCGATTCTGTCACGGAAAGTGAGTCGCTAAATCAGCAGGTAACGCTCACCAGCGAGATGAAAATTGCGAATCTGGAAATGGTTCTGGCTGCAATGGATTCCATTATCGACAAGGAAGAAGGCAGCATTCAGCCCGAGCGCAAGGAAGTTATTGCCGCGAGCATCAGTACCCTTCAGAGCAATGGCAACCAACTTCTGACTCTGGCGGAAACGTCGGAGGGTCGGGAGAAAATCACATCGATTATTGAAAAAATTGATCCGCTTGCTGCAGGTATTCAGGTCGATCTGGCGGAATTGATCGTCCGTAATGCTCCGATTGAAGAGTTTGCCCGTATTGATGATGTGATCGACACTTATGGTGAAGGAATGCAGGAGGCTCTGAACGAGTATGAGAGCTATCTTTCCTCCCGTTTCACGCAGTCCATCAAAGATGTTGGTAATACTCTCGATGGTGCCCGGACGATTGGCATTACAGCCTATGCCGTTGCTCTTGTCGTTCTGGCAGCAGCGCTGTTTATTCTTGGCCGTGATATTGTCACCGGCGTCAGCAGTATGACCGCTTCAATGAAGCGGCTGGTAGATGGTGACGACAGCGTTGAAATTCCCGGCATCGGCAAGCGTGACGAAATTGGTCGTATGGCGGAGGCTGTACAGGTCTTCAAGGTCAATGCTATCGAAATCCGCAGGCTGGGTGAACAGCGCGAGGTCGAGAGGCAGCAGGCAGAAGCAGAGAGAGTGGCGACGATGCGCCGTCTCGGAGATAACTTCAGGGACAGTGTGGGGGGAGTGGTCAACAACGTGGCTGAATCTGCCCGTATCATGACCAACTCTTCCGCCACAATGTCCGGTGCGACACAGAATGCAGATGAACAGGCAACAGCTGTTGCCACAGCAGCACAGGACGCCGCGGTGAATGTTCAGACGGTCGCTGCCGCAGCTGAAGAGCTTTCGAGCTCGATCAACGAGATCAGCCGCCAGGTGACAGTGTCGACGGAAATCGCTGCCAGTGCCATGGGTGAGGTCCGGCGAACAACTGAAATGGTACAGGGCCTGACCAATGCAGCTGATAAAATTGGTGATGTTGTCAGCCTGATTACCGACATTGCCGAGCAGACCAATCTGCTGGCGCTGAATGCGACGATTGAGGCTGCCCGTGCCGGTGATGCCGGGAAGGGGTTTGCTGTTGTGGCGAGCGAAGTGAAAAACCTTGCGAATCAAACGGGCAAAGCGACAGAACAAATCAGTCAGCAGATTGCCGGTATTCAGGAGGCGACGCAGAGATCCGCAGAAGCCATTTCCGGCATCAGCGAAACGATCAGCCGCATTAACGAAATCTCCGTTTCAGTAGCATCAGCGGTCGAGGAACAAGGTGCCGCAACAGGAGAGATCGCTGCCAACATCGAACAGGCTGCCGCAGGAACCAACATTGTCTCCGAAAGCATCCGCGGTGTGACAGGAGCGATTTCCGAAACTTCTGCCGCGTCTGTTCAGATTGATGATGCTGTGCGTAATCTGGCGGCGCAGACAGATAACCTGACAGCTGAAGTGGAAAAATTCCTGGGTCATATCCAGAATGGATGACCGCCAGTTCCTGAGCGGGCCCGGCCCAAACAAAAACCCCCGGCGTTGCCGCCGGGGGTTTCTTTTCGTCTGAGGTTTGGCCGGACTTAGGCGGCTTCACTCATCATCTTGCGCAGCACGTACTGCAGGATGCCGCCATGGAGGTAGTAATCCACTTCGTCCAGCGTATCGATGCGGCAGAGCAGGGTAACATTTTCAGTTGAGCCGTCAGCCCGGGTGATCTTCGCCGGCACGTCCATACGCGGCTTGATACCGCCTTCAAGACCGGTGATGTCCCAGACTTCCGTACCATCAAGCTTCAGGTTCTCGCGGTTCTGGCCGTCTTTGAACTGCAACGGCATGACGCCCATCTGGACCAGATTGGAACGATGGATACGCTCGAAGCTTTCGACGATGACAGCCTTGACGCCCAGCAGGAAGGTGCCCTTGGCCGCCCAGTCACGGGACGAACCGGAGCCATATTCCTTGCCGCCGACGATCATCAGCGGCGTGCCTTCTTCCTTGTACTTCATGGCGATGTCGTAGACTGCGCCTTCTTCGCCTGACGGATAATGCTTGGAATAGCCGCCTTCGACACCCGGCAGCATTTCATTCTTGATCCGGATATTGGCAAAGGTGCCGCGCATCATGACTTCATGGTTACCACGGCGCGAACCATAGGAATTGAAGTCGTTCGGGCGGATCTGATAGCTCAGCAGGTAATCACCGGCCGGGCTTTCCTTCTTGATGGCACCAGCCGGGCTGATGTGATCGGTGGTGATGGAATCACCCAGGATCAGCAGCGGGCGGGCACCATGAATGTCGGCCGCGACGCCAGGCTCTGCAGCCATGTTTTCGAAGTAGGGAGGATGTTTGACGTAGGTTGAGTTTTCTTCCCATTCAAACAGACCACCACCGGAAACACCGATGCTCTGCCACTCTTTCGGGCCTTCATAGACGTTGTCATAACGCTCACGGAACATGGCCGGGGTCAGGCACTGCGCGATGGTATCGGCAATTTCCTGATTCGAGGGCCAGATGTCCTTCATGTAAACGTCATTGCCGTCCTTGTCCTGACCCAGCGGATCCTTGAACAGATCGACATACATTGAGCCGGCCAGCGCATAGGCGACAACCAGCGGCGGTGATGCCAGATAGTTCGAGCGAACCTGCTGATGGACCCGGCCTTCAAAGTTCCGGTTACCGGACAGCACGCTGGCGACCAGCAGATCATTGTCGTCGATGGCGTCACCGATTTCCTGCTTCAGCGGACCGGAGTTGCCGATACAGGTGGTGCAGCCGAAGCCGACAATGTTGAAGCCGAGTGCATCAAGCGGGTCCTGCAGACCGGCTTTCTCCAGATAATCAGCAACGACCTGAGAACCCGGTGCCAGTGAGGTTTTGACCCACGGCTTTACCGTCATGCCCTTGGCCAGCGCATTACGCGCAACCAGACCGGCGGCAACCAGTACTGACGGGTTGGAGGTGTTGGTGCAGGAGGTGATGGCGGCGATGACAACATTGCCATCGGTCATCTGGTAGTTTGCATTGGCCACATCGACGCTGCGCGGGGCATCAAGCTTCTGCATGCTTTTCAGCGTGCCGGTGAAGCTGTTGACCGCATTCGAGAGCGCAATATGGTCCTGCGGACGCTTCGGGCCGGAAATCGACGGCTCAATCGTCGAGATGTCGAGTTCCATCGACGCGGTGAACACCGGATCCGGCGTATCCGCTTCACGCCAGAAGCCCTGCTCGCGGGCATAGGCTTCAACGAGGGCAACAGTTTCATCGTCACGACCGGTGAAGCTGAGATAGGTCAGCGTCTGCTTGTCGATCGGGAAGAAACCGCAGGTCGCACCATATTCCGGTGCCATGTTGGAGATCGTCGCCTTATCGGCAATCGGCAGGGTATCCAGTGCCGGACCGTAGAATTCGACGAACTTGCCGACAACGCCCTTTTCACGGAGCATCTTGACGACCATCAGCACCAGATCGGTGGCGGTGGTGCCTTCTTTCAGCTTGCCGGTCATCTTGAAGCCGACGACTTCCGGAATCACCATCGAGATCGGCTGGCCGAGCATGGCGGCTTCCGCTTCGATACCGCCGACGCCCCAGCCGAGGACGGCAAGCGCGTTGACCATGGTGGTGTGGGAATCGGTGCCGACCAGTGTATCCGGCATGGCGATCATGCGGCCGTCGCTGTCTTTCTGGGTCCAGACGGACTTCGCGAGATATTCCAGGTTCACCTGATGGCAGATACCGGTTCCCGGCGGGACAACGGTAAAGTTGTCAAAGGCGGTCTGGCCCCATTTCAGGAAGGTATAGCGCTCGGCATTGCGGGAGAATTCCAGCTCGATGTTCTTGCCGAGTGACGAGGCATGACCGGCATCGTCAACCATGACCGAGTGATCGATGACCAGGTTACAGGTCGACAGCGGATTGATCTTGTCCGGATCGCCACCCATCTTCGCCATCTGCTGGCGCATGGCAGCGAGGTCGACCACGGCGGGAACGCCGGTGAAGTCCTGCATCAGCACGCGGGCCGGGCGGTAGGCGATTTCATGGTTGCTGGTACGGTCTTTCTGCCAGGCGGCAACCGCCTTGACGTCATCAACCGAAACCGTGCGTCCATCTTCATAGCGCAGCAGGTTTTCCAGCAGCACTTTCATGGAAACAGGGAGTCTGGAGACATCGCCGAGGGTTTCCTCGGCGGCTTTCAGACTGAAGTAATCGAATTCCTGACCCTTGACGGTCAGTGTGCGGCGCGTTTTGAGGCTGTCCCGACCTGTGATGGCCATCTGCCTTCCTCCATAAAATTTCCGACGATATTATGAGTTGCCACGCCGGGGTGCGCCGCCGACGGGGACCGGGGTGATTTAGCAAACCACGCAGTGATTGTCCAATGGATCAGGGGCAGCAGTGCGATTTAACCACCTGTCCGCCACCTTGCCCATCGCATAGATGCAACAGACAAGGATGAGCGTACGGCCTGTCGGTCTCAGTCTCCCTGAATCAGGCCGCGATTGAGGGCGCGACGGCGACGCCAGACCGGCAGGATGATCAGGGCAGCACCGACTGCCAGCAGGGTCAGCGTCATCGGGCGTTCATACATGAAGGACAGACCATCGGCGAGATTGACCGAACGGGCGAAGTTATTCTCCAGCATGCCGCCGAGGATGAAGCCGATCAGCAGCGGTGCCAGCGGATAGTTGGCGAAGCGCAGGATTGTCGCCCCAACACCCATGCCGACCAGAATCAGCAACTCCGTCGCATTGTTCTGACCGATATAGGCGCCGATCATGGTGAAGAACAGAATGAACGGAATCAGATAGGTGCGAGGGATGGTCAGGAGCTTCGCGATATAGGGGATCAATGGCAGGTTGAGGATCAGCAGCACCACGTTCCCGATATACATTGAGATGATGACTGCCCAGAAGATATCCGGGTTGTCGATCATCAGACGGGGGCCGGGCTGTACGTTCAGCGCAATCAGCGCGCCGAGCAGGATCGCAGTTGTGCCGGAACCGGGGATGCCGAGTGTCAGCAGGGGAACGAACGATCCGGTGCAGGCGGCATTGTTGGCGGATTCCGGTGCGGCAAGGCCCTTGATCGAGCCTTTGCCGAATTCTGCCTGCTCTGCACCTTTGGCAATATTGCGTTCGACTGCATAGCCGAGGAAAGAGGCAATGGTCGCCCCGGCTCCCGGCATGACACCGATCAGGAAGCCCTGTATCGACTGACGTCCGATCACCGGTGCAATGGCTTTTGCCTCCGCGCGCGTAATGCGCAAATCCCTGATCTCGCTGCTTTCCTTGCTGGCGCCGCGGGAAGGATCGAGGACCAGATACATTGCTTCCGGCAGCGCGAACAGTGCCATGGCCAGGGTAATGAAGGAGAAGCCGGACTGCAGGTCAATCAGGCCCATCGTAAAACGTGGGGCGTTGAACAGGGCTGATTCGCCGACGGTCGCGAGGATGAGCCCGAGAACGGTCATCATCAGCGCCTTGGCAACTTTGCCCGGCCCGGCAAAGGCGGCGATGGCAGACAGGCCAACCACCATCAGGGCGAAATATTCTGCGGAATGGAACAGCAGCGCGACGGACGACAGGGCAGGGGCAAACCCCATCAGCAGGATCGCGCCAATGGTGCCGCCCGAGAACGAGGCGATGGCGGCAATGGTCAGTGCTTTGCCCGCCTTTCCCTGCCGGGCCATGGGATAGCCGTCAAAAGAGGTGGCAACTGTTCCGGCGACACCCGGCGCGTTGATCAGGATGGAGGAAGTCGAGCCGCCGAAGATGGCACCGTAATAGACACCCGCCAGCAGAATCAGCGCCGAAGAAGGATCACCGATCTTGATGGCGACCGGGATCATGATGGCGATGATCGACATTGGCCCCAGTCCGGGCAGCATGCCGATGAAGGTGCCGATAAGACAACCTGCCACGACCATGAACAGGTTTTGCAGCGAGAATGCGGCCCCGAGGCCGAGCATCAGTCCGTCGAGCATTTTTCTGTCCCTCCCTTATACGAGGAATGAGGGGAAAGGGCGGAGGAAAATTCCCAGCACCTCGTCAACCAGCAACCAGATGGCACCGGCTCCGATCAGGGCGACCGGGATCATGATATGAAGTTTGCGTTCTCCCAGTATCCAGCCGGTAACGACCAGAAACAGGGTGGTGGCGGTCAGAAAGCCGACTGGCCGCAGGGCCAGCGCATACAGAATCATGCCACCGATAAGCATGGAAGCCTGGCCGATCTTGTAGTCACGGAGCCGGGTTATATCGATACCGCCGAGCACATCTTCTTCTCCGTTCCCGGAAGGTGCCGGGGTGATCAGAATGACAAGTGAAAGGATGATGGCGAGAGCAGCGAGGGCTATCGGAAAGGTATTGGGCAGGAACGACATGTTTCGTTCAAATGGCAGCAGCGGATAATTCCACGCCGCGTAACCATAGATCATCCCTCCGACGAGAAAGAGGACCGCTATCCATTTATCGAGCCGCATGTCATTTCCCCCCGGTTGTGACCTGGCAATTCAAGATCAAGTATCTGGTTTTGTGGTGACGTGGCTCATTCGGCCATTTTCAGTCACAGAATTCACTGTCATTCCGGGCAGCGAGGCCCGGAATGACAGTGTGTAACGACAATCTCAGGGGCAACTCAGTGGAGTTGCCCCTGACTGTTTCCTCTCAGAGGAAGCCCAGCTTTTTCATCAGGTCGCCGATCTGCTTTTCCTGCTTTTCGAGGAAAGCGCGGAAATCATCGCCTGAATTGTGGATATTGACCCAGCCATTACGGGCCCGGACTTCTTCCCATTCTTTGGTGTCGTACATTGCCGCAATGGTTTTGCGATAGGCATCCGCCTTGTCTGCGGGCAGCCCCGGTGCTGCAAAGAAACCGCGCCAGTTCACGAACTCCGCATCGACGCCCTGTTCCTTCAGTGTCGGTGCATCCTTGTAAGCATCGACACGGGCCGGTGCGGTGACACCGATGATGTTGACCTCGCCGGCATTGGCAAGTGCCACAGCCTCTGAGAAGCCTGTCGACAAAGCCTTGATTTCGCCGGAGAGCAGCGCCGCCATGGCTTTACCACCCGCATCATAGGGAATGTACTTTACCTTGGTGGAATCTTCACCGGCAGCTTCCATCGCCATTGCTGCGACGAGATGATCCATGCCGCCTGGCACTGAACCGCCACCAATGGCAACGGCTCTCGGATCTGCCTTATAAGCCGCAACAAGGTCAGAGAAGGTCTTGATCTCGCTGTCCTTGTTGGTGACGAAGGCTGCATAGTCACCGATGGTTCCGGCGATCAGCGTCAGGTCGCGGAAGCTCTGCGGGAACACCTTGGTCAGTGACCGGATGACGATCGGTGTCGAATTGACCATCAGCGAACCTTCGTTCGATTTGGCGTTTTCGATCATATAGGCAATTGCCTTGCCGCCGCCGCCGCCGGACATGTTTTCGTAGGAGGCTGTACCGACGAGGCCTGATTTGGTCAGGGCTTCTCCGGTGCCACGTGCTGTTCCGTCCCAGCCACCGCCGGCGCCGCCCGGGATAATGAAGTGAATGGAGTCAACCATCTGGTCGGCGGCCTGTGCGCCTGTGCCGATCATGGTAACAGCAGCAGCTGCAGCAATGACAAGGCGTCGTGATATTCTGAAAGTCTGCATAGATGTCTCTCCCGACTCTGGTACTTTTTTTGTTGAGCATGGCAGGGCTGTTCCCGGCCAAGCCTGTTGGAAGCTATGGGCTGAACCTGTCATCAGCCTGTCAAAACCTGAGAAAGTCGTGATCTTCCTGAACCGGGCATTGTTTCGGGGCAAACATGGCGCATTCGGTCGTTTTCGCGCGGGGGAAACAGTGCGAGACTGGATCAACGGGTCGTCAGGGAGATGAAGGTCGGAAATGCGATTGCTGCTCGTCGAAGATACCGATGATGTTGCCGACGCTGTTGTATCGGTCTTCGCCCGTTCAGGTCATGCCGTCGATCATGCACGGGATTGCTGTTCGGCAGAGGATGCGCTTGCCGTTCAGGTCTATGATCTGATTATTCTCGACATCAACCTGCCGGATGGCTCGGGAATTGATCTGTTGCGTGACATTCGTACCCGGAAGATCGCATCACCTGTCCTGATGCTGACGGCCCGGCTGGAGGTCGAGGACCGGATTGAGGCACTCGATATTGGTGCTGATGATTACCTGATGAAGCCTTTTGACCTGCGGGAACTTGAAGCTCGCGCCCGCGCCCTGTTGCGGCGAGGCGGCGATGAGCGTTCATCTGTCATTACCTATGGTGATCTTCAGATCGACCCGGCGGGCCGTGTTGCCTTATTGGCCGGGGCGATGCTGACGCTGAAACGCCGGGAGTTTGCGTTGCTCGAAGTGCTGATGGCAAACCGGGGACGTGTTCTGTCGAAGGAGCGGATTTTCGAAAGCCTTTTCACTTTTGATGACGAGAATGTCGGCCTCAATGCGGTTGAGGTCTATGTCGCCCGGCTGCGCCGCAAGATCGCAGATTCGGATGTTTCCATCCGCACACTTCGCGGTCTGGGCTATCAGCTGAATGTCGACGATGAGAAGTAAAGGATCCATCGCCCGGCGACTGGCCTGGACGATCGCGATGATTCTGATCGCGGGTGGTGTCGGTGTGACCCTGGCGGCGCTGGCTTATGGCCGGCAGGCCGCGGAGGAAGCCTTCGACAAGTTGCTGGCCGGTGCGGTTTTCGAAATGGCGGATTCAATTTCGGTTACTGGTGGCGGACTGCAGGTTGATGTACCGGTGTCCGCCTTTGAAATGATGGCGCTGGCCCCGAATGACCGTGTGTTTTACCGGGTACTGAATGCGAATGGGGAAACCCTGACCGGGTATGACAATCTGCCCCCGCCGTCCGTCGTCAGCGAAGACGCGGTTTTCTACGATGGCGTTTACCGGGGGGAAGAAATCCGGCTGGCAGCCAAGCGCAGGGTCTTTGTTGAGCAGGCTTTCTCTGGCGAATTGCTGGCTATTGTTGCGCAGACAACATTATCGCGGTCTGATCTGGCCTGGGACATTACCCGTAATGCCCTGATCATTGTCGGTGTTGCCGGTCTGGTGCTGGTTCTGCTGACTTTTGTTGCTGTCCGGACAGCACTGAACCCGCTGGAACGGATTGAACGGGCCTTGTTGCAGCGCGATCCGCTTGACCTGACGCCACTTGACGTTGCGGCCCCCCGTGAGGTTGCCACGATGGTTGAAGCAATTGATCGCTTCATGGGGCGGTTGTCCCGCCGGGTAACCGTGATGCAGGGCCTGATCGCCGACGCAACGCATCAGCTTCGGACGCCAGTTGCGGCCCTGCGGGCACAGGCTGAACTGGCGACAGAAGAAAGCGACACGGAACATTTGCGAGAGATTGTCCGGCGCATTCACCGACGCTCTGTTGGTCTGAGCAGACTGACAGATCAGATGCTTAATCAGGCACTGATTACCCATCGTGCCGATGCGGTGCCACGACAGCAGGTTGACTTGCGACAGGTCGCAATCCGGGTTGCAGCGGAAGTAGATCACGATCATTCGGCAGGAGGAGAGCAGATGCGCCTTGATTTGCCGGAAGAACAGGTCGTGGTCATGGGCGATGAACTCAGCCTCGTTGAGGCGACGAAGAATCTGGTCAATAACGCCTATCGGTACGGCAAGCCTCCTGTAACCCTGTCGGTCTCCCTGCCGGCAACAATCGCTGTTACCGACCGGGGGAGTGGCATAGCAGAACCGGACTGGGCAGATATCGGTCGCCGGTTCAGTAAAACCAGTGGCACGACGCCAGACGGCGCTGGTCTCGGTCTTGCGATTGTCAGCTCTGTTGCAGAAGCACATGGTGGCGAGCTGGTTTTGAGTCACAACACAGATGGCCATTTCACCGTGTCGCTTACCTTTCCACCGATTCAGGATGATGCAGCATGACGATGGTCTCTTTGTTCCGGACTAGCCTGATCAGCCTGCTGTTGCTGATCCGGCTTTCCGGTTTGGCGCAGGGACAGGAAGCGGTTGCTGTGTTCGGAGCAGATGAAGACGGGGCGACGAACAGCTTTGTTATTCACGGATCAACTGATGTCGGGCCTTTTACCCCCATACTTGAAGGCTTTTCCGCCCGTTATCCACTGGTATCCCTGCGCTATGAACAGCGGTCAACGAATGACATCTTTGAACTGGCGGACCGGGCCTGTAGTGAGGGGCGGGCCTCGGCTGATCTGTTGATCAGTTCTTCCATCGACCAGCAGTTCAAACTGGTGAATGACGGTTGTGCGCAGTCTCATCAGTCTGTCTTTACAGAGAAGGCGCCGGACTGGGCAAGCTGGCGTAACGAGATATTCGGGCTGACCCGGGAACTGGCCGTCATCATCTACAACCGGGAACTGATGCCGCCGGAGACTGTGCCTGCATCACGGTTTGACCTGATTGATTTACTACGTCGTCCGGGCGGGCGCTTTCAGGGCCGGGTTGCAACCTATGACATTGAACAGGCAGGCGTTGGCTATCTGTTCGCGTTTGCTGATTCGCAGGCAGCTACAACCTACGGCAGGTTGATTGAGGCCTTCGGACGCAATGATGTCTATGAGGCCTGCTGTTCGGCAGAAATCATCGATGGAGTGGCTGAGGGCCGGTTCCTGCTGGCCTATAACATGTTGGGGTCTTACGCGCTGGCCCGGGCTGCCAGCGACCCACGGATCGGTATTGTCGCCCCCGATGATTATACTCTGGTTTTGTCGCGGGCGGCGCTGGTGCCGAGAGGGGCGGCGGCAGCGGACCTGGCGAAAGCATTTATTGATTACGCACTGTCTCCGGAAGGCCGGCAGTTTCTCAAGGAGGCGGGTCTGATCGTCAGCAAGACCGACGGGACGGCGAAAGCGGCGGCATCGAAAGCAGGTCTGAAGTCGGCCTTTCGTCCGATAGCCTTTACGCCCTCGCTGCTCGTTGGACTTGATCGGCTGAAAAAACGGCAGTTCCTGAAAGACTGGCGTTCCGGTGTCCGGGGTGATTCCAACTGACTTGTGGTGGGTCATCGGCTGCTCACGCAATTCTGATGGGGCTTACATCGACGGTTCCCGAATACAATATAGAGTACAGGGAACAATGACTGAGGTCTGGCGGATATGAATGTAAGAGCAATGGCCGATTATCGGCACTGGGTTTTGCTTTCTCTGGCAATCGCCCTCTCCGGTCTGGTTTCGGTTCAGACGGCAAGAGCTGACATGTTCTCGCCGTTTCTCGGTAAATTCGAGGGCCATGTGGATACCGAAGAAGGCGAACGCGATCTGACGGTCGAGATTGTCGAGGAGAAGCGCGGCTTCCGGGTCAACTGGGCGGCCCGCATCCTGAAATCTGATGGCCGGGAGAAGGAGCGTGCCTATTCGGTCTGGTTTGTGAAGACAGAACGTCCGGGGATTTACCGCTCTGCGGTGAAGCCGAATGCTTTCGGTGGTTATGTGCCGGTCGATCCCATGAAAGGTGAGCCTTACAGCTGGGTCCAGATCAAGGGTGAGTCGATGACCATGTACGCACTGGTGGTTCGTGATGATGGCGGATACGACATGCTGGCTTATAAACGTCGTCTGACGGAAACCGGGATGCATCTGTCTTTCAGCCGGGTACGTGACGGCAAGCCGTTGCGGGGTATCGAGGCCGATCTGAAACGGGTTGAGTGACCCGAAACAGGGAGACGGGGCTGGAAACTATCGCACAATCGGATTATCACCCGATTATGCGATAAGTAACCGCGATGGTAGCGGTTGCGCGCGATATCAGGGCGCCAACTGCTGGTCATGAGTTCAGATACACATTTGATCGACGATGAGAAGGTGAAAGCTGGCCTGTCGGATGTTCTGTCACGTTACCCGAAGGTGCGACCTGAGCTAAGCCCCCGGATGGCGGAAATCCACAAGCTGGAGTTACGCAAGAACCGGGAGCGCGAGACCTTCCTGTCGGTTATTTCCAATGCACTCGAAGGCTGGATGCATCGTCAGATCATTCTGTCCGATGTTCCGGGGGAGACGCTGGAAATCGGCGCCGGGACGCTGAATCATTTCCGGCATGAAATACCGGCTGCCGATGCGCCTTACGATGCGGTTGAACCCTTTGCCGAGCTTTATCAGGGTAAACCGGTTCTGAAGCATGTCCGGGACATGTATGCGGATATTGCGGATATTCCGGCGGAACGGACTTATGACCGGGTGTTCTCGATTGCCACATTGGAACATCTGACCCATCTGCCGGAAGTCGTTGCGGCTGCGGCCCTTCGCCTGAAACCGGGCGGCGTGTTTCTGTCGGGCATTCCCAGTGAAGGCGGTTTTCTGTGGGGCTTGTCTTGGCGGATTTCGACGGGCCTCGCTTTTCGGCTGAAGACCGGTCTGGACTGGTCGGAACATATGGCCTTCGAGCATGTGAATACCGCACCGGAAATACTGGAAGTGCTCCACCTGATCTTTCGTGAGGTGGAAGTCCGGCGGTTCCCGACCTGGCTTCACCATCTCAGTCTTTACGCCCATATCGAGGCGCGAAACCCGGACCTTGATCTCTGCCGGCAGATATGTGACGCGGCACAGGACTGACTTTCCGATCTGTCCTGAAAGTCACCGGCTGGTGGACGCTGCGGCGGATGAGTGATATCCGACCGTCACCTTGTATTTTATGCCTGAATGGTGCTGACGGATGAGTTTGCTGCTGTTGACCGGAATCATGTTTGGCGCGGCGACTTTTATGCCGGGCCTGACAAAGAACCGACAGGACTGGTTTGGCCTGCGCTGCCTGCTGGTTCTGATTGCCATTCAGCTTCTGCTTTATGTCGGCAATGTCATCCTGGGCATCTCTCTGGAACTGATCAGTCGTGCCATCGCGCTGGCAGGTGCGGTCGGGGTGGCACGTATTCTCTGGCTGATCGGACGAGGGCGTGACAGCCGCCGGGCATTGATGCCGGCGCTGCGTCATCCGGTCTGGGTGCTGACACTGGTGATGCTGCTTGTCGCGTCAATGCACCGCTTTCCGGATTATATGTCCTATCCGGGAGATGAGATCGCGAGCTGGCTGCGACTGGCCAAACAGATATTCCTGGCCGATGCCTACTGGTCCGGCCTTGTTGATTTCCATCTCGGCGGTTACCCGAATGGCTGGCCGCTGATGCTGGCCTTCCCCAGTCTGATACTGGGATCGTTCAGTGACAGCCACCCTTCGGCGCTTCCCTTCATCATGCACCTGGCAGTCATGGGCACGGTCTATGACCTACTTCGCGACTGGTGCCGGCGTGATCTTCCGGAAAGCGGTTTTCCCGGTCTGTTTGCCGCACTGGTTGTCTTCAGCCTGCTGTCGGCAGAGGCGCTCTGGGTGCTCTATCCGTCGGACCTGCTGATCGACCGGCCGATGATCTATGTCTGGGCCGCAATCTTCATGACCGGGCTGCATGGTCTGCGCCAGCCCGGCGAGACTGACCGGCATGCCCTGCTGATCGGCCTGCTTGCGGCTTTTGGATATCTGTTCAAGGTCTCGCTGATCGGCGTCCTGCCCAGCATGGGAATAATCTGGCTCGGCTGGGTCTGGTTGTCCCGTGGAGACGTGAAGGGCGGCCTGTCAGCCAGGGCCTTCATCAGGGCGGCGATGATGCTGTCACCGCTGGCAGTTGCCTATGTCAGCTGGGCCGTCCTGAAGACCGGCGAACATTGTCTGGCGAGCCCGCTGAGCCTGTTTGGCTCGCCGGCGGAAACATTCTCGACAACAAATGCGATCTTTGCCCGTGATCTGTATCTGCAGGGGGCGGCGACATATCTCGCCGGCTACAAGCTGCCGGTTACGCTGATTGGTGGCGCCGGATTGCTGGCCGGGCTGCTGGACCGGCGGTTGCGCTGGGTGACCCTGGCGATGGCGGCGTTTCTGATCTGCTACAGCTTTGCGCTTTATCTGTCCTATCTCGGTTGCCTGAATGCAGAGGATGCAGGTCACCTGCAATCCTTTGACCGCTATTTCCGTCCCAACCTGCGGCTGATCCATTTCTGCGGAATCATTGTTCTGGCCCTGCTGGTCTGGGCCATGATGGTGCGGCGGGGCTTCGCTGCCCGGGCCATGCAGAACGAGCGGTTCCGCTTTGCCTGCGGCTTTGCGGTGATCGTTTTCCTGACGGTCCTGGCGTTGCAGATGGACCGCAGCTATGTCCAGTCGACCACGCGGTTTCTGGAAACGGAGAAGCTGCGCGCGGTGATCCATCAGGTGCGCGGGGAGGCCCGCTACCTGATCCGCCTGATTCAGGACCGGAATCTGGTCCGGCCACGGGTCACGCTGATTGCGCAGGGTGGCTATAATGTCGAACTTGATCTGGCCCGGGATGCGGCAATTCGCCGGACAAGGGACGGCGCCGCAGAGCAGGGATATTTCCACTATGATATCGACCCGGCCTATAACTGGGGTCCGGTGCCGGGCAAATTCTCACTGCGGGTGACAACGCCGGAGGCGCTGCTTCAGACATGGCAGGGGACAGATATTCTCTGGCCGGTCAATCTTGATGACTGGGTGACGGCGGTGCTCGATGACCTGACGGCAGGTGGCTGCCCCGGACCCTATACAGATTACTTCATCCTGCGTGATGCGGAGAACCGGTTCATTTGTGCACCGAAGATCGAACAGAAGAACTGACCTTTCAGATCGAATAGACCTGCAGGTCGTTTTCGTAATTCCGGGCCTCGTCTTTCAGCCAGTCCGAGAAGGCTTTGATCTTCGGGGACTCGCCGGTATGGACGGAACAGACAATGTAATAGGCAAAGTTTGACGGCAGCGATATCTGAAACGGCCTGACCAGCCGCCCTGCCGCCAGATCATCGGCGACCAGTGCCATCCGGCCCAGTGCCACACCCTGACCGGCCATGGCCGCCTGCAGGGCGAGGCTGGAATCGATGAAGGATGTGCCGAAATGCAGTTCGACATCACCGATACCGGCAGCGATCAGCCAGGTGCGCCAGTCCATGCCCGCATCCTGCAGCAGCATGTGATGGGCGAGGTCAGCAGGTTCCCGCAGGGGAATGGCACCATCCAGTAATGCCGGGCTGCAGACCGGGAACAGATCTTCGCTGAACAGTTTCTCCGAGATGATGTTGGGCCATTCACCGGCACCATAGCGAATGCCGATATCGACATCGTCACGCTGGAAATCGATTAGCTTGCTTGATGTCGATAGCAGCACATCAATATCCGGACATCGCGCCCGGAACCGGCCGAGACGAGGAACCAGCCATTTCGCGGCAAAGGAGGCCAGCATGGTAACCGTCAGCGTGCCGGTACTTTCCAGCTCATACAGCCGCTCGGTAGCCTGCCGGATTGCATCAATAGCCTCGCGGATTGCCGGGTAATAGGCCTGGCCGGCATCGGTCAGCATCAGGGCGCGGTTCATGCGCTTGAACAGGGTGATGCCCAGCCGTTCTTCCAGCGCCTTGATCTGATGGCTGACCGCCGCCTGCGTCACATTCAGTTCTTCCGCGGCGCGGGTGAAGCTGAGATGGCGGGCTGCTGCCTCAAAGACGCGCAGTGTGTTCAGGGGTGGCAGGGCATGTTTCATTTTCTCAGGCTGTCATAAATCAGATCACATTTCATTATTAAAAGTTATCCGAAGCATCAGCAAAGGTCGTTTGTGGGAAAACCGCTTCAGACTTACATATTCATCAACGAACGCAGCCGGACTGTCCTTCCCTGACGAGCGGGCTGCCAACCCAGGAGATAAGCAGATGACCACAACGGTTTTAAAAGAGTCACAGTCACTCGGGAACTTCACCGCCGTTCTGACGCAGGCCGTTGATCAGGCAAAGTTCGTGATGGCCCGTGCGCGCAGCCGCCGTCAGATGGCCGCGCTGGACAGCCGCATGCTCGCCGATGTCGGGCTGACCCGGAAAGACGCGATCACCGAAAGCAGAAAGATTTTCTGGCAGGCGTAACCCCTGACACGCTGAGCTGGTCGTCGTCACCCAATCAGACGCACGTACCACGCCGGAAGCAGCGGCGGACCCCCTCCGGGTTCGCCGTTTTCTGTTGTTTTGGCATCCGACATTCCGAATTCGGAATTCTAAATAAAATTAACTGAATTAAATCAATCCAGTTCTCTGGACCGGCGGGTTGCCGCTGCAATCGCCTTCTCGAACACCGGTCCGATGCCAGTGGTCTCATCCATCAGCACTTTCAGTGCTTCAGCGGTGGTGCCACCGGGGCTGGTGACGTTGATCCGCAGTTGTGATGCAGCCTCGTCAGACTGTCGTGCCAGCTCGCCCGAGCCGGAAACCGTGACCCGTGCCAGCCGCATGGCGAGGTCTTCCGGCAGACCCGAGGCAACCCCGGCCGCGGCCATGACTTCCATCAGCAGGAACACATAGGCAGGCCCGCCACCAGAGAGGGCGGTAACAGCATCAATCTGTGCTTCATCTGTAATCCAGGCGACTTCACCGACCGCCGACAACAGCTCGTCACTGGTGGTCTGCTGGGCCGGGCTGACCCGGCTGTTCGGAACCGCGACGGTGATACCCCGCCCGACAGCCGCCGGTGTATTCGGCATGGCACGGACGACAGCCGGCGAACCACCGAGCCGGGTTTCGAAATAGCTAATGGATTTACCGGCAGCGATCGACAGATGGCAGGCCGCTTCATAACGCCCGTAAGCGGCAACCACGTCATCCATCATCTGCGGCTTCACGGCATAGACGATAAAGTCGGGTTTGAAGGCGGGGTCGATTTCGCTGGCGGTGCTGACACGGGTAACGCCGGCCGGCAGTTTCGCCCCCTCATAAGGTTCGACAACAAATGCGTCTGCCGGGGTGAGGCCGTTGGCGAGCCACCCGTCCAGCATGGCGCCGCCCATCTTGCCGCATCCGACAAGGATCAGTTTCATTGGTTGCGCCTCAGGCTTGTCCGGCGACATCCAGCAGGGAAAGCTGGATGGCCTCGCGGGCGTCCTTGCCGCCCCAGATGACATACTGGAAAGCCGGGAAGAAGCGGTCGCTTTCGAACAGGGCGGTGTCGACCAGGTCTTCGATGGTCTCGACACTGGTGCAGGCAGAGCCGCGCAGAATCAGCGAGTGGCGGAACATCGGCACGCCCTCTTCCGTCCAGACCCCGAAATGGCCGAGCCAGAGTTTTTCATTCACTTCCATCAGCAGTTCCGAGATGCCGCCGCGCTTCATCGGTGGCACCTTCAGGTCCAGCGCGCAGGAGAAATGCATGGTCTCCAGTTCCTCGCGCCAGCAGAAGAACATGCTGTAGTCACACCATCCCCCGGCAACTTCGGCGGCCAGTTCGTTGTCGTTCCGGCGCTCGTGGGTCCATTCGTTGCTCAGGACAATCTGTTCGACAATATCGAGCGGGTTGTTCCGGGTTTCGGTGGCGTAGATGGACAGTTCTTGCATCGCGGTGGCTCCCCTGTGTCGACGGCAGCGACACGCCCTTGCGCCGCTCCGGGTCATCGGTTGTCAGCCCCCTGAATCAGTCCGGCTTCGCGGGTTTTTGCCGCGAAGCCGACATCTTGTGGCGGTAAGGCCTGATCAACACTAGACGTAGGCTGCCATAGCCCGGAATCAGCGTGCAACTGTCTATTTGAAAACTTGTCCACAGGCAGGGAATCTGCGGGACTCGGGCCGGACTCGGGGCCGCAGAATTCCGCGACTTTTGAATCTGCCGAATCAGGTCGATTTTTTTGTATTTGGTGCTTTCCGGGCGGGTTTTTTCGCCGGACTTGACTCTTTTCGGGACTCGAGTTCAGCGACTCGATTCTCCAGTTCCGCGACTCGGGTCAGCAGGGTTTCCTGCTCATCCCGCGCTTTCGCCGCCATTGCCCGTGCGACCTCCAGCTCTTCCCGCGACGCCAGGTCCATGTCAGCCAGAATCCGCTCCAGCCGCTCACGGACCAGCGCGTCCAGTTCCTGCTTCAACCCGGTAAAAGACCCGAGGGCGCCCGACGCCACCCTCGAAAGATCCTCAAAAATCTTGTTCTGCGATTGCATGGGCAGAGTATGAGGCGGGGCGGAGGGGAAGTCCATAATGCAGGACGGATGGTTTGGCTCTTCTTGCTCCTACCACCCTCTGAAAGCTATAACCCGACACCCGCACTCCACAGGAACTGAGGCTCATGATTATTGTAACCGGCGGCGCAGGTTTTATTGGCTCGAACATTCTGGCGGCGCTTGAGGCGCGGGGGGAGAATGAACTGGTGGTGGTCGACCGTCTGCGGGATGGCGACAAGTGGCGGAATGTTGCGAAGCGGGAACTGATGGACATCGTCAGCCCGGACGATTTCCCGGCATTTCTGGATCATGTCGATCCGTCTGAAGTTGACGGCATCTTTCATATGGGCGCGATCTCCACGACGACGGAGACCGATGCCGACAAGATCATCTGCAACAATTTTGACCTGACGCGCCGGCTGTGGCGCTGGTGCGTGGCGCATGGCACGCGGCTGATCTATGCCTCGTCAGCGGCGACCTATGGCGGGGGTGAGGCCGGGTTTGTCGATGATGCCTCCATCGAGGCACTGGCGAAGTTGCAGCCGCTGAATCCTTACGGCTGGTCGAAGCATCTGTTCGATCGCCGGGTGGCCCGGATGCTGGCAAGCGGCGAGGCGGCACCGCCGCAATGGGCCGGGCTGAAGTTCTTCAATGTCTATGGCCCGAATGAATATCATAAGGGCGGGCAGAAAAGCGTCGTGGCGCACCTGTTCCCGCGGGCCAGCGAAGGCGCGCCGGCCCGGCTGTTTCGCTCTCATCATCCGGATTACGAGGATGGTGGTCAGCTGCGGGATTTCGTCAGCGTCGACGATTGCGTCGATGTGATGATGTGGCTGTGGGATAATCCCAGGGTCAGCGGTCTGTTCAACTGCGGTACGGGTCAGTGCCGGTCTTTCGCCGATCTGGCGCGGGCCGTCTACAGCGCACTCGACAAGCCGATTGATCTGGAATTTGTCGATACGCCAGAGTCGATCCGTGACAAATATCAGTATTACACTCAGGCTGACATGACCAAACTGCGGGATGCCGGATACGACCGTCAGTTCACCAGCCTTGAGGCCGGGGTGGCGCGTTACGTCAACGACTTCCTCAGCAAAGACGACCCGTATCGTTAAGCCCTTACCGTTCAAGGAAGCCTATGCCCTTCCCCGATATTGATCCCGTTATCTTTTCCATCGGGCCGTTTGCCATCCGCTGGTATGCGCTGGCCTATATATCCGGTCTGATTCTGGGCTGGCTGTATGTGCGCCGGATTGCCGCGACGCCGCCGGCAAATGTCGACAAGGTTCGGGTCGATGACTTTCTGGTCTGGGCAACTTTCGGGGTGATTCTGGGCGGCCGGCTGGGTTATGTGCTGTTTTACAAACCGGCCTATTATCTCTCGAACCCGGCTGAAATTCTCATGGTCTGGCAGGGGGGCATGTCGTTCCATGGCGGGTTTCTGGGGGTCATTGTGGCGACGATCCTGTTTTGCCGCCGCCACCAGATCAACACACTGGCCTTTGGCGACACCATCGCCTGCGCGGCGCCGATTGGCCTGTTCTTCGGGCGTATCGCGAATTTCATCAATGGCGAGCTGTTTGGCCGGGTGACGGATTCCAGCTGGGGTGTCGTGTTTCCGCACGGGGGACCGCTGCCGCGTCATCCCAGCCAGCTGTATGAAGCGGTACTGGAAGGGGCGGTGCTGTTCGTGCTGATGTTCCTGCTGCGCCGGAGCACGGATATCCGCCAGACGCCGGGGGCGCTCTGTGGAGTGTTTCTTGCCGGATACGGGGTTGCCCGTTTTATTGTCGAATTCTTCCGTCAGCCGGATGCTCATCTGGGCTTTCTGTTTGCCGGGGCGACCATGGGGCAGTTGCTGTCGCTGCCGATGATCGTTATCGGACTGGCCGTCATTGTCATCACGCGCCGTCGCCGGGTGTCGTGAGCGGCGACGCGGTCAACGACGATGGCGTGACCGGACTCGCCGACATTCTGCACCGACGGATTGCGCTGACCGGACCGCTGACGCTGGCTGATTACATGGCCGAGGTGCTGATGCATCCGGTTCATGGTTATTATGTCGCTCGTGAGCCTTTCGGCGCTGCCGGTGATTTCATCACGGCACCTGATATTTCGCAGATGTTTGGCGAGTTGATTGGTGCCTGGATGGCCCATGCCTGGATGCAGGCGGGATCACCATCACCTTTCGCGCTGGTCGAACTCGGTCCCGGCCGGGGCGCGCTGATGGCTGATCTGCTGCGGGCAACGCGGGGCGTGCCGGGATTTCATGAGGCGGCGCACCTGCATCTGGTTGAGGCCAGCAGCAGCCTGCGGGCGGTGCAGCAGGAACGGCTCGCAGATCATGCGCCGGTCTGGCTCGGCCGGGTGGCTGACCTGCCGGAGTTGCCGTTATTCATCATCGGTAATGAATTCCTCGACGCCCTGCCGGTCCGCCAGTTTGTCCGTCAGGCCGGGGGAGCGTCGGCAGGCTGGGCGGAAATCTGTGTCGGGTCAGACGGAGAGCGGTTTCATTATGCCCGTAAACCCGCCCCGGATGCGGCCCTGCTGATTGATCCTGCCCTCGCTGATGTCCCGGCTGAAACCGTGGTGGAAATTTGTCCGGCAGCCCGGTCTGTCGCCCGTGATATCGCAACCGGTCTTCAGGAGCGCGGCGGGGCGGCGCTGCTGATCGATTACGGTTATGTCGGTCCGCTGCCCGGCGACAGCTTTCAGGCGATGGCGGGTCATGCCTTTGTCGACCCGTTGAAAAACCCCGGACAGGCGGACCTGACAGCGCATGTGGATTTTGGGGCAATTCAGAAGGTATTTGCCGACTCGGGCATCAAAAATACGGCAATTGCGACGCAGGGTGACTGGTTGCGAGCACTGGGTATCGAATCGCGTCTGGCCGTTCTGGCGGGGAAAGCCGGGCCGGAACAGGTGGTGCGGCTGAAATCTGGGTGCGACCGCTTGATTGGCGATGAGGGAATGGGCAAATTGTTCAAGGTGTTTGGCGCGACATCAGATCGCACTTCAACCTTACCCGGTTTCGGATGATCCAGTTTCCAGAGCTTTCAGCAGACCCCTCGATCCGCCACGGCTTCTTCACCCGTGAAGGCGGCGTGTCCGGCGGTATCTACTCATCGCTCAATTGCGGCTTCGGCTCTGACGATGAAAATCAGTCTGTGGCAGAGAACCGGCGGCGTGTGGCGGAAGCCATGGGCGCTGAAACCTCCTCGGCCCTGCTGACCGTCTATCAGGTGCATAGCCCGGATGTGGTGACGGTCGAGGAAGGCTGGTCGCCGGATGCGGCCCCGAAGGCCGACGCCATGGTTACCCGGAAGCCGGGATTTGTGCTGGGGATCCTGTCGGCAGACTGCGCGCCCGTGCTGTTCGCTGATACGGAAGCCGGTGTCGTTGGTGCGGCCCATGCAGGCTGGCGCGGTGCCTTTACCGGTGTCACCGATGCAACAATTGATGCGATGGAGGCACTGGGCGCACGGGCGGATCGTATCCGCACCGCCATCGGCCCCTGCATCGGGCCTGAGTCATATGAGGTCGGGGCAGAGTTCCGTGAACGGTTTGTTGTCGATAGCACAGCGAACGACCGGTATTTCGCCGCTGGTCAGCGGCCGGACAAGTTCATGTTCAACCTGCCGGGCTATATCCGGGACCGGCTCAACGCACGTGGCGTCGCGGGCGTTGAGGGTGGCCATCATGATACCCTGCCGGATGCACAGAAATATTTCAGCTACCGGCGGACGACACTGGCCGGTGAGCCGGATTACGGGCGGATGATCGCCGCCATCAGCCTGCCGGGTCATGGGTAATGCCCTACCTGACGATCATGCTGCTGGGGACGTTTCTGTTCGCTATCCTGTTTGCCTGTGTCGCCTGATGAACTGGATGACCGGCCATAACAGCAGCCTTCGTCTGCTGGTCTGCTGTCTGTTCGCGGTTTTTCTGACGGCCTGCGGCGATTTGCCGAAACCGTTCAGCGAGCGCGCCCGGCTGGAAATCAATCCGCTGGTCAAGCTGAAGGACTCATCGGGCATTTTTATCCAGCCGGTTGCCGGTATGTCGGAGGCGGCGTCGGATGCGCTGCGGACCAGCATCAAGGAAAAGCTGTTCGAGCATAATGTCCCGTCTGCACTGGAGACAGGCAGTCAGTATCAGTACAAGCTGCTGGGCACCGTTCAGGCCGAGCCGGACCCGAAGCTGATGATCCGGATGCAGATCACCTGGCGGCTGTTTGATCCGACGGGTATCGAGGTTGACCGTTTTCTGCAGGCCATTGAGGCAGAACATCTGTCCTGGGTGATTCATGAACCGGTGCTGATGAACAAGATTGCCGACGTGGTTGCCGCCGAGATTTCCCCGTCGGTGCAGGATGAAGAGGTCAAGTCGGCGAAACAGCCGGAAGACATCCGTATTTTTGCGGATGAAGTTACAGGTGCGCCGGGAACCGGAAATCGTGACCTGACGGTCTCCATGCGGGCGGCTCTGCGACAGAAAGGATTCCTGCTCGCAGACAGTGAAGAAGATGCTTCCTACTTTGTTCAGGGGGCGGTTGAGATGATTGCAGCGGGCGACCGGGCAGAAAATGTTTCAATCCGCTGGCATCTTGTCCGCGCCGAATCCGGAGAGCTGCTGGGAACCGTTTCACAAGGGAACAAGGTTCCAAAAGGCGCGCTGGACGGGCGCTGGGGGGCGCTGGCTTATGAAATCGTCAAGGGCAGTCTGGAAGGTCTGCAGGACGTGCTCAGACAGGATGGCGTCATCACGCGGTAATAAATTGTCCGGTCATGGGACAGCGGTCGTTTACATGTTCGGTATGCGTTGCTAAAGACTAGGCCGCGTTAGGTGGGGCGCATCACAGATGAACTTCCGCATGCTGTCGCGAGACAGTGCCTGGGGAATAGGCATACGGGACATACGATGAAAATACTGGCCTGCAACAGTAACCGTCCGTTGGCGGAAGCGATTTCTGCGTCACTCAAGCTGCCCTTGACCAAGGCCAGCGTCCGGCGCTTCTCCGATATGGAGGTCTTTGTCGAAATTCAGGAGAATGTGCGTGGGGAGGATGTATTTGTTATCCAGTCCACCTGTTCCCCGGCAAACGACAACCTGATGGAACTTCTGGTATGCCTTGATGCGCTGCGGCGTGGCTCGGCCCGCCGCGTGACGGCGGTAATCCCCTATTTCGGCTATGCCCGGCAGGACCGCAAGTCCGGCCCGCGAACACCGATCTCGGCGAAGCTGGTTGCCAACCTGATCACCACCGCCGGTGCTGACCGGGTGCTGACCATGGATCTTCACGCCGGGCAGATTCAGGGTTTCTTCGATATCCCTGTTGATAATCTTTACGCCGCACCGGTTTTCTCGGCTGATATTGAAGCCAAGCACAAGGGTGACGATCTGGTTATCGTCTCCCCGGATGTTGGCGGTGTTGTCCGCGCCCGCGTCATTGCCAAGCGGCTTGAAGCCGATCTCGCCATTATCGACAAGCGCCGCGAACGTGCCGGTGTGTCGGAAGTCATGAACATCATTGGTGAGGTTGAAGGACGTCGCTGTATCCTGATCGATGATATCGTCGATTCGGCCGGTACGCTCTGCAATGCAGCTGTGGCGCTTCGTGAAGCCGGTGCAACGGCAGTCTCAGCCTATGTCACGCATGGCGTGCTGTCGGGTGGTGCTGTGGCCCGTGTAACCTCTTCTCCGCTGGAGAGCCTGGTGACCACGGATTCCATTCCGGCGACCGAGGCGGTGCGTGTTGCGCAGAACATGCGTCACATTTCCATTGCCCCGCTGATGGCGGAAGCCATCACCCGGATCAGCTCTGAAAGCTCCGTTTCCAGCCTGTTCGACTGATTATCTGACCGTTTTGTCTCTCCGACTCGTTTGACTTCGCGCCGCTGCTCCTTATAACGGCGCATTCCCGGGATTATGGGGCACCCTTGGAGGCCTTTCCCGGATCTTAAACAGGAGAAATCAAATGGCGGCTACAGCAACATTTACGGCTGAACCGCGCGATCAGGTTGGCAAGGGGGCCGCCCGCGCAGTTCGACGAACTGGCAAGGTGCCAGGGGTGATTTACGGTGACGGCAAGGCAGCGGTATCGCTGTCCATGGACAAAAAAGAACTGGCCATGGCGCTGAACAATCCGGGCTTTTTCAACACGATCTGTGAAGTGACCGTGGGCAAGGAAAACTATCGGGTTCTGCCGAAAGACGTGCAGCTTCACCCGGTCAGCGATCAGGCCCTGCATATCGACTTCCTGCGTATCGGCAAGAATACCAAACTGCATGTTGATATTCCTGTCGTGTTCGAAGGTGAAGAACAGTCCCGTGGCCTGAAGGCCGGCGGTGTTCTCAACATCGTGCGTCACGAAGTTGCGGTTATCTGTAATCCGGACGATCTGCCGGAAGCCCTGATCCTCGACGTATCTGCCGGTGAAATCGGTGACAGCCTGCATGTCAGCGCGATCACCCTGCCGAAGGGCGTTGAACTCCAGATTACGGATCGTGACTTCACGATCGCGACGATTGCGGCTCCGTCTGTCATGCCTGCTGATGACGAAGAAGAAGATGAAGCAGAAGGCGATGAAGAAGATGGTGCAGAAGAAGATGGCGAGGACAAGGAAGACGAGTGATCTGACTTGTTCCTGCTAGCGGGCCTTGGCAATCCCGGCGAGAAATACCGGGATAATCGACATAATGTCGGGTTTATGGCGGTGGATGAAATCATCCACCGCCATCGCTTTTCTGCGCCCCGGAGTCGGTTCCAGGGCAGCGTTGCAGAAGGCGAAATTGCCGGCGAGAAGGTTCTGGCACTGAAGCCAATGACCTTCATGAACAAATCCGGTCAGTCTGTTGCCGCCGCTGCGAAATTCTACAAGCTGCCGCGTGAGAAGGTTATCGTTATCTATGACGAGCTGGATCTTGCGCCCGGCAAGGTACGGGTGAAGATCGGCGGTGGTGCCGGTGGCCATAATGGTATCCGTGATATCGATAATCAGTTCGGCAAGGATTACTGGCGGGTCCGGATCGGTATCGGGCATCCCGGCGACAAGGACCGGGTCATGAGCCATGTCCTTGGTGACTTCGGAAAAGCCGATCGCGAGTGGTTGTTTCCTGTGCTGGAGGCAATCTCCGGCGAAATTCATCTGATGGTCGGTGGTGACCACGAAGCATTCATGAGCCGTGTGGCGCACCGGGTTGGCCCGGTGAAGCCTGTGGCGTCAAAGAAAGAGGCGTGATATGGGGTTCAATTGTGGAATTGTCGGGCTGCCGAATGTTGGTAAATCGACCCTGTTCAATGCGCTGACCAATACAGCAGCCGCAGAGGCGGCGAATTATCCGTTCTGCACGATCGAGCCGAATACCGGGCGCGTATCCGTGCCGGACCCCCGCCTCGACAAACTGGCGGCTATTGCGAAGTCAGCAAAAATTCTGCCGACCCAGCTGGAATTCGTCGATATCGCCGGTCTGGTGCGTGGTGCCTCAAAAGGTGAGGGGCTGGGCAACCAGTTCCTTGCCAATATTCGTGAAACCGATGCGATCCTGCATGTGGTGCGCTGTTTTGAAGATGGCGATATCACGCATGTTGATGGTTCGGTCGACCCGGTTCGCGATATCGAGACGATTGAAACCGAACTGATGCTGGCCGATCTGGAAAGTGTCGAACGTCGCATACAGGCGGCGATCAAACGTGCCCGGGGTAACGACAAGGAAGCGAAGGCAGATATCGAACTGCTCGAAGCCGTCCAGAAGCTGCTGATTGATGGTACGCCGGCCCGTGCCCTGAAGGTGGATCGTGATGATCGCGCCCGGTTCCGCAATTTCCAGCTGCTGTCTTCCAAGCCGGTTCTCTATGTCTGTAATGTTGAAGAAGATGCCGCCGGTGCCGGGAACAAGTTCTCGCAGGCCGTGGCAGATTATGCAGCCTCGACATCAGCCGAATGCGTGGTGATTTCCGCAGCGATTGAGTCCGAAGTCGCACAGCTGGGTGATGAGGCGGAGAAACAGGAATATCTGGAGTCCCTCGGACTGGAAGAAACGGGCCTCGCCCGGGTGATCCGGGCAGGGTACAGCCTGCTTGATCTGGTGACTTTCTTTACCGTGGGCCCGAAGGAAGCACGGGCCTGGACACTGAAAAGCGGCTCCACGGCACCGCGTGCCGCCGGAGTGATTCATACGGATTTCGAGAAAGGCTTCATCCGGGCCGAGACCATTGCCTATGACGATTATATCGCGGGCAATGGCGAACAGGGGGCCAAGGATGCCGGTCGTATGCGGCTTGAAGGCAAGGAATATGTGGTTGCCGACGGCGACGTCATGCATTTCCGCTTTAACGTATAACGATTATTGACGGCATCCCGTCGGCTGGTGCAACCTTTCCGCTGTGATGGTGTTGCCATCGTCCCCAGCGGAGTCGGAAATTGCATATCAAAAAGGTCATTCTTGTCTGCACCCTGATGATGTTCACTCTGGGCGGATGCGCAACATCGCGTAGCATTGGCGGGAATTTCGAGAACTATAAAGAAACTTTTCTCGGTACAATCCATCTTGAGACCGGCAGAGCGTCGGGGAAAGTCAGTGGCGTCATCAGTCCCGGCGGCATGCAATGTACCGGGACAATGAGAAGGGACCGTTCCAACAACTTAGTAGACTCGAAATGCGATCAAGACGCTGGTACGGTTTCTTTGTCCTGCCAGGATGGACGTCGTTTGCTGGCTACCTGGGCGGCAGATGACTGCGTTTCCGGATACGGTCGGGGAGCCGATCAGAATGGTAACAAGCTGGAAATCTGGTACGATAGGAACGTCGGTCTTGTACAGGGGCAAGTCGCTACGATGGATGCCCGCAAGGCCGGTTTTCCCTCTCTGCCTCCGGTCGCGAAAAGCGGATCAACCTCACCACCCAAGGGTGGTGGCAGCGGGACCGGCAGTGGCTTCTTCATCACGGATGATGGCCATTTCGTCACCAATCATCATGTCATCAAAGACGCAGTCCGGATTTCCGTCCGGACACCGGATGGCAAATGGCGCCCGGCCCGGCTGCTGCGTGAGGATCCGTCCAACGATCTGGCGATCGGAACGATAGACACCCCTTCCTATGCCCTGCCTCTGGGCGTGGCCCGCGATATCCGCCGGGGGGATGATCTGGTTGTGCTCGGCTATCCGCAGCCACAGAGTCAGGGGCAGGAGCAGAAGGCGGTGTTCGGGCGTATCAACTCTGTTAACGGGCTGGGCGACGATGTCCGCTACTTCCAGATGGATGCGCCGATTCAATCCGGAAATTCGGGCGGACCGGTAATCAATCTGTTCGGTGAGGTCATCGGGGTTGCGACCCTGTCACTTGTCAGGGACGTGGGCGGACGGGAGCGGATTACCGATGTTCATTACGCGGCAAAGCCTGCCTATCTGATGCCGCTGGTACGTGCCGAAGGGATACAGAATGATGTCCGGTTGAGCGGGCGGGGACGAAAGATGTCGATGGCGGATATCGCAGAGCGCCTGAAAGATGGCGTCGTTCTGATTTTCGTTGAAAAGTGACTGTCTTGTTTGCGGCATTGTCGGTCTGCCGCCGGGCGGCTAGTTTCCCTGTAATGGATGAACCTGATATTCAAGGGAGCTGATTATGGGCGAATGGCTGAAACTGACGGCGGAAGACGGTTTTGAACTGAAAGCCTACCGCGCTGACCCGGCTGGCACGCCGAAGGGCGGGCTGGTTATCATCATGGAAATTTTTGGCGTAAACAGCCATATCCGGTCGGTCTGTGACCGTTTTGCAGAAGCCGGCTACAGCGCCGTGGCGCCAGCCGTCTATGACCGTATCGAACGTGACTTTGAAGTCGGCTATTCACCGGATGATATTGCCGCCGGGCGTGAAATGAAGGGAAAAGCAGACTGGGACGACATGGTGAAAGATAGCCGTGCCGCCTTCAGGCTGCTGGCGGATGAGGGCAAGAAGGTCGGCATTGTCGGTTTCTGCATGGGCGGTACTGTTGCCTGGCTGGGGGCAACGCGCATCGAAGGCATGGCTGGTGCGGTCGGTTACTACGGTGGCCAGATTACCCAGTTCCTCGACGAAACCCCGGGCTGCCCCGCCCTGTTGCATTTCGGCGAATTCGATCACGGCATTCCGCTGACCGATGTAGACAAGATCCGTCAGGCACACCCCGACGTGCCGGTGAATATCTATCCGGCAGACCATGGCTTCAACTGCGATCAGCGCGGCAGCTATCACGCTGACAGTGCTAAAACAGCCATGGGCCGTACTCTGGATTTCTTCGCTAAAACGATTGGCTAGACCATTTCCCGGCCTGTCATTCGGGACAGGCCGGGTCGCTGATCCGGTCAGGTGATGTCTGAGCGCAGGAGACGGCTCTCAGGAGAGAAGCCCTCCCGTTGATTTCCGGAGTATATCCATGAATTCGCGGGCTGCCGGGTGGACCGGGCTGGAACTTCGGGTTGTGAGACCGACTGCCGCCGTGGTGTCCGGGGTGTCGACATCAAGCCGCCCCAGCCGCCCTTCCCTGATATCATTTTCGATCGCCCCGTCCGAGGTGATCCAGACAGCATCGGTGGCCCGGGTGAAATTGATGCCGAACATGTGGGACGCGCATTCTATCCGGTAGGGTATGTCCCGGATGCCTTTCGACAGCAAAAAACGTTCCACATCGGCAGAAATGATGGCTTCGGGCCCTGGCATCAGAACACTGCAATTGACCAGTTGCTGAAGGTCGAAAGGGGATGTGCTGAGAAAGGGATGTCCGGGCCTGACCACAAAACCGATGCATTCGGAATACAGATATTCAAAGTTCAGTCCGTGCATATGGGAAGGCTCGGACAGATGGCCCACGACAAAATCGAGATCACCCAGACGCAACCGTTCCAGCAAATCCGGTGTCGGCGCAGCAATGATCCGGAAGTTATGGCTCTCATTGAATTGCAGATGTTCGCGTACAGCGTCGGGTATGAGACTGCCACCTGCTGCCGGCAGGAAGCCGACCCGGATGATTTCGCGCTCGCTGACATGCGGTGTCGTGACACTTTCGATACAGGAACGCAGCGAAGACAATGCGGCATCCACCTTGTCGAGAAACTGCGCGCCTTCGCCGGTCAGGGTGAACCCGCGCCGGCTTCGCTTCATCAGCTGAACCCCGAGAAGCGCCTCCAGATCGCTGAGGGTTTTTGAGACAGCCGGCTGGCTGATGGACA